>CACIRS010000021.1 GCA_902589115.1 uncultured Prochlorococcus sp.
TGTAAGTGTAGCTTTCTAAACTTTTCAGCATTATTTGCTTCATTTATATAATCCATTTCTTCAAATATTCTCGTCCCCAATTCATCTATTAATGCTACGAGGTCACTACGAATAATTTTAATGTATCTCTTTAACCAAGCAGCTATATTTCTAACTATATATAAATCTAATGTGATTTGTTCTCTTAAACCTGGTCTTTGCACTTTAACCGCTACTTTTTGGCCATTAAGTAATGTGCCTTGATGAACTTGACCAAGAGACGCTGCTGAAATTGGCTTTTCTTCAATACTTTTAAAAATTTCTTCTAATTTAATTCCCAAATCTTGTTCAATGCAGGCCAAAGCAAGACTGCCGTCAAACCCAGCTAGTTTATCTTGTAATTGAGCTAATTCTTCTAATACAACTACCGGGACAATATCAGGTCTCGTGGAAAGAGCTTGACCTGCTTTTATAAATGCTGGTCCAAGCTCTACTAGTAGATTTGCAAATTCTTTAGCTCTTATCTTTTTATTCTTGTCACTTTTAAGCAATCCAAATAATTTGTCGCTACTAACTTTTAACAAGAATACCGAGATAGGAATTAGTGTTTGCCAGATTCTTTTAAATAACCTATTGGGATTTCCTCTATAGATTCTCGAAATTGCTTTAGGGTCATATTCCAAGAGACCAGCTGCCTCTATGAAATCACTGATTTCTTCTTTGGCCCCGTTCATGGCAATTAAGTAACGTTTCCCCTTTTAATCCAGCTTAAGCCCGCTACTGTTCGATCGTATATTCATCTTCATTGTGCTAGTTGGATTAAATCTGAGGAACATAGCTCTTATTGATAGTCTTGAATTGACGTTTGAGAAAGGGTTCACTGTTTTAACTGGAGAGACTGGAGCTGGGAAATCATTGCTTTTGGATGCACTTGACGTCCTGTTTTATGGTTCTCAATCATCTTCAAGTACTAAATTAATTCGATCTGGATCTGATAAGGCCCATATAGAAGCAACTTTTTTTCTTGACCAGCCTATCAAAGGTTTTTTTGAGGAAGAGCATTTAGGACTAGAAGATAACCATGTAATGATCAGTAGGGAATGGAGATGCTTGGCTGATCGGACAACAAGTAGATCGAGAGTTAATGGTACTTTGATTAATCGAAATGAGTTAATTAAGTTAAGACCTTTCTTTATTGACTTAACACTTCAAGATCAAGCCTCCCAATTAATAGACTCATCTGATCAATTACATTCTTTGGATAAATTTGGTTCTGAGGATATAAATCCTATTTTAAAAAATGTTAAAGAGTCTTGGCTAAGATGGAAAAATATTAATAATAAACTTTTAAATGAAAGATCTATTAATAATCATTCTAAACATCAAATGCAACAGTATAAAGAAATATTTTTAGATTTACAATCAGCTGAATTGGAAGATCCTGATGAAGATAAATACTTAGAGAATGAACAAGAAATATTGGCCAATTCTGTTAGGCTTAAGGAGGGGATTTCTGGCTTACTAATAAATTTTAATGAAGGTAGTGACCAATTGCCGTCTCAACTTGAACAGCTTTCAAACTCTATTCATCAGCTGCAATCATTAACCAAGTTAGATCAATCATTATCGATCAGTTTTGATAAGATTTTGGACTTACAAGCTGACATGCAATCATTAATAACTGATTTAGACCAGTACGGCTTTAGACTAGAAAATAACTCTTCTAGACTTGAAGAATTGCAGGATAGACTAGCTTTCTTAAAAAGACTGCAAAGACGATATAATTCTGATTTGCCATCTTTAATTACAAAAAGAAATGCATTAAATAAGCTTATTTTTTCAGAAGATAATAATGCTAGCCTCAAAGATTTAGAGAAGCAAGAGAACTTAGCGAGATTAAAAAGAGATGAATCAAATCAATTATTATCTGCTTGCCGATTAAAATTAGCTTTAAGATTTGAAAATTTATTATTGAAGGAATTACGTCCATTGGGTTTACAAAATGTACGTTTTAAGGTTCAAATATCAGAATCTATACCGACTGAATTTGGTGCAGATTCTGTCAATTTTCTTTTTTCTGCGAATCCAGGCCAACCTTTGGCACCACTCTCTCAGGTTGCATCAGGTGGAGAAATGTCAAGGTTCTTACTAGCTTTTAAAAAAGTTCTTTTAACAAAAGATAATGGTCCTTTTACAATTTTGTTTGATGAAATTGATTCAGGGGTAAGCGGTCGCATAAGCGGAGAAATTGCACAAGTCTTAAAGGATTTATCTTCTCATAGACAAGTATTTTGTATAACTCATCAACCTTTAATTGCTGCTTATGCAGATAATCATTTTGCTGTAACAAAGTCTGTAATTGATGGAATTACTTACTCTAAAGTTTCTTCTCTTGATAATTTAGCTGCTCGTAAGAAGGAATTAGCTCAATTGGCAGGGGGTGATTTTGATGATGCTCAAATTTATGCTGGAAGTCTTTTAGCAAAAAAAGCTGCTTAATGAGTATTTTTTTCTGTAGAATCTTACGTCTTTTCGTTTATCCCTGATGGGACGTCCTCAAGTCAAGCCTACTGATGAGCCTTTGTCACCTTCAGGGGATTTGCTAGGCAGATCCTTAGAAGACGTAATTACTGTCAGAGGTGCAAGGCAGCATAATTTAAAAAATGTTGATTTGAAACTGCCTAGGAACCAGCTTGTTGTTTTTACGGGTGTCAGTGGAAGCGGAAAGAGTTCATTGGCTTTTGACACCATTTTTGCTGAAGGTCAGAGACGTTATGTAGAAAGTCTTTCAGCTTATGCAAGGCAATTTTTAGGACAGGTAGATAAGCCTGATGTAGATGCAATTGATGGATTATCACCGGCAATATCTATTGATCAAAAATCAACTAGTCATAATCCTCGTTCAACAGTAGGAACTGTTACTGAAATTCAAGATTATTTGCGATTGTTATTTGGAAGGGCTGGAGAACCTCATTGCCCTGAATGTGATCGGCCTATTCGACCCCAAACTATTGACGAGATGGTTGATCAGATTCTTGAGATTCCTGATGGATTGCGATATCAATTATTAGCTCCTGTTGTTAGAGGTAAAAAAGGTACTCACACTAAATTGTTAAGAGGTTTGGCTGCTGAAGGATTTGCAAGAGTTAGAATTAATGGAGAAGTTCGTGAATTATCTGACAATATTGAGCTTGATAAAAATCAAATTCATACAATTGATGTGGTAGTAGACCGTTTAATATCTAGAGAGGGAATTCAAGAGAGATTAACAGATTCTTTAAGAACTGCTTTAAAGCGAGGTGATGGTTTGGCATTGGTAGAAATTGTTCCTAAAAAGGATCAAACTTTATCCGAAGATCTTGAATTAGAAAAACTATATTCTGAAAATTTTGCTTGCCCAGTACATGGATCAGTTATAGAAGAATTATCACCCAGATTGTTTTCTTTTAATAGTCCTTATGGAGCTTGTCCAGATTGTCATGGAATAGGACATTTGCGAAAATTTACTTTCGAAAGAGTTGTTCCAGATACTTCACTTCCTGTTTATGCAGCTGTAGCCCCTTGGAGTGATAAAGATAATTCTTATTATTTTTCATTGTTATATTCAGTTGCAGATGCTTTTGGCTTTGAAATAAAAACCCCTTGGAATAAATTATCAAAGGAACAACAAGATGTTTTGCTTCATGGTAGTAAAGACCCAATTCTTATTCAAACTGACAGTAGATATAATCAAGGTTCATCTTTAACTAGAAAATTTGAAGGTATATTGCCAATTCTGGAAAGACAACATCGTGATGCTTCAGGTGAGTCTGTCCGTCAAAAATTAGAAAAATTTCTAGAGTTGGTTCCATGCTCTGTTTGTGAAGGTAAAAGATTACGTCCTGAGGCATTAGCCGTAAAACTTGGACCTTATAATATTTCAGAATTAACCTCAATTAGTGTTGATGAAACCTTAAATAGAATAGGGAATTTGATTGGGGAAGGTATTTCTGAGAGTAATGAACCTTTACTTTCTTCAAGGCAGATGCAAATAGCTGATTTGGTTCTAAAAGAAATACGCTTAAGACTTCGATTCTTGCTTGATGTAGGACTTGATTATTTAACTCTAGATAGACCGGCAATGACGTTATCAGGAGGAGAAGCACAACGTATTCGTTTGGCAACCCAAATAGGTGCTGGCTTGTCTGGTGTTTTATATGTTTTAGATGAGCCAAGTATTGGATTACATCAGAGAGATAATGATCGCTTATTAGCTACTTTAAGAAGATTAAGGGATTTAGGTAATACCCTAGTGGTAGTTGAACATGATGAGGAAACAATTCGAGCAGCTGATTATTTAGTTGATATTGGTCCAGGCGCTGGTGTTCATGGAGGCGAGATAGTTGCTGAAGGTTCAATAACTAATTTATTGGATGCTAAAGAATCTTTAACAGGTGCTTACTTAAGTGGTAAATTAAGTTTAAAAACGCCTTTAAAAAGAAGGGAATCTAGCAATAGAAATCTTATATTGAAGAATTGTAATCTTAATAATTTAAAGAATATTACTGTTCAATTTCCATTAGGTAGATTGATTTCTGTTACTGGAGTAAGTGGAAGTGGAAAAAGTACTTTAATTAATGAGTTGTTGCATCCAGCTTTAAATCATAGTCTCGGTTTAAAAGTTCCTTTTCCAAAAGGTCTTGGGGAATTAAAAGGAATTCAGTCAATAGATAAAGTTATAGTTATTGATCAGTCACCAATTGGGAGGACTCCTAGATCTAATCCTGCTACCTATACAGGAGCATTTGATCCTATAAGGCAAATTTTTGCTGCTTCAATTGAAGCTAAAGCGCGTGGTTATCAAGTTGGGCAATTTAGTTTTAATGTAAAAGGTGGACGCTGTGAGGCATGCAAAGGTCAAGGTGTAAATGTTATTGAAATGAATTTCTTGCCTGATGTGTATGTTCAGTGTGAGGTATGTAAGGGTGCTCGCTTTAATCGGGAAACATTACAAGTCAGATATAAAGGCCATACAATTGCAGATGTTTTAGAAATGACAGTTGAGCAAGCAGCAGAAGTTTTTTCTGCTATTCCTCAGGCTGCAGATCGTTTGCGAACCTTGGTAGATGTTGGACTTGGTTATGTCAAGCTTGGTCAGCCAGCTCCTACTCTTTCGGGGGGAGAAGCACAAAGGGTTAAGCTTGCAACAGAGTTATCTCGAAGAGCAACTGGAAAAACTCTTTATT
Source organism: uncultured Prochlorococcus sp. (assembly GCA_902589115.1). Lineage (GTDB taxonomy): Bacteria > Cyanobacteriota > Cyanobacteriia > PCC-6307 > Cyanobiaceae > CACIRS01. Next base: position 5,205 of record CACIRS010000021.1, read on the forward strand.
TAATAGATGAGCCAACAACAGGCCTTAGTTTTTTTGATGTACATAAATTAATGGATGTAATTCAGCGATTAGTTGATAAAGGAAATTCAATTATTGTTATAGAACATAATTTAGATGTAATTCGCTGTTCAGATTGGGTCATAGATCTTGGCCCAGAGGGTGGTGATCGTGGAGGTGAAATTTTAGTAGTCGGTACTCCTGAAGAAGTTGCGACACATCCAACTAGTCATACAGCTCATTATTTAAAAAAAGTGCTTTCTAAGTAACTAGCAATATAAATTTTACTGATATCTATAAGATTTTAATTATGTTCTAAATCATTAGTCAGAAGATTTCAACGAACTATTCATTTCCAGAGCCTTTTGTTGCTCAAGATTGATTTTCAGGCTTGTTTTCCTTATTTCGCCATGTTTTGTAACTTCTTTTTTGCAATGCTTCTATGATTAAAAGTTAGTGCTTGCAGGTCTTTACAAGGATTCAATCGACGTCAATTTTTTTTAACAGGCTTTCTTTAGGTTGTTTAGGCTAAAAATCACTTAAAACATCTCAACTCCTTTCAGGAGGTATTGAGATGGGCTTCAAACTCCTTCATTTAAATCTTCATGGCCTTATTCGTGGCCATGATCTTGAATTAGGACGTGATTCTGATACTGGAGGTCAAACCCTTTATGTGTTGGAGCTAGTCAAAGGTTTAGCTGCTAGACCAGAAGTTGATGAAGTTGAGTTGATTACTCGCTTAATTCAAGATAGAAGGATTTCACCAGATTATTCTCAGGCAGAAGAGTTTGTAGCTCCTGGAGCAAAGATCATTAGATTACCTTTTGGTCCTAAACGTTATTTAAGAAAAGAGTTGTTGTGGCCTTATTTAGATGACTTGGCTGACCAATTAGTTGCACGCATTACCGCTCAAAATGATTTGCCTGATTGGATACATGCTCACTATGCAGATGCAGGATACGTAGGATCTTTAGTATCTAGTCGACTAGGTATTCCATTTGTATTCACAGGTCATTCTCTTGGCAGAGAAAAACAGCGCAGATTATTAGAAGCAGGTGTTGATCATGAACAAATTGAGAATACTTACTCCATTAGTCGCCGTATTGATGCAGAAGAACTTGCTTTAGCTCATTCGAATTTAGTCATAACAAGTACCAAACAAGAAATCGAACATCAATATGCTCGCTACGGTAATTTTTCTTCTAAAAATGCAAAAGTTGTTCCACCTGGAGTCGATTTAACCCGTTTTAATGCATCCGAAATACAAGATAATTCGAAAATAGATGAAATATTGCACCCTTTTTTAAGGAACCCTTCTTTACCTCCTTTGTTGTCTATTTCTAGAGCAGTTAGAAGAAAAAATATACCAGCATTGGTTGAGGCATATGGTCGTTCTTCTGTATTACGTAAAAGACATAACCTTATACTCGTACTTGGTTCAAGAGATGATCCTAGACAGTTAGATAAACAACAAAGGGATGTATTTCAGCAGGTTTTTGAATTGGTTGATAAATATAATCTTTATGGGCAAATTGCGTATCCTAAACAACACCGTAGAGAAGATATTCCTTTTATTTACAAATGGGCAGCGATGAAAAAAGGTTTATTTGTGAATCCTGCTTTGACTGAACCTTTTGGATTGACTTTGCTTGAAGCAGCAGCTTGTGGATTGCCTACCGTTGCAACTGATGACGGTGGTCCACGAGACATATTATCTAGGTGTGCAAATGGAGTTTTGGCAGATGTAACTGATTTAGAGGCCTTGCAGGATTCACTTGAGCAGGCTGGTGCAGATGAGCATCAATGGCGTTTATGGAGTGACAATGGAATTGAGGCTGTTAGTAGACATTTCAGTTGGGATGCTCATGTTTGTAATTATTTGGCATTAATGCAGCAACATCTACAAAGAAGTTCATCTCGAACTTGGACGATTGGAAAACAACAATTTAAGAATCCTTTAGGAACAAAGTTATTATTACTAGATTTAGATAATGGTTTGGATCAAATACAGCAAGAAAATTTAGAAATCTTCAAGGCTAATTTGGATAAAAATTCTTTTAGAAAAGATATCTCATTAGGAATACTTTCTGGTCGTTCAATTAAATCTGCTCGACATTTGTATCAGGATCTGAATTTACCTCAGCCAGATGTATGGATCTGTCGTGCAGGAACAGAAATCTACTATGGCACTGAAGAAAATTATGATGAATCATGGCATTCTTTAATCAGTATTGATTGGAACCGCCAAGGGGTTGAAAATGCCCTTTCATCATTACAAAGTCATTTAATACTTCAATCTTCAGACCAACAAAGTATTTATAAAGTTAGTTATACATTAAAAGAGCCTGGTGAAGCTATTTTGCCTTTAGTAAGAAAGAGATTAAGACAAGAATCTCAAGCAGCATTGCCTCACTTGCGTTGTCATTGGTATTTAGATGTTGTACCTTTAAGAGCTTCTAGAACGGAAGCAATTAGGTACCTTTCTTTGCGTTGGGAAATTCCCTTAGATAAAGTATTTGTAGTTGCAAGTGAACAGGGTGATGCAGAACTAATGAGAGGTCTTACTAATTCTTTAGTCCCCGCTGAACATGATTCGTCTTTAGAAAGCTTCCGATCACATCAAAGAGTCTTTTTCGCTTCCAGATTAAAAACAGGATTAATGGATGGTTTAAAGCATTACAGATTTTTCTTGAAGAGATAGTTGTTTATTTAATTTTCTATTACTTCAACATAAGCAGCAGCTTTATCAGCTATTAAACGCGCTTCGTTCAAGTCTTTTCCTGAAGCTAGAGCTACTCCCATTCTCCGACCTTTTCTAGCTGTTTCTTTCCCAAATAGTAGTATTTGCGTATTTTTTTCAGTTAAAGCTTTTTCTAATCCAATAAATTTCACACTAGATAAATTATTGTTTGCCAAAATAACCCTACTTGCCGAATACTTTGTATTAATAATTTCTGGTATTGGTAATCCTAATACTGCACGAACATGTAGTTCAAATTCACTATAATTTTGACTAATTAGTGTAACTAAACCTGTGTCATGTGGTCTTGGAGACAATTCAGAAAAGATAACCTCTTCTCCACAAATGAAGAATTCAACTCCAAATAATCCTGTCCCACCAAGTTTTTCAGTAACTTTTTTTGCCATATCTTGAGCTTGCTTTAAGTTAGCATTATTTAATTTTGCGGGTTGCCAACTACATTGATAGTCTCCTCCTTTTTGCTCATGTCCAATTGGAGGACAAAAAAGAGTAGAGCCATCATTTTGTCTAATCGTAAGAAGAGTAATTTCTAGATCAAATTGCAAAAATTCTTCGATAATTACTGTTGAGGAAGTACCTCTTGCCCCATGAATTGCAATATCCCAAGCTTTTTCTAAATCACATGAATTTTGAACAAAACTTTGTCCTTTACCAGAAGAACTCATTATAGGTTTTATTATTAAGGGAAAACCTAATTCACTAGCCCTAGCTTTTAATTCATTTAAATTAGAAGCATAAAAGTATTTGGCTGTTTTTAGCCCTAAATCTTTAGATGCTAAATCTCTAATTCTATCTCTGTTCATTGTTATTTTTGTGGCTTTTGAATTTGGAATAATTTTAAAACCTTCTTCTTCTAGCTCTGCAAGACAATCAACTGCTAGTGCTTCAATTTCAGGTATAACAAAATCAGGTTTGTGTCTTCTAATACATTTTTTTAATTCTTTAGGATCTTGCATATTAAATACTTCTTCTATGTCTGAAACTTGCATCGCTGGAGCATTTGAATACCTGTCACAAGCTATAACTTTACAGCCTAATCTTTTAGCAGATATTGCAACCTCTTTTCCTAATTCCCCGCTTCCTAGAAGCAATAATGTTTTTGGGTATAAATTGATCATTTACTTGCAGATGAATTAACTGTTTTGTATTTTAGTCTTATAGGCTCTATATTTAGATAAAAATTTCTATCTTTATTCATCATCAGCCATTAATGTCAATTGTTTAAATGCACCTTCTTCATTAATAAAGCCCCAGTCTTCAAATATTTTTTTGTTTTCATGAGTAATTAGTTGTCTTTCATGTTTTTTTTGTAATTTAAATCCTTCCTTTGCCATTCTTCGCATTAACTTTGCACTTTCTTCAAAGCGATAAGCCATAGCTTCCAAGCTTTTACAGTCACTAGTAATGCCTGACTCTGTCCATGTGAAATAGCTCATTTTTAGTTTATTGGTCGCAAGAGAATTCCTATAAGAACTAACAATAATGTAGTTAGCCAGAAACTATTAACGATTTTACTTTCACTGTCCCCTTTTAATTCATAGTGATGATGAAGCGGTGCCATAAGCAAAATTCTTTGACCTTGACCGTTTATTTTTTTGGTTAGCTTAAAAAAAGCAACCTGAAGAATGACTGAGATTGCTTCTGCAACAAAGACTCCTCCCATTAAAAACACGGCCCATAGGCTATTTGAAAGGAGACCTATTCCTGCTAGACCCGCTCCCATTGCAAGCGAGCCAGTATCGCCCATAAAAACTTTGGCTGGATTTTTATTATGAAAAAGAAAACCAATCCAACTACCTGACATGCACATACAAAAACTTGCAAGGCCTGCATCGCCATTGTTTCCTCGCATTATTAACTCAATTGCGATTCCTGTGAAAACTAATGCGCCGCATCCACTTGCCAATCCATCTAAGCCATCCGTGAGATTTGTTGAATTACTTTCCGCAAGACATATAAATAAAGCGAGTGGAATGATAAAGAATCCTATTTCTATTGAAATTTTATGAATCAAAATAATATTAGAATCCAACAAACTATTCAATTCACATATAAGTATAAAAATACTGGCTCCTATTAATTGTAATATTATTTTCCACTTAGCTGTTAAACCAATGTTGGTATTATTAGAAAGGCTTTTTAAATCATCAATTGCTCCAATCACCATATAGGATAAGCATAAAAAACTTATAGCAAGAATTTTTAATTTGCTTGGGCCAGTAAATATAAGTATATTGCCAATAAATAAACTTATTGGTATTACTATTAGCCCCCCCATTGTTGGCGTGCCTTTTTTCTCTAGATGTCCTTGAGGTCCCTCTGCTCTTATGATTTGATGAATTTTTAATTCTTTTAGTTTTGGGATGGACAAGTCGATAATAATTATTGAAAGTATTGAGGTTATAATTAATGGCAAGCTTAATTGGCTATTAGATATATAGTAATCTGTTGCGAAAGCAGCAAGAAATATAATTAAAATTAAAATTGGAAATCCATTGGTTTTTGCTTTATGTTTTAAATTAACCATCTACTTTCTTGAAGTATTAGCTCAAAGATTTAAAAAAATTGCAAAACACCTGGCTTTTTTTGCATGCATTTCTTTTAATCTTCCCAGTTTTCTTCTGTTTGTTCATCTTCAGATTTGTAGTCTTCTTTTTCTCCCATTAAAGCTGATAGCTCTTCTTCTTCTACAGTGCTTACATCTTGTGAGCTTGCCTCTTCATCCGCAACGAGTCTTCCACTCGTTTCTAGCCATGAAAGAAGATCTGGTTCTTCTCTGAGAGGTAAAATAGGTGCTGGCTCTTGTCTCCCATAACGGGTGAGTGCTGGATTGATACCATCAAGCGCACTTAAGTTGACCTTGCTGAGGTCGCTCATTCGTCGGATTAAGAGCAATATTCAAAGATAATGCATTGAGTTCCATTTTTTGAATTGCTTTGACCAATAAGTTGCTTTTGATTGGAATTACATGGGGTTTAGCCTTATGCATTAGCTATTGTTTACGTCTATGGGGTAGTTATCATCCTGATTCATTTCAAATTAGATCTTATTTGGTTTTTACATTACTAATGGGACCTTCATTCGTAATGGGTTTATGGATTTATTTGTTTAGGTTGACAAAAACGCAATCTTCAAAGAAATAACAGCGATGCACAAAATTACTGATATTGCATTATCTATCCTTTGTTTTGTTTCAATTTTCATAAACTCTCTTTTTGCAAGCATTTTTGATCAGATTTGATTACTATTAGCACTAATAAAGCCCGGCTTATTTTTAAAATAAGCCGGGCTTTATTAAAAGGTGAATTTGAAGCTTCTGACTTTGGCGCCTGGGGCCAAGTTCTCTAGGTGTTTGGCTGATCTCCTTTAAGGGCACCTAGGACGATGCAGAGGAGTGTCGACTGGCTTGACGCACAAGTTTGTCTCACCAGACGAAAGCCCACAAATAAGTTAAGACTGTTGGAGCAGGGCCGCTTCAGCTTGCTTCTCTAAATGCTCAGGTGGCGTATCGTCCATGGACCCTCCGTGTTCGATGTATTAATGCTCCTATTGAATTCTCTTTAAAGCAATCCGTTTTTACACGCATTGCCTTTTTCAATTTTTTTACAGATAATTGAGGTGACGTGCTTTTTTTGGCAATAGGCTCGAGAGACAAATGATTTTGTTTTCAACTTTTTTGATTACTTGCCCAGTACAGGCTCAATAGCCAGTATTTATTCGTTCATGAGATATAGGTGAGATTGAAGTTATTTCCCAGCTTAAAAATTTTTGTACCAACTCACCTACCTGTGCATGTGTTTTTTGATGTATCAGCCATTTTTGACTGACTTTTACTTTTCTAGTACTGAAATATGCTCAAATGTGTCTTAGACAGCATTTAAATCTTTTTAGGAGTTTCACTAATGGGTAGGGCAAATAAAGTTGTTCTTGCTTATTCAGGTGGGGTTGATACGAGTGTATGTATTCCTTATTTAAAACATGAGTATGGTGTTCAAGAGGTAATTACTTTTGCTGCTGATCTTGGTCAAGGAGATGAATTAGAGCCTATTAGGCTCAAAGCATTAAAAGCTGGAGCGACTAAATCTTTAGTTAATGATTTGATTAAACCCTTTATTGAGGAGTTTGCATTTCCTGCTATTCAAGCCAATGCTCTCTATGAGGGTAAATACCCTCTTTCAACAGCACTCGCTAGACCTTTAATAGCTCGCCGCTTAGTAGAAATTGCTAAAGAATTAGGAGCAGATGCTGTTGCACATGGTTGTACTGGCAAAGGTAATGATCAAGTTCGTTTTGATGTTGCGATTGGTGCTTTAGCTCCAGAATTGAAAGTCCTAACGCCTGCTCGGGAATGGGGTATGAGTCGGATAGAAGCGATTGCTTATGGAGAAAGGTTTGGTATTCCCGCTCCAGTTAGTAAATCAACTCCTTATTCTATTGATTTGAACTTATTAGGTAGAAGTATCGAAGCCGGTCCATTGGAAGATCCAATGGTGCCGCCACCTGAAGAAGTATTTACAATGACATCTTCCATAGATCACGCCCCAGATGAATATGAAGATATAGAAATTACTTTTGATTATGGTAATCCAATTTCTATAAATGGGATCTCTTTAAATCCTTCTTCTCTTATGAAGGAAGCGAATTTCATTGCTGGCAAGCATGGCTTTGGTCGTTTAGATATTATAGAAAATAGAGTTGTCGGAATCAAAAGTAGAGAAATTTATGAGACTCCTGGCCTTCTACTTTTAATCAAAGCACATCAAGAATTAGAAAGCCTTACTTTAGCCGCTGATGTGTTAAAGGTTAAATCACAATTAGAAATGCAATGGGCGGATTTGGTATATCAAGGCCTTTGGTTTAGTCCTTTAAAAGAAGCTATAGATAGTTTTATACATACCACTCAACAATATGTTAATGGAACTGTAATTATGCGTTTACAAAAAGGTAATGCAAGAGTAATAGGAAGGTCTTCAAGCTCTAATAGTCTTTATTCTCCTGATATGGCAACTTATGGGAAAACTGATCAGTTTAAACATGTTGCTGCTGAGGGTTTTATTTATATTTGGGGATTGCCAGCAAGAATTTGGGCTTCTAAAAATAAGTAATTAATCTTTTGCGTCTTGATTATCTTTTTCAGTTTTTGATTCAACTTTCTATTCGGTCTTTTCTTCAACTTTGCCTTCAGCTTTGTCTTCAACTTTCTCTTCGGTCTTCTCTTCAACTTTTTTGTCAGTTTTAGCTTCTTGTTTTTCTTCTTTGTTGGATTCTGATTCGTTGTTTTGTACAACTCTTGGAGTTGGAAGAGGCCCTGATTGCTTTACTGTCAAATAACGAATTACATCTTCACTAAGTCGCATTGCTTTTTCTAATTTTTCGACTTGTTGACCATCACCATTGTGACTTAACTGAACATAAATTCCTTCTTTGTGTTTCCCAATCGTGTATGCAAGTCTTCTTTTGCCACGCATTTGACTATCTAAAACCTTTGCACCAGTTTCAATAAGGATATTGTTGTACTTAGTTAAATGGCTTTCAACTTCCTCCTCTGGAATATCAGGACGGAGGATGTACATCGTTTCGTAGTAAGGCTGGTTTGACATAGTGTTTCCGGCGAGGACTGAAGGCTCAAGGAATGAGCGACGGATATACCACCATATACTTTCATGGGTAAATAATTAAAGTTGTATTTTTACAGCCTCACTGATTCCAGGAATATCAGGCTCTCTCCCTTGACTGCATTCAGCTATCGAAAAAATAATGAGAGTAAGGATTGCAATAAAAATTGTACTGGCAAACGTTTTACTTATTAGGCTTGCGCCAAGCGGAGCAAGTAGAATTTCAAAACAATATACCAATAAAATTATTCCGATATTGATCAATAAAGCTTGAAGGGTATTAAATCGAAGAAAGTAACTTAAATTATTATTTCTAACTATGCTAAAAAATAGTATTAAAAATAATATGAAGCTCCCAAAAGGTATTCCTCTTTCTAAAAGAAATATAGGTATTGCTGGTAACATTAGAAATTTTAAATATGGAAATTGAATGAATAAATTGCTGCCAAAAGGAATGGCATCACTTAATGGAAGCATGTAGATGACGATGGATGCTAGCCTTTGCCATATGGGAATACTCATCTTAATCAGCTAAAGCATAGTTAATTTAATTCTTTAAATACGATTCTGCTGCATTTCTCATTTTTTCTATAGGTATATATTTCTTGTCGGACCAAATCTCTAAAGAATAAGCACCTTGTTGAACCAACATTTCTAGACCATCAATTGTTTTACACCCATTTTTAGCACCAACTTTGAGCCATTCAGTAGGTCTAGGAGTATAAATCAAATCATAGAGAGTTGTATTTGGCTGAAGTTGGCTCCAAATTTCTTTGCCTAATGGCATTTCTTTATTTGTTTCACTAATTGAATTCTGCATTCCAACAGGTGTTGTATTAACTATCAGATCTGCATTTTTAATAATCTCATTTATTTGATTATCTTCATCAATGAAACCTTCCACTTTAGATAACTTCTGTGAGTTGGAGCACTTTGCATAAAAGTTTTTTAGAAAATGGTCTATAGATTTTTCTGCTCTACCAATTATTTGAATATTTGGTACTCCTAGATCTTCTAATCCGGCTACTACTGCTCTTGCGCTTCCACCACAACCTATAACAACTGCATTTCCACCTTGCCAATGGATATCTCTTAAAGGTGTCACAAAACCTCTTACGTCTGTGTTCGTGCCTGTCCAGCCTCCTTGAGGATTCGGCAAAAGGGTATTGACTGCTTGTAGACGCTTTGCCAACGGACTTAAATCCCTACATAACGAAGCAACTGTTTCTTTGTGAGGGATTGTGATATTTAGGCCTTTGCAATTGATTGCTCTCAGTCCTTCAAGTACTGCTTTTAGATCTTTTGTTTCACATGGCAAAGCTAGATAGCACCAATCCAGGCCTAATTTTTTTAAAGCAGCATTGTGCATTACCGGTGAAAGTGAGTGGCTTACAGGGCAACCAAGGAGGCCTATTAAGCAGGTTTTTCCGCTAATCATCCGAACTGATCAATGCTTTTTTATACCAGTTTTATGTGTTATCTGTTCGGGAACCACACCTCGCCTGTAAGTGGCCTAACTACCGAGGATGCATTTATCCAAGAAGACATTTCAGGAGCTGTGACTAATGAGCAAGGTTGTAGGCATTGACCTTGGAACTACTAATAGTTGTGTTGCAGTTATGGAGGGTGGAAAGCCCACTGTCATAGCTAATGCTGAAGGTTTTAGAACCACCCCTTCGGTCGTGGCGTATACCAAGAATCAAGATCAATTAGTTGGGCAGATAGCCAAACGTCAGGCTGTAATGAATCCTGAGAATACTTTTTATTCTGCAAAGCGGTTTGTTGGCAGAAGAGTTGATGAAGTCAATGAAGAGTCTAAGGAAGTTAGTTATGGGGTTGAAAAATCAGGCTCTAATGTAAAAGTAAAATGTCCAATTCTTGATAAATTATTTTCTCCTGAGGAAGTAAGTGCTCAGGTATTACGTAAGTTATCAGAAGATGCAGGAAAATATCTTGGAGAAAATGTTACTCAGGCTGTAATTACTGTTCCTGCTTATTTTAATGACTCTCAACGTCAAGCGACTAAAGATGCAGGAAAGATTGCAGGATTGGAGGTACTCAGGATCATTAATGAACCAACTGCTGCAGCTTTGGCTTATGGTTTAGACAAAAAAAGTAATGAAAGAATTTTAGTATTTGATTTAGGTGGAGGTACATTTGATGTTTCAGTTTTAGAAGTTGGAGATGGTGTGTTTGAAGTTCTTTCAACTTCTGGAGATACTCATTTAGGAGGAGATGATTTTGACAAGGTAATTGTTGATCATTTGGCTTCAACTTTTAAGAGTAATGAAGGTATAGATTTGCGCCAAGATAAACAAGCTCTTCAACGCCTTACTGAAGCAGCTGAAAAAGCAAAGATAGAGCTTTCTAATGCAACACAAAGTGAAATCAATCTTCCATTTATTACAGCTACGCCCGAAGGACCTAAGCATCTTGATCTCACACTTACACGAGCAACATTTGAAGAACTTGCATCTAGCTTGATAGATCGTTGCCGTGTACCCGTAGAACAAGCACTTAAGGATGCCAAGCTTTCTTCAGGCGAGTTAGATGAAATAGTTATGGTAGGCGGCTCAACACGAATGCCCGCTGTTCAAGAATTAGTTAAAAGAGTAACAGGAAAGGATCCTAATCAAACAGTTAATCCTGATGAAGTAGTTGCAGTTGGAGCAGCTATTCAAGGTGGAGTGTTGGCTGGTGAAGTTAAGGACATATTGTTGCTTGATGTCACCCCACTATCTTTGGGCGTGGAAACACTTGGTGGTGTGATGACTAAAATGATCTCGCGTAACACAACAGTTCCAACTAAAAAAGCTGAGACTTATTCCACTGCTGTAGATGGTCAAACAAACGTTGAAATACATGTTTTACAAGGTGAACGTGAAATGGCGTCAGATAACAAAAGTTTGGGTACTTTTCGCTTAGACGGCATACCCCCTGCACCTAGAGGAGTGCCTCAAATTGAGGTTACATTTGATATTGATGCTAATGGAATTCTTAGTGTTACAGCTAAAGATAAAGGTAGTGGTAAAGAGCAAAGCATTTCTATTACTGGAGCATCTACACTTTCCGATACTGAGGTAGATAAAATGGTTAAGGATGCTGAAAGTAATGCTTCAGCAGATAAAGAAAAACGTGAACGCATTGATATAAAGAATCAAGCTGAAACCTTGGTTTATCAAACAGAGAAACAATTAGGAGAATTAGGAGACAAAGTAGATGCCGCAGCGAAATCTAAGGTTGAAGAAAAAAGATTAAAACTAAAAGAAGCAACAGAAAAGGATGACTATGAGACAATGAAATCATTGTTAGAAGAGTTACAACAGGAGTTGTACACATTAGGCGCATCTGTTTATCAACAAAATGCAGCACCAAATGCACCTGAGGAATCATCTAATCCAACTAATGAATCTGGAGATGATGTAATAGATGCCGAATTTACAGAATCTAAGTAAATAAGGTTAATTTTATAAAGATAATAATTTGAGTCTTCTTTTTACCTTTATTTAGGTAATTTGTTTTCCTACCCATTCTGCACTTGCAGGTGCAAGTAGGATTCCATTTCGATAATGTCCGGTTGAAATAATTAATCCATTTTCAAGGACATCAAGAATTGGTGCTGGCCTTTCAAGTGGTCTTGCTCGTATTCCAAACCATTTACTATCTATTTTTGCTTGTTTTAGCCATTCTGGAGCATTCTCATGAAAGTTTTGCATTTCATTTAAACAATCTCGATTAGGATAAATTCCTTTTTCTAAGGTAGCTCCTAAAAGTATTTCATTATTAAAACTTTTAATTAAATTAATTCCTTGATAGTTGATTACTGAAGGCCAATTTAATAGATCATTGTCTGATAACCATAATTTTAATTTTATAGCTTGACCAAGAATTGGCTCTAAGGGTATTGAATACCCTAAAGGCTTTATTAGTTTTTCACTTGCTAATGCAGCACAAATAACAATTACATCTTGTTTGATTTTTTTGCCATTTTCGAGATGAATATGCCATTTGTTGCTACTGAGACTTGTTCCTCTCTCTATCGATAGTACTTTTTCATGAATAGTTTTTATATCTTTTCCTAATAGTTTTTCCCTAAAGCATATTTGTAATCTTAATGGATCGATAAACCCATCTTTATGTGAAATTAAATATCCGTATTTTTCATTAGGCCAAAATTTGTTGAGCCATTCATTGGAATTTGGTTTGATCATTTCTAGCCCAAGACTATATCTTTCTTTTGCAAGATCATTCATTGTATTTGCTTCTTTTTCTGACTTAGGGAATTGAACTAATGGCGTATTAACAAATACAGGATTTTTAGCAGAGTTTAGATTTTTTATCCAGTGAGGCCATAGCTCTATACTTCTTTTTCTGAGTTCCCATGCTCTACCTTTTGATCTTTTGTATATACGTCCCATCAAGATGCCTAGGGAAGCGGCTGTACCAGATAGTCTTTTCTCAGAATCCCTGCAATCATTAGTTTCTGGGTCAATTAATGTTACGTTATGGCCAAGGCATGCCAAATGCCAGGCTGTGCTGTTGCCTATGACCCCTGCTCCAATTATAGAAATAGATTTGATGAGTAGAGCGCCTTCTAATAATGGGACTTGTATTAATAATGCCTAATAAAGTAATTATTGGAACTAAACTTCCTACTAGCAGTTATAAAGCAATAATGTTTTTTCATTTGAGGTCGTCGTGAGTTCCTGCACAGTAATTTTGCAGCTTATATGTCCCGATCGTTCAGGGTTGGTAAGTGAATTGGCAGGTTGGATAGCTCAACACGGTGGCAATATTCTTCATGCAGATCACCACACTGATTCTGGAGCAAAACTTTTCCTAAGTCGTATTGAATGGAATCTTGAGGGATTTGATTTATCACGCTCTGCTACACGTATCTCGCTTAATACTTTGGCAACAAGATTAGAAGGCAGAGCAACTCTAAGCTTTTCTGATGAATTACCCAGGGTTGCGATTTTTGTATCTAAACAAAGTCATTGCTTATCTGATTTGCTTTGGCGAACACGTAATGGAGAATTGCCTATGACAGTTCCTTTAATAATTTCAAATCATATGGATCTTGAGCCTTTATGTAAACAATTCAATGTTCCATTTCATTGTATTCCAAATTCTTCCAACAAGAAGTTATTAGCTGAGGAGAGTATACTTAACTTATTGAAAGTAAATAATATAGATATTGTAGTTCTAGCTAAATATATGCAAATTCTAAGTAAAAATTTTCTTGAAAGATTTCCAATAGTAATTAATATACATCATTCTTTTCTCCCAGCATTCAAAGGAGCCCAGCCCTATCATCGAGCTTGGGATCGTGGCGTAAAATTGATTGGAGCAACAGCTCATTATGTGACAGAAGTGTTGGATGATGGACCAATTATTGAACAAACAATTGCACATGTTAGTCATCGTGATGAAGTGCAGGACTTAATTCGTAAAGGCCGTGATACTGAGCGTATGGCATTAGCTAGAGCTTTGAGATTGCATTTACGACGGCAAGTAATGGTTTATCGAGGTAGGACTGCAGTATTTGTATGAATTGTTTTATTTGGCTAAAGAGATTTTGTCCTGTATCAGCAGATTTGAGGGGTTGGATTCTTTTCCAAATAGGTCTTTTTTTGTTGCCTTCTAGTGCTTTTTTATCGGCCCTCTGTTTTCTTCCTGCTTTAGTGATAGCTAGCTTTCGTAGATCTCAACCCTATTGGAAAGATCCTTGGAATATATCTTTTATGACTGCGGGTGTTTTGATGATAATTGGGTGTTTAGGGGCATATTCAGAATGGTTGGCCTGGATAGGTCTAGCTAATTGGTTGCCATTTTTTTGGTGTTTTTGGGCCTTTCAAGGATATTTGTGCACTGATTTTGCTCGTCGACGTTGTGCTCTTTTGTTTTTGGCAGGGACTTTCCCAGTATTTATTACGGGTTTTGGTCAGTTATGGCTTGGATGGGAAGGACCTTGGCAATTTCTTAATGGACTAATTATTTGGTTTATTGCTCCTGGAGGAGAACCTCAAGGCCGTCTTTCTGGGCTATTTGATTATGCAAATATTGCTGGTGCTTGGTTAGCCGTGGTTTGGCCATTTGCATTGGCTTTTTTGCTTCAACCATTTGTAAACATACGCAATCGAGTTTTTATAAGTGCAATAACAATAGCCATTGCGATTGCACTAATACTGACCGATTCTCGCAATGCTTGGGGAGGATTAATTTTGGCAATTCCATTTGTTATTGGACCAGCTCGTTGGATTTGGTTATTGCCTGTGTTGAGTTTGACTTTGATGCCAGTAGCATTAGCTGTATTGCCTGGCGTGGGGCTCGAATTACAGCAATGGGCTCGTCAAGTCGTCCCTGAAGGTATATGGGCGCGATTAAATGACATGTATATGCAGAGATCGATAGCTTCTACAAGATTGAATCAGTGGATAGTTGCTGTTGGATTGGTTTTAGAACGACCTTGGTTGGGTTGGGGAGCAGCAGCTTTTTCTGTTGTTTATCCTTTGAGAACAGGCCAATGGCATGGACATGCTCATAATCTTCCTTTAGAGGTTGCTGTAGCTCATGGAATTCCTGCCACAATACTTGTAATAGGAACCGTTCTTGCTTTATTAGCAGTCACTCTAAAGAGAGGTGTTTTGACCATATCTTCTCCAATTAATGAGATGTGTGCAGGTTCTATTTTTGATAGAGCATGGTGGACAGCAAGTTTTGTGCTTGTAGTACTTCATGCATCTGATATGCCTTTTTTTGATAGCCGATTAAATATCGCTGGTTGGATTCTTTTAGCGGGCTTGAGGTGTATGACTTTGTCTCTTAAATCTGATCAGGATGTTCCCTCAAAGATTCTGCTCGATGTTCAATAAGTCTTTCGTTACTCAGTGGACCCTTTAAATGTGTCCAGGGTAATACGCATGAAGTATCCCAAGTTTCGAAAATGATTTCTTCCCAGCTTGGCATTTTATTCATTTCTTCTTGATGAAAAGGACTTTCTTGACTGACTTGCTTGCGATTTTCTTGATAAGCTTTTTTCCAGTTCCCAAGAGTATTTTCTGTTTTGCGAATAGCTTCAATTACTGGGGCTAATCGACGATCACTGCGAGATATAAGTGCTTGTATAACACTCCAGCCATAACTTTCTGGTCGAAATTCTATACCTTTAGATTTCAATTGCTTTCCTAGATTTTTGATTCTATTTTTACTTTCGATTCTCACTCCATTCCATTGAAAAGGAGTATGTGCTTTTGGAACAAAGGTACTTAAACCTAAAGTTAGTCTTAGGCCTGGATTACATTTTTTTAGCTTAATTAGTAATTCTTTTGTAGCTTCTATATCATTTTCTTCTTCAGTAGGTAGCCCAACCATTCCATAAAGTTTTAACCCTTTCAAGCCTCCATCTAGTGCATATTTAGCTGCATCAAATATTTCTTCTTCAGAAATTTTCTTATTGATTAATTCTCTCAGTCTTGAGCTACCACTTTCAATAGCTATTGTTATAGATTTAGAGCCATGTTTCATTAATGATTTACACATAGATGCTGTAACTGTTGATGCACGTACTGAGCTTACACTTAATCTAATGTCATTAAATTTTTCTTGGTTGATCCATTCAATTAAGTTGTTAAATTCAGGATGTTGTGTTACGGAAGCGCCTAATAATCCCAATCGTTTTGTAGCAGAAAGACCTTTTTCTATCGCTGGTATTAGTGAATTTTCTAGTGAAGGACTTCTAAAAGGAAGTGTTAAGTAGCTGGCAAGACAGAACCTACAAAGTTCTGGACAGCTTCGAACTACCTCGACCATATGAATATTTGGCCATGCTGATTCAGGTGTTATTACTTTTGAATAGCTTAGGCTTTCTCCTTTCCAAGTCTGCTTCGTAATTGAAGAGGGAATCTTAGAAGAAATTGGTTCAATCCTTTTTAAATTTCCATTGCTTTCATATATTGGTTTGTATAGGCTTGGTATGTAAACTCCTGGAATATTAGCTAACTCATGAAGTTTTTCTGATCTTCCAAAAGTTTTAATTTCATGCATTTTGTTAATAAAATTTGGTAATAACTCTTCTCCATCACCTAATAAAATAACATCAAAAAATGGTGCTAATGGTTCAGGATTGGCCGTTAAAACAGGTCCTCCTCCAAATACAATAGGACTGGAATTAGAACGTTGATTACTCCAAATAGGTATATGTTGTTGCTCTAAAAGATTGAGAATTTTTGGTGCATCTAGCTCCCAACTTACTGAAAAGCCAAATAAATCCACATGCCTGTGAGGACATTCTCCTTGATCTGTAAATAATCTACGAACATCAACATCTTTTCTTTGCTCCAGTGTTGCCCATATTGTTTGATAGCCAAGACTAGTAATACCTACTGTATAAGTATTTGGAAATGCTAAAACAGTTTTTAGGCTACCACTTGCTGGAGCGACAGGTTTAAATAGCAGGGTTTCTTTTTTCAGGCTTTACACCCATAATTTTTATTGACATCAAGCTTGAGTTGTCGTTTATAAATTGAATCCTCATTAAAGCTTCGAGCTATTAAATAACTTGTTATAGAAGCTATGAGAATTGGTTTAAGAATTAACAAATTTTTTGTTAAAGCAAAGGCTAAAAACATTGCTGTGACAGGTGTTCTAGAACATCCAGCTACAAATGCTCCCATCCCTGCGAATACGTATGAACTAGGTGTGTATCCAGTTATAACTTCCAAACAACCTCCACATGCTAAACCGATTGCACCTCCAAGCGTAAGCATTGGGAAGAATAATCCTCCTGGAGCTCCAGATGCCGCTGCCAAGCCAGTTGTCAAAAAGAGAATAATGAAAGTTGCAAGGGCTAATTTAATATCTGCATTGCCATCTGCAATTACATATTGCAATTCTCCAAAATGGTGAAAAGTTTCAGGTAGGGCAGAATACATTCCTCCAAGAATTACTCCACTAAGAGTCATTCTAAAAATTGGTTTTTTGCCTAGAAGCTCATTACCTTTTTTTTGCATAGAAATAACATATTTACAATAAAGCTCAGCTAATATTCCGATAATTATTCCAAGAAATATTAAATAACCTAAGTCAATTGGTAAAAAGCTAACTATAGGATTGTATTCACTTTCTACTTGAAAACCTAGATTTTTATCAAATCCCCCAGCACTTGGATCTAGCCCCATAGCTTGAAGAACATCTGCCCATGTATCGGCCCAAAATGTTGTAACTACTACTAACAAAAGAATTAATGGCTTGGCTGAATTAAGTAACTCTTCGATTGCATATATAAAGCCGCCAATTGGCGCACTAAATATTGCTGCAATCCCAGCTCCTCCTCCTGCGGCTACTATCACTCGTCGAAAAGCAACTGGAGCTTTAAGCCATTGAGCCATTTGCCAAGCAACTGATCCACCCATTTGAACTGCAGGTCCTTCAGGCCCTAAAGGAAATCCACTACCTATGGCTACAATTCCTGCAAATAGCTTAACTATTCCAACTTTGATATTCATTGGAACATTTTTGTGACTCATAAATCCAATAATTTGACTTACTCCAGAACCGCTTGCAGCAGGAGCAAATTTTGATATTAAAGTTCCTGAAATTAAACCTCCAATACCTCCAAGTGTTGGTAGAACAATCCAAGCTGGTATTTGTTGTAAAAGTTGTAGCCGCCAATCTTCTACTAGATGTACACCAGCTTTAAAAAGTACGCCTGTAATTGCAGCTCCTAACGCTGTAAGCATTAGAGCAAGAATTACTATGAGTAATCGCTTTTGCAATAAATTTTTTATACTTCCGATTGAGTTAAATCGATCCTTTTTGTTTTTTATTCTACTTAAAAGAGACATTGAATTTCTATAATTTTGCAAGTAATTCTTCTTCTTTTTGCTGGCTAATGACTCTACCTTCATCTTGAAATCCTTCAATTTGATCGAAATTCATATATTGATAAATTTCTTCTGATAATGGCGTAATTTTTTTTGCCGCAATTGATTGATATTCTTCAAGTGTGGGGATTTTTCCAATAAGAGCACAAACCGCAGCTAATTCAGCACTACCTAAATAAACTTGAGCACCTTTTCCTAGCCTGTTATTAAAATTTCGCGTACTTGTTGAAAAAACAGTTGTGTTGTCCTCTACGCGAGCTTGATTCCCCATACATAGAGAACATCCAGGCATTTCCATTCTACTTCCGGCTTCCTCAAATATTGTGTAATAACCTTCTTTCTTGAGGATATATTCATCCATTCTAGTTGGCGGACATACCCAAAGTCTTGCTTTATTAATACCTTCTTTTTCTAATACTTTTGCTGCGGCTCGATAATGCCCGATATTTGTCATACATGAACCAATAAAGACTTCTTCAATTGGTGTGCCGGCAACTTCACTCAATAATTTGACATTATCTGGATCATTTGGACAAGCTAATAATGGTTCATGTATTTCATCGAGATTGATTTCTATAGTTTCAGTATATGTTGCATCTTGATCTGCTTTGAGTAAAGAAGGATTGGATAACCAGTTTTCCATAGCTTTAATTCTTCTACCTAATGTTCTTGAATCTTGATAGCCACGTGCAATCATATTTTTTAATAAAACTACGTTACTTTTTAAGTATTCAGTAACAGTATTTTCTGAGAGTTGTATTGAGCAACCTGCGCAAGAACGCTCTGCACTTGCATCAGTCAGTTCGAAAGCTTGTTCTAATTTGAGCTCTGGTAACCCTTCTATTTCTAGGATTCTGCCATTAAAAACATTGGTCTTATTAGATTTCTCTATTGTTAAAAGTCCTTTTTGAATTGCTGTCCATGGAATTAAATTAACTATGTCTCTAAGTGTTATTCCTTGTTGAAGTGAACCTTTAAAGCGAACTAAAACTGATTCAGGCATATCTAGAGGCATTGCGCCAATAGCGGCTGCAAAAGCTACTAATCCAGAACCTCCCGGGAATGAAATCCCTAATGGAAATCTCGTGTGGCTGTCACCTCCAGTTCCTACTGTGTCAGGTAAAAGCATCCGATTTAGCCAGCTGTGAATAATTCCATCTCCTGGTTTGAGAGCCACTCCCCCTCGTGATGAAAAGAAATCTGGTAATTCTTTTTGAGTCTTCAAATCAATAGGTTTTGGGTATGCAGCTGTGTGACAGAAACTTTGCATCACTAGATCTGCTGAAAAACCTAGGCAAGCCAGTTCTTTCATCTCATCTCTAGTCATAGGACCAGTTGTGTCTTGACTGCCTACAGTTGTCATTCGCGGTTCACAACTGATTCCTGGAGCAATTCCATTCAGACCACATGCACGCCCAACTATTTTTTGAGCTTGTGTATAGGCACTGGATGTATTTTTTGTGTTTCCAGGACGAATGAATATTTCAGACGCTTTTAATCCTAGTTTTTCACGTATTTTGTCAGTTAAAGCTCTTCCTATTAATAATGGAATCCTACCTCCAGCTTGTATTTCATCACTAATAGTGCTTGGTTGAAGTTCGAAACTACTTATTATTTGAGTTTCATTAGTATCGTTATGAAGTTGTTCAATTGTTCCATCATATGGTCTGATTTTAATTATGTCGCCACTTGCTAACTTGCTTACATCACATTCAATTGGTAATGCTCCAGAGTCTTCA
>CACIRS010000022.1 GCA_902589115.1 uncultured Prochlorococcus sp.
GCAATTCTTTTGCCATTTCAGACGAGCCCATCCCATATGGGGAATCCGTTCGTTTTGAGTTGAAGGTAGACGACGAATTTGTCCTTTTAAGAGCCCAAGGCCTGCAATTGAGCCTTCATCACTGGATTCAAACAAAAGTTGTAAGCCAAGGCATATCCCTAAAAGATGCTTTCCATCTTTGACCCAATCTTTTATATGAGGAATTAGTTCGGTCTTTTCTAAATTTTTCATTGCAGGGTCAAATGCTCCTACACCTGGAAGGATTAGAGCTTTGCAACCTTCAATGTCATTAGGGCTAGTAATTAACTTAAGTGGTTGGCCTAGCTTCCTAAATGCTTGCTGCACAGAGTGCAGATTGCCCATGCCATAGTCAATTAGACCAAGTTGCATTTCAGTAAAAAATTCCTCAATCTGATTTTTAACTTGAAATAGAAATAACAAGCCTTTGAAAACTGAAAAACAAGATTAAGTTCTTTTCTTTAGAACTAAAGATGTTTAGAAATTGTTCCAGAGAGTGTGGCCTTTGGCACTGCACCTACAACTGTGTCAACTTTTTGGCCTCCTTTGAAGATCATCAAAGTAGGAATACTTCGAATACCGTACTGACTTGCAACATTTGGGTTCTCATCTGTATTGAGTTTGAAGACTTTGATTTTGCCTTCAAACTCAGCAGAAATTTCTTCTACGATTGGTGCAACCATTCGGCATGGACCGCACCAAGGAGCCCAAAAATCGACAAGTACTGGTACGTCGCTTTTTAAGACATCCTGTTCAAAGGAAGAATCTGTGACTGCAGCAACGCTAGACATACCTAAAGGAAAAACTTACCTCGTGGAAATTTAGCAACCGTTTTTCCGAATGAAAGGGTTTGATGCAATCCTCGGTGTGAAATGTGACGGTCGAGTAAAGAGAAATACAAAAAGCCCGAGTTATCGGGCAGGGGGTGTGAGGAGTGTGTGGGCCTAAGCCCTCACATCTTGATATTAACGCTTGTGCTTGATAATTGATCGTGAAAAGTCCAATAGCTCTATAAAGGATTTATTTCCCCATTCCCAATTGTTGTGCTTTTTGGTACACCTTCCCTTCAGTTAGTAGGGAAGGTGCGACTACAACTTCTACGGATTGCATCTCTTTGATCGTTTGGGCTCCAAGTGTTCCCATTGATGTTTTTATTGCTCCAAGGAGATTATGAGTTCCATCATCTAACAAGGCTGGTCCACAAAGGATTCTTTCTAAACTTCCAGTTGTGCCAACTTTTATTCGTGTCCCCCTTGGTAAAACTGGACTGGGTGTTGCCATCCCCCAATGGAAACCTTTACCCGGGGCTTCTTCAGCTCTTGCTATAGGGGATCCAATCATTACTGAATCTGCTCCACAGGCTAAGCATTTGGAAATATCGCCACCAGTAACGATTCCACCATCAGCAATTATTGGGACATTCTTGCCTGTTTCTTTTGCAAAATCATCTCGAGCTGCTGCGCAGTCGGAGATTGCTGTTGCTTGAGGTACCCCGACGCCTAAAACGCCTCTAGATGTACATGCAGCCCCAGGCCCGATACCAACCATTACTCCTGCAGCGCCAGCTCTCATTAATTTCATTGCCACTTCATAAGTTACACAGTTTCCAACTACTACTGGCATATTCATTTCGCTGCATAGCTTTTCAAGATTGAGAGTCTGTAGACCTTCTGGCCCAATGTGTTCAGTGGATACAACTGTGGCCTGTAGAAAAAATAAATCTGCTTGTTCTTCCGAAATAGTTTTTTGAAAGCGAATAGCTGCAAGAGGTGTTCCACTGACCGCAGCTATACCTCCTTTTTCCTTTATTTCTCTTATGCGCTTTTTTATCAATTCTTCTTGTATTGGTTCGCTATATATCTCTTGCATTAGTGGTACAAATTCATCTTTCCCAACAGTTGTGATCTTCTTTAGGAGAGGTTCAGTATTTTCATAACGTGTCTGTATACCCTCCAAGTTCAGAACGCCTAAAGATCCAAGTTTGGTTAAGGAAACAGCCATATTTACATCAACTACTCCATCCATTGCGCTTGCAATGATAGGGATTTCAAAGTTCACCCCACCAATATTCCAACTTGTATCTGTGACTTGAGGGTCTACTGTTCGCCCCCCTGGCACCAGAGCAATTTCATCAATGCCATAGGCCCTGCGAACAATCTTGGAGCGTCCGAGCTGAATATTCACTGCATCCGCAAGAAAGTCTCGCCAAATTAACAACTAGAGCTAACTAATTTCTATTGAAGATGCTGAAGAGAAGATCAGTTCACAATTAATTGTTGTTCTCGCCTAGGAAAGAAACCCATCGACTTTGTAGTTGGGAGAATACTTTTTCACGTTCTTCGCTTGGAGCAAGCTTTGTTATGAAAAATTTTGTTAGCCAAATAACACCTGCGAATTCGAATAGTCGAGGAGCTAAGGGGAATTTGCCCACTACCCCTAAAATTACGGAATAAATCTTGAGTATTACCAAGATTGCAATTAAGGCAACTAAAGCCAAACTCAACTTAAGAAGGAGACCTAATTGGTTTGAAGGTCCGTTATTACTTACCCAATTTTTCAACTTATTTGTAAGTAATTCCCATTCTCCCCCTTTTTCTTGATAGGAGTCTGTTTGAAGAATTCGATCAGTTGAGTCAGAGGGATCTTTTTCAATCGAAGTGGACGGATTGTCAGGAACTGAAGACTTCTCGCTGGTTTTCTTTTTGGGATTTGATGAAGTCCCTGGGAGAGTTACTTCTGCTTGATCTTGCGATTTGCCAGTATCTCCAATGGATTTGGCCGCATTTGAGTTGTCTGGTGTTTGCACTGACTTTGGAACCGATATCGAGCTTATAGCTCATTTCAAAGTTGTTTTTTGATCTTACGAGGCAGGTTCAGGACTGGGTAGAGGGATTTCATCGAGAACTAATAGTTAGTAGTTTCTATTGATGAGCAACAACTGCTCAGTTCCCGAGTAACCTAGAGCTTGGTAACCAGCTCTTATATGGCTGATCCTGTGGGACCAGGAAGCGGCGGTCCCGGCGATTCCGACGATCGGATCATCCAGACAGATCTTCGCAATGAGATGTCGCGCTCCTATTTGGAGTATGCGATGAGTGTCATCGTAGGTCGAGCATTACCTGATGCTAGAGACGGTCTGAAACCAGTTCATCGCCGAATCCTCTATGCGATGTATGAACTTGGCTTGACAAGCGATAGACCTTATAGAAAGTGCGCACGCGTAGTGGGAGAGGTTTTAGGTAAATATCACCCCCACGGGGATACGGCTGTATATGACGCGCTTGTGAGGATGGCCCAAGACTTTTCCATGCAAATGCCATTAATTGATGGCCATGGAAATTTTGGATCTATTGATAATGATCCGCCAGCAGCAATGAGATATACAGAATCTCGACTACAAGCTTTAACTCAAGATAGCCTTTTAGAAGATATTGAAGCTGAGACTGTTGATTTCTCTGACAACTTTGATGGATCCCAACAAGAACCAACAGTTCTACCTGCTCGCATTCCACAGCTTTTATTGAATGGCTCTTCAGGAATAGCTGTTGGTATGGCTACAAATATTCCCCCTCACAATCTTGGGGAATTAATTGATGGGATACAAGCTTTAATTGTTAATCCTGATACAAGTGATAAAGATTTAATGGATATTATTAAAGGCCCTGATTTCCCTACTGGGGGCCAGATTTTGGGCCGAAGTGGAATTAAAGAAACTTACCTTTCGGGCAGGGGTTCGGTTACGATGAGAGGTGTTGCTAATATTGAAACGATTGAAGCAAAAGGGCGACCAGATAGAGACGCAGTAATTATTACTCAACTCCCATATCAAACAAATAAAGCTGCTCTTATAGAAAGAATAGCTGATATGGTTAATGATAAGAAATTGGAAGGTATCTCTGATATTCGTGACGAAAGTGACCGTGATGGTATGAGAATAGTTATTGAATTAAGAAGAGATTCTTACCCACAAGTTGTTTTAAATAATCTTTTTAAACTTACCCCTCTTCAAAGTAACTTTAGTGCAAATATGCTTGCTTTAGTAAATGGCGAGCCAGTTTTATTGTCTCTTCGTAAGATGCTTCAAGTCTTTTTGGACTTTAGATTTGAAACTATTGAACGAAGAACTAGATATTTATTACGTAAGGCTGAAGAGAGAGATCATATCCTATTAGGACTTTTGCTTGCTCTTGATCAGTTAGACCCAATAATTGCATTAATTCGAGCTGCCTCTGATACAGCATCTGCCAAACAAAAACTTCAAGAATTACATGGATTAACAGGTGTTCAAGCAGATGCAATTTTGCAGATGCAGCTTAGAAGACTTACTGCTTTAGAAGCAGATAAGATAAGACTTGAACATGAAGATTTACTAGTTAAAATAGCTGATTTTAAAGATATTTTAGGTCGCCCAGAAAGAGTATTTGCTTTAATTAAGGAAGAGTTGATCAAACTCAAGGAAAAGTATTGTTTGCCAAGGCGCACTGAAATTCTAGATCTTGGAGCTGGACTTGAAGACATTGATTTAATTGCAAATGAACGCTCTGTTGTTTTGTTGACAGAAACTGGTTATCTCAAAAGAATGCCTGTTAATGAATTTGAAGCGACTAGTAGAGGGACAAGAGGTAAAGCAGGCACTAGGAGCCAAGGTGAAGAAGCTGTAAAGCTTTTTATTAGTTGTAATGATCATGACACTCTTCTTTTGTTTAGTGATCGCGGAGTTGCTTATGCATTACCTGCTTATAGGGTTCCTCAATGTAGTCGCTCTGCTAAAGGAACTCCAGTTGTCCAGCTCTTACCAATACCTCGAGAAGAAGCAATAACTTCACTGCTTTCCGTTAGCTCTTTTGATGATGATAATCAGTTGTTAATGCTCACAAAAGGCGGGTTTATTAAGCGCACTTCAGTTTCAGCTTTTAGTAAAATTCGTGCAAATGGTTTGATAGCAATCGGTTTAGAACAGGGAGATGCACTTACTTGGGTCAGGCTTGCCTCAACTGGGGATAGCGTATTGATTGGGTCAAGAACTGGAATGACAATTCATTTTCGATTAAATGATAATGAATTAAGACCTTTGGGACGAACTGCGCGGGGCGTTAGATCTATGAATCTTAGGAGTGGTGATTCTCTTGTAAGTATGGATGTTCTTCCTCGAGAACTTGCCGATCAAATAGCTAGTACTTCAGATGAAGATGCTGATCAATCATCTGAGAGCGAAGGTCCTTGGGTCTTGGTTGCTTCAGCAACAGGACTAGGCAAGAGAGTGCCTGTAAATCAATTTCGTTTACAAAAAAGGGCAGGAATGGGTCTTAGAGCGATGAAGTTTCGAAGAGAAGGGGATGAATTGGTGGGTTTGAGGGTTTTGGGGAAAGGGGAAGAGTTGTTACTTGTCAGTGAGAAAGGAGTAATTGTTCGCACTAGTGCAGATTTGATTCCTCAACAATCAAGAGCTGCTACTGGAGTTAGGTTGCAGAAACTTGACTCTGGGGACAGTTTGTCAGAAATGGTTTTAGTTCCACCCGAACCTGATGAGCAAGATGCTTCTTTGCTTGATTCAGATGCAGAAAAGCTTGGTGGAGAAATTAAAAGGATATCCCCTTCTTCAAATTGAACAGTTGTTCCGATGTTTTAGTTATGGGAGCTGGTCCTGCGGCTCTTTGTATTGTTGCTGAATTAGTAGAGCAAGGAATTTTGGTTAATGCATTGGCTTCGCATGCTCCTGATAAACCATGGCCTAATACATATGGAATATGGGCTGAAGAGCTCGAATCATTGGGCATGGCTTCTTTATTAGGTCATAGATGGTCTAATACAACTAGCTATTTTGGCAATGGAATTGGTCGCAGAGGAGTTGAGCCAGTTCAACATTATTTTGACTATGGATTATTTGACCAAGAAGCTCTGCAGAAATCCTTACTTCATAGATGTGATGGCTTGAAATGGAATTTAGAAACAGCCTCTGAAATTAAAGTACTTGGTGCAGAAACTGAAGTATTTTGTACTTCCGGTAATTCTTATAGAGCCAGGCTGGTTATTGATGCAAGTGGCCATAAAAGTAAATTTATTAGCCGACCTAATCATGGCCCAGTTGCCCAACAGGCGGCTTATGGAGTAGTTGGAAGATTTAGTTCTTCGCCAGTAGAAAAAGGACAATTTGTCCTTATGGATTTTCGTCCAGATCATTTAACTGAATTAGAAATAACTGAACCTCCAACTTTTTTATATGCAATGGATTTTGGAAATGATGTTTATTTTGTAGAAGAGACTTCACTGGCTTGTTCTCCCCCTATTCCCTGGGAAACTTTGAAGAAAAGACTTCATAAACGATTAGGTCATAGAGGTGTAGAAATTCAAGAAGTAATGCATGAAGAGAAATGTTTATTCCCTATGAACTTACCTTTGCCAGATCGTAATCAACCATTGCTTGCTTTTGGTGGATCTGCGAGCATGGTTCACCCTGCTTCCGGTTATATGGTTGGAGCGCTTTTAAGAAGAGCCCCAACTTTGGCAAAACATCTGGCTATGGACATGTCATTTAAGCCAGATTTGACTTCATCTGAGTTGGCGACTAGAGGATGGCAAGTCCTTTGGACTCCTGAATTGGTTCAACGTCATCGCCTTTATCAGTTTGGTTTAAGACGATTAATGAGTTTTGATGAATCTCGATTGAGGAAGTTCTTTGCTACTTTTTTTAGACTGCCAAGAGAAGATTGGTCAGGGTTCTTAGCAAATACCCTTCCTCTTCCTAGGTTGATAATTGTTATGTTGAAACTGTTTTATATTTCTCCTTGGAAAGTTAGAATTGGTATGATTTTTGGCGGAAAAATTTTTTAGCTAATAAGCAGACCAGTCTTTAATTTCAATTAAAGGAAATAAACAATCTTCTTTCTCGATCTTAGCAAGAGTTCTGTTAGAGATTCCTTCTTCCTTAGCGAGACTATTAATAAGTTTCCAGAATCGATTCAGATGTCGCTCAATTCTCTCTTTTGCTAGTTCGGTAGTTGTACCTGCACGAAGGATGAAACTCCAGTCAGATGATTGCAATAAAAGTAACTCCCTAGCTGCTTGCTTGAGTAATCGAGAATGTCTTTCATTTTTTATTTTGAAGTTACAGTTATGCATCATTGCTTTTGCTGCTTTGCTCCATTCATTGACTACCCATGAATTGCTTTCATTTAACCAGTAATGGTGATAACCACCTTGCCCCCAACTAGATGGAGAAGGTTCACATAACTGCAATTTTGGACTTTTCAAAAGAACATCTTTTAATCTAGTAAGTTTGAGTTGATTTATGCCTGCTTGCAAAAATATCTCTGATAAGAACTCTGGGCCTTCGAACCACCAATGTCCGAATAATTCAGCATCAAATGGTGCTACTAATAAAGCATTTATTCCCATTTTTTCTTCTAACTTATTTAGTTGTTTCTGTCTATCAAAAATATATTGCTTAGCATGCTCTTTTACCTTCCTTGATGCACTTTGGGGATCATAGACATCTTTTTTTTCAAGAGATATTTTTTGATCAGTAACTTTATGGAGTTTTATACATAAAGGTCTAGGACTATCTAATCCTATCTCTTGAAGTTTTTTATTAGTTAAGTCCCATCCAATATCTCTATGAAACTCGCGATATTCAGAAGCTCCTGGATATCCATCCTTGGCTGACCAAACTGGCAAGGTTGAGTCACTATCACGACCAAAAAATGCTATGCCTTTCTGGCTACATATAGGGGCATAAAGCCCATATCGAGGACGAGGATTGGCATGAAGTAATCCATGTCCATCTAAAACAGCATATTTTAATCCTGCTTCTTCCATTAGTTCATCAAGTCCTTCATAAAAAGCACATTCTGGGAGCCAGATCCCTAGTGGTTTCCTCTTAAATAAGCGTTCGTGTTCTTTTACAGCGGTTTTCAATTGACCTCTGACTGCTTCAGGATTTTCCCTTAGGAGAGGGAGGTATCCATGAGTAGCTGCACATGTGAGTATGTCTAGTACTTCCAACTGTTGCAATGCAGCAAAACGATTAATCAGATCTCCTTTGCAATTTTCCCAATCTTTTTGGATAGTTTGAATCCTTGAGGAGAGAGCCTTCGCTGCCAAGACTCTGCAATCTGTAATTTCTTTTAGTAGTCTTAGTCGAATGGAAAGCCATTTTGGAAAACGATTCTTTAATTCTTGATCGTTAAACAGCGATAAAAGAGTTGGCGAAAGACCAATAGTTAATTTTGGATTTTGCTCATTACAAGTACTTGCAGCTTCAAGGGTTCTAAGCAAAGGGATATAACACTCAAAAAGAGCTTGAAAAAACCAATCTTCTTCTAAAGATCCTGGTTCAGACGATCTCACATAAGGAAGATGAGCGTGTAGAACTATGGCGAGCTCGCCTTTTGACAATGTTCAGTCCCATCTTCAGGTAATCGAATTTAACTGCTTGCTTGATTTTTCTAAGTGTTCAGGTTTGGGCTTGAAGCGCTTATTAGGACTTCAAAGTCTTGGATATACTGGTTTTTATAGCCATTACTTGAAAAAATCAAAAATTTTCTAATGATAAATCTTCGTAAAACTCTTCAAGAATTTATAAATTTGCTTGCATTCTCTTTATAACTCAATTTTTTGTAAAGGTTACAACTTTAATTGGTAGCCTTTAATGTATGAAAGAATTTTATCTATTAAATCAATACTGATTTAGAATAAAAGTTAGCTAGCGATTATTGGCTAGCCCAAAAAAGGGTTCTCATGGCCAAAGATCCAGGCCGCGTACTAATTTTTGATACTACTCTTAGAGATGGAGAGCAATCTCCTGGCGCAAGTTTGAATCTTGAAGAAAAGTTGGCAATTGCTCAGCAGTTGGCAAGATTAGGTGTGGATGTAATTGAGGCTGGGTTCCCTTTTGCTAGTCAGGGAGATTTTGCAGCAGTAAATCGCATAGCTGAACAAGTCAGTGGAGAAGAAGGACCAATAATTTGTGGTCTTGCGCGAGCTTCTAAAGCTGATATTAAGGCTTGTGCAGAAGCGGTTTCTCCTGCTCCAAGAAGAAGAATTCATACTTTTATAGCTACTAGTGATATTCATCTTGAACATAAGCTTCGAAAAACTCGTAATGAGGTTCTTCAAATTGTTCCCGAGATGGTTGCTTATGCACGTTCTTTTGTAGAAGATGTCGAATTTTCTTGTGAAGATGCAGGAAGAAGTGATCCTGAATTTTTATATGAGGTAATTGAATTAGCAATAGCTGCAGGCGCAGGAACCGTTAATATTCCAGATACTGTAGGATTTACAACTCCATCCGAATTTGGAGAATTAATTAAAGGAATAAATTCAAATGTAAGCAATATAAATGATGCAATTATTTCAGTTCATGGTCACAATGATTTAGGTTTAGCAGTGGCTAATTTTCTTGAAGCAGTAAAGAATGGAGCTAGGCAACTTGAATGCACAATAAACGGTATTGGAGAAAGAGCAGGTAATGCTGCTCTTGAAGAATTGGTAATGGGATTGCATGTTAGACGGCGTTATTTTAATCCTTATTTTGGAAGAGAGGAAGATAGTCCTACGCCTCTGACTGCTGTAAGAACAGAAGAAATTACTAAAACCTCTCGGTTGGTTTCTAATCTCACTGGAATGGTTGTTCAACCTAACAAAGCGATCGTAGGAGCCAATGCATTCGCACATGAATCTGGAATTCATCAGGATGGAGTTTTGAAAAATCGACTTACTTATGAAATAGTTGATGCTCGCACAGTTGGACTGACTGATAACAGAATATCTCTAGGTAAATTAAGTGGGAGAAGCGCTGTTAGAGCGCGACTTGAAGAATTAGGTTATGACTTAAGTAGAGAAGATTTAAATGAAGCCTTTGCACGTTTTAAAGATCTTGCCGATAGAAAGCGAGATATTACTGATAGAGATTTAGAGGCAATAGTTAGTGAACAAGTTCAACAACCTGAAGCACGGTTTCAATTGCGTTTAGTACAAGTAAGTTGCGGAAACACTATTAGACCTACAGCTACGGTAACTCTTGAAAACTTCGACGGACATGAAGAAACAATATCTGCTGTTGGGACTGGGCCAGTAGATGCAGTTTGTAGAGCTCTTGATTCACTTGCATCTGAACCAAACGAGCTCGTTGAATTTTCAGTAAAGTCTGTCACTGAAGGAATTGATGCTATGGGTGAGGTCACCATTAGGCTCCGAAGAAATGGCCAACTTTTCTCTGGCCATTCAGCAGATACAGATGTTGTCGTAGCTGCTGCACAGGCTTATATCAATGCACTTAATCGTCTAGTTTCGATGACTTCAAACAAGGCTATACATCCACAAAGAGACTTAGTTGACAACCAAACGCGACCAGTTATTTAAGATTTGAAAAAAATAAAATTACTTTTTTTGGCAAATTTTCTTCAATTCTTCTAGCTTTATAGTCAGTCTAGGTATTTGCACTTAAGTTTAAATTTTGATTGCCAATAGCTTGTATGTTGTGAGATGCTTGGGACAGTCCGACAAGTGAACATATATGACGCTTCAAAGAGGTCTTTATAGGCTCGTAGCTCTTGACGGGAGCCCTCATCCTGTCCTTGATGCACCTTATGAATCAATCGAGGCGGCCATAAATGCAGCTAAACAGTGGTGTAATGGTCAGGGTCTTAATTGCTCACTCAGTCAAAGAGCTATTGGAGTTGAAGTTATGACTCATAGCGGTTCATGGAGGACTGTTGAATACCCTCAGAATTGTTTAGCTTCTTCGCTTATTTAGTGGTATTTCAATAGAGTTTCTTTATTAATTATTATGTGGGTAAGTATTGACCTTTGCTTGGTTCCTATTGGTGCAGGAGTTTCCCTTTCGCCCTTTATAGCAGCTTGTAAAAAAGTAATAGATAGATCTGGATTGGACTATGAGTTAGGGCCAAACGGCACTGCATTAGAAGGTAATTGGGATGAAGTTTTCTGTTGCGTTAGAGATTGCCATGCTGAACTTCATAAGCTAGGTATTGTGAGGATCTATACAACAATTAAGGCTAATACTCGTAGTGATAGAAACCAGTCATTCCGTGAAAAAGTTTCTAGCGTGAATAAGATATTTGTTGAATAGTTTCTGAAATACTTGTTTTTCTGTATAAATAAGTTTTTAAGATATTCCAAGGAAAAGATCATTTCTCAATTCTTCTTTCCCTGCAGGTGTTTTTTTCTAGATGGCATTGCTACTAATTAAATCCTTGATTTTGTTAGACAAACCTTCCTAATTGGTAATTTCTTGTTGAGATAGTTTTTATTTCTCGAAGGAATGTTTAGTTTGTGGATAGCAGCTATTCCCGAAAACATGGGAAATTTAGTCAAAGGCTATTGGCTTTTTACTTGGATTGGTTTATTGGCAAATATTGCCGCTTTGCCAATCATCGCGATAGTGGTTTTTGCTGGCCCACCCCTACAGGCAGCAAATATTAGTTTGGCAATAAGTATTGCTTGGCCTTCAGCAATAGTTGGAATTGTAGCTTCAGGCGGCCTTTTAGCTCAAAGACGTTGGGGGGTAATACTTGCTTTAGTTGCTTTGTCAATGGCACTTTCAGTATCACTTCCTTATGGAATTGTTCGACTTGCATTAGTTAAAGACTTTCAATCTTTAGGAGGATTGTCTTTATTCCTATCGACTTTAAATTTAATGGCTTTGATCTATTGGAGCAGGCCAATACATAGAAAGAATAAAAGACTTTAATTGTTTTGTATGGCTTTCTAGAGTCTTCTTAATGATGTTTTGAAGCTAGAGATCTGGAGATATATTTCACCTCATTTTCTTTTCAGATTTAAGATTCATTCAGATAGAGTTTGATAAATCATTTTTTTACGTTTGATAAGACCCTTTTCTTCTTGGAATTGGATAAGGAATGCGTCTATGTCTCATTCGCCTCCAAACTTTTACAAATGCCCTAATTACAAGTTCAACTTCTGCTCTCTTTAAACTGCTTTCTTTTAATTGACCATCAAATTGACGAGATTCAATTATTTTACGCACAGTTTTACATGCTTCTTCATTAGTTGTTTCTGGATCAAGGGATCTAAGTGCAGCCTCACAACCATCAGCAAGCATTAAAATAGCTGTTTCTCTTGATCTCGGAGTTGGGCCTTTATATCTAAAGTCACTTTCATCAACTCTTAGGGATTTTGACTGTGCCTGATGCAGAAAATATCCCATTTTTAAAGTTCCTTGATGCTCTGGGATGAAGTCAGCTATTGGTCTTGGGAGTCTGTATCGCTTTGCAAGCTTGAGTCCTTCATCAACATGTGCTTGAAGAATATTTGCACTTTTATAGGGATCATTTAATTCATCATGAGGATTAATCGCATCAGTCTGATTTTCTATAAACCATTCTGGAGCATGTAACTTTCCAATGTCGTGATATAAAGCTCCAGTTCTAATTAGATCCACATCTGCCCCAATTATTCGAGCACCTTCTTCAGCTAGTCCACAAAGCATCAATGTATGTTCAAAGGTGCCTGGGGCCTCTCTAGAAAGACGCCTTAATAAAGGTCGTTCTTGGTCAGCAAGTTCCATTAATCTCGCTCTTGTAATAAGACCAAAAGATGTTTCTAAAATTGGTATTAGGAGAATAGTGAGCATTAGAAGCGCACCCATAACTAAAGCTTCGTAGACCAAATCATCTGAAGATGTCGGTCTTTCTATACCTCTAAGAAAAAACCATTCGAAAATAAGTGCTCCAAATGGTAAGAGAAATGCCATCTGTAATAACTGTGCTCGACTCCTCATTCGACTTCCTTGTAATGAGATTATCGCTGCCACTACGAAGGCAACTGTCATTCTTCCTTCTCCAATTTCGCTTATTGGTAGTTTCCAGAGAAGTGTGCTAACTGCTAGCCAAGCAAATGCTGATGTTGACCCAAGGCCTTGTGATAGCAATATTGTTGGTGGAATTAATACAGCTAGAGGGGTTGAAGCTGATCCGAACCAAGCTTGGCTACCTTGAACAATTAGAAGTAATCCCAGTGCAAAAAAACCATGTCGAGGCTGAAGACAGGGCCTCTCTCTACGCATTATCAATAAGAGAACACCACAGCTCACTATCGCCTCACTAAATGTTCGTAAGAAAGGAGCAATCTTTGGAGATTTCTTAATTAAATTAAAGTGTTCAAGGACATAGTAATCTTGTGGACTTATTGGTTCTCCTTTTTTTATAATTACATCACCCTCTTTTACTTTAAGAATTCTACTTTGCCTTGTGATTGTGTCTTCTAATAGCCCCTGAAGATTAGAGTCTTTCCTTAAGTTGCTATTACCTTGGAAGGTACTTGTTAATACTTTACTGCCTATTGTTCTTGCAGGATTATTTTTATCACCAAGCTCAGCTAATTGAAGAGAAGAGGCTTCACGAAGTTGATCAATACTAATAGTATTTACTAGTCCTTGGCTTAACATCCTTTGGGCTGCCAAGTTTACTGCAGATTCCCATTTAGATCGGATTTTTTTTGTACGATTTATTACCCAAAGTTGTTCATCTTCATTTAAATCTACGGGTCCTATTCGTGCTACATCACTACTATTAGCAACTAATTGAACTTCTCCTAGTTTACGGATAAGTCTCTCTTTAAGTCTTGCAGATTGATCTTTATCTATAACTTGTACGAATATTTTTCTCTTGACAATTTCAGAACCGCCTTGCTGTTGAGCTTCGTTGTATTGAACTAAGCCATCACTAGGGGCTAATTCATCTTTTAAAGCAGGTACTCCTGGACCAAATTCAGGTACCTGCAGCCAGCTAAAACTAGTTATTAAAGCTATTGCTAAGCACAAAAAACCTAGACCTACCTTGTTAGGAGTGGACCAAGGTAGTAAAGGTCGCCTTGGCGACTCATTGCGCAACCAGATGCGCCAGAGCCTATTCAAGCTGGTAATGCTCACCAAAGCAGTTGATACTTAAAGATAACGCTAACTCTCTATTGATGGATGTTGGCTAAATTCTAGAGAAAAAGTTTATGGCTTTAAGGCTTGATGGGAAAATCCTTGCTCAAGAAATTGAGCAAAGACTTCATTCGGACATTCAAAGAGGTCTGTCACAGGTTGGCCGTCCTCCTGGACTTGCAGTAATTCGAGTAGGAAATGATCCTGCTAGTGGTGTTTATGTTGCCAATAAGCAGAAAGCTTGTAACCGAGTTGGCCTTAAAAGCTTTGGATTACATCTCCCTGGAAATACTTCAATAGACGAGGTGATTAAGCAAATTCAAGAATTCAACCAAAATGATTTAGTGGATGGAATTCTTCTGCAATTACCTCTACCGAATGGAATGGATGAGAGCCTTTTGTTATCAGTAATTGACCCTTTAAAGGATGCTGATGGTCTCCATTCTTTGAATCTGGGTAAATTAATTAAAGGCGAAAAAGGTGCTAGATCATGCACTCCTGCTGGTGTTATGGCGCTATTAAGCAGGAATAAAATTTCCTTACAGGGTAAACGGGCTTTGGTTATTGGGCGAAGCATATTAGTTGGGAAGCCTATGGCATTAATGCTTCAGGCCGCTAACGCTACTGTTTCTGTTGCTCATTCTCATACTCAGAATCTAGTGGATATGACGAGAGAGGCTGAAGTCTTAGTAGTTGCAGCTGGTAAGCCACAAATGATTGGAGCAGAGCATATCAGTCCAGGTTCAGTAGTTGTTGATGTGGGCATTCATCGTTTACCTCAAAAAGTAAATGAGGGAACCAAAAAAAAAGTAATACTTTGTGGTGATGTTCGCTTCCAAGAAGTTGAGCCTAAAGTTAGTGCTATCACGCCAGTCCCAGGTGGTGTAGGGCCTATGACCGTTGCAATGCTTTTGGTTAATACTGTTTTTAGTTGGCAGAAGCGTTGCGGTTTGTCCTTAAGTCTTAGTGATTTGCTTCCATGAGACCCCTCATCCTGAGAGAATCCGCCCAGCTAAATGATTCTCATGGCGGAAGCGGTTAGTTCTTCTTTTGACTTTCCCGCTTATTTAGCGAAGTCCAAAAAGCGTGTTGAACAGGCACTTGATGAGGCGCTTGGCCCAGAGAGGCCAGAGGAGTTAAGAGATTCAATGAGGTATTCATTGTTGGCTGGAGGTAAAAGACTGCGACCAATATTGTGTTTATCAGCTTGCGAAATGGCAGGAGGAGATCCAGAAACAGCTATTCCAACTGCTGTTGCATTGGAAATGATTCACACAATGTCCTTGATTCATGATGACTTGCCAGCCATGGATAATGATGACCTTCGAAGAGGTCGGCCAACAAATCACAAGGTTTATGGAGAAGCTTTGGCCATACTTGCTGGGGATGCTCTTCTTACTAGAGCTTTCGAAATGGTTTCTCTTCGAACTGAAGGGGTTTCTCCTGAAAGATTGTTGAAAGTTGTAGCAGAACTTTCATTGGTATCAGGTGCTCCAGGTTTAGTTGGTGGTCAAGTTGTTGATTTGACTTGTGAGGGGAAGGAAGTTGATCTTGAGACTCTTGAATTTATTCATTTACACAAAACAGGCGCGCTTTTGAAGGCATGTGTAACTTGTGGTGCACTTATAGGTGGAGCTGATAATGAGCTTTTAAATGCCTTAAGAACTTATGCAAGAGGAATTGGATTGGCTTTTCAGATTATTGATGACATTCTTGATGTAACTGCTAGCAGTGAAGTGTTAGGTAAAACTGCAGGCAAAGATTTGATTGCAGATAAAACTACATATCCAAAGCTGCTTGGTTTAGAAGAATCTCGACGAAGGGCCAACCTTTTAGTTGCGGAAGCTAAAACTGCATTAGAACCTTGGAAGTCTAAATCTACTCCTCTTTTAGCTTTGGCTGATTACATCACTACTCGCGATAGATGAATTCAATCACTACCTCTTTGACTCCTTTTTTAGAGCTTTTAGATAATTCTGTTTTTGCCTGGGGACTTATTGCCTGTGGCTTGGCTCAATTATCAAAATTTATTTTTGAGTTTATTAAAACCCAAAAAATCAGACCTTCTGTAATTTTTGAAACGGGAGGAATGCCTTCGAGTCATTCTTCTCTTGTAACGGCTACAGCAGCAGGAATTGGCTGGGAATTAGGTTTTGACGAGCCTCTTTTTGCATTTGCTGCAACTATTGCTTTTATTGTTATGTATGACGCTAGTGGTATTCGGAGAGCGGCTGGACTAACTGCAGCCAGAGTTAACCTTCTTCCAGACAAGGTTTGGACTTCAAAACCTGAAGATAGTCTGAAAGAAAGTCTGGGACATACTCGGTTTGAAGTTTTAGCTGGGAGTTTGTTTGGGCCTGCAATCGCTCTTCCAGGAATTGTGTTCGTTGGCTCTCCACTTCATTTATTGAATATGTTAGGTATCTCTTGGGGGTGACGGAGTTAACTTCTAATACCATTGGAGAAGCACTGACTATCGACCAGCAAAATGCTGATCGTGCGTTCAATTTATGGCTAGATGATTCTGATAAGACCATTCCCTTTGTTATGAGTGGCTTCGCTGGAAGCGGTAAAACGTATTTATCTATAAGGTTTTTGAAACTTGTTGAGGAGAAGGATCTATGTTGGACTGTTGTAGCACCTACTCATAAGGCAGTTGGAGTAATTCGTGAGGCTTTGAATGTTAAGGAACTTCAAGCTACTTGGTACCCTTCGACAATTCATAGATTGCTGCGGTTGAAGCTAAAAAGGACAGGAGACTTGGAAGTTTGTGAAGAAACTGAGCAAACTGCTAAATCCCTCGAGCAGCTTGAATTAGTACTTGTAGATGAAGCGTCAATGGTAGATAGCAAACTATTAGAAATCATTTTTCAATGTGCACATACTTTTGGAACTCGGCTTGTTTTTGTAGGTGATCCAGCTCAATTACCACCTGTTGGTGAGACAACAAGTCCTGTTTTTTCTTTGAAAAGAGCTGTAAAGGCTCATTTAAAAGAAGTTGTAAGACATCAAGGCCCTGTTTTGCATTTGGCGAATTGTTTTAGGAATGGCTCCTTATCATGTGTTCCTCCTCCTCCTTTTCCTTCTATTAAAACGAAACAAGGCTTAGTCGGAGCTTTAGATCAACAAAGTTGGTTGCTTCGAGCTCAGTCTGCATTGAAGTCGGCATCATTAAGTGAGAACCCAGATGGAGTCAGAATTCTTTGCTATACAAATCGAAATCTTGAGAATTTAGTTCCAATTGCAAGGCGAGCTATTCATGGTGATATGGCTGATCAAATGTCAGTGTTGCCTGGAGAAGTTTTAATTACTAGATCGGCTGTTATGGCAGCAGCATCCTTGACCGGAGATGAAATTTGCGAAGAGCCTGACTTGGTACTTGGTTCAAATAGAGAATTAATTGTTCAAGATGTAATCCCTAATAGATGTGATCTTGGGGCATGGGGGATGAAAAAACAATCAGGGTTTGACCCTCCGATTATTGAGACTCTTGTCGCCAAAGTTTCTGCAGGAGAGCTTGAACTTTCTCTTAGACTGTTGCCTCCAGCAGGCTCATCTCCTAGGAAATTACTTGACAATGCATTGAACAATCTTCGTAATCAAGCTAGAGAACTTGGAAAAAATGGTGGACGTTCCTTATGGAGGCAATTTTTTCTAATTAGAGATGCGTTTGCTTCTTTAGGCCCAGCATCAGTATTAACAATTCATCGGAGTCAAGGAAGTACTTTTGATGAAGTGTTTGTAGCTGCTGATGTTTTTTGGCCAAGCAATCTTATTCTGCGAAAGCAATTGGTATATGTGGCTGTAACCAGAGCTAGACATGAGGTTTGGTTGGCGGGAACCAAAACGTCAAATTCATCCAAAGCTCAATGGGAAGAAAATTTTATAACTTCGTTTAAGAGTAAATAGAAAACTTTTTCTCTATGCTCGCTTAGATGTTTTTGTGGGATTTATGTCCCTTTCACTGCTTTCTCCCATCTAAATAAAAGATTTTTGGAGCTTGCCCAATGCAAATGTATCCAGCTTGCATGAATAAGTTTGTTGCTCCATCCTTCTTTCTTCTTTATTGATCTCCAGGATTCTATTTCCCAAGGATATTGAAAAGTTAAACTATTATCAATTAACGATCCAGATGTTTTTTTGATTGATATTTGCCATCTATGGAACTCATGTCCAATTAGTTTATCTCCAGTCCTTACAATTAAACTATCTTTTAAACCATAAAGACTTCTATATCCAACACTTAAATCACCTTTCTTTGAATTAAAGGGAAGTATTCCAGACATTGAGAATAAATTGCCATTTAAATCTTCAATTGTTTCCCCTAGAACCATCATGCCTCCACATTCTGCATATATAGGGAGGACTCCATATGCCTCTCTTAGAGAGTTCATACTTCTATGCGACTTACTAATTTGTTCGGCATATTGCTCGGGAAAACCTCCTGGTAAAATTATACCCTTTGATCCTCTAGGAATAGGTTCATCCTCTGTTATCTTCCATGGAATTAAAGGCATATTATTAAGCTCAAAGACCTCTTTCATCTCTGGATAATGAAAATAAAATGCTTTATCTTGAGCAATTGCGATTGGAAAATCTTTCTTTAAGCTATTCGCTCTAGGATTACTTTTAAATAATTGCTCTATATGACTTTTTGACTGACTAGGTGCCTTTAATAGACTCTGAAAAGCTTTGAGATCAAGGTTGGATTCTGCAATTGCAGCCCAAGCATTAATACGTTCTTCAAGGTGTTCGATTTGAGGAGGTTCTAGACCTAAATGTTTGCTATGAAGATGACACCGGGGATCTTTAGGTAACCATCCAAGAGTTTTAACTTTAATGCCAGAAAGTACTTCCTCCAATAATTCTTTATGACGAATAGAATTAATATTATTTAGGACTACTCCTGCTATCTTTATATCTGTATCTTGTCCTTTGAAACCTTTGACTAATGCAGCTAAAGATGCTGCTTGACCTTGAGAATTAATTACAAGTACTACAGGAAGTCCTAGTTCCTTTGCTACTTCTGCCGTGCTCCCTTTTTGACTACTTCCAACACCATCAAATAAACCCATGACACCTTCGACAAGTGTCAGCTCTGCAGTGGCCCCAAAGGCATTAAAACTTTGATTAACCCATTTAGAACCACAAAGAACTAGGTCCAGATTTCGACAGGATCTTCCTGTAATTGCTGTTAGTTGTTTAGGGTCAAGATAATCTGGCCCAACTTTGAATGCTTGGAGAGATATCCCTTTCTTTTTAGCCCAAGATGAAAGTAGAATGCATAGCAATGTTTTCCCACTACCGCTGGCTGGGGCAGCAATTACACACGCCATCAGGAGTGCATCCTCATAAGGATTAACTATTAATTATTAGCTAATTTAAAAAGCTTTGCGGCTGTGGGAGCTGCATTCGCTAGTAAAGGGCTAGTAGTTCCTCTACTTGTACTAAGAAGTCTTGCAACGTCCATTTCCAAAGAAGCAGTTTGTATAGGAACAACTTCCTCTAAAAGCTTCATGCTTGCCATTCCACCTGCTTCAAGTCTCATACATTCTCCTGACTCCGCTCCAAGAATGATGCAAACAGAATTCCTTTCATCATCAGCTTTGCAAATCATTCTTAATCCAACAATTTGGCCTGGGTTGATACCTGGATTACCAATAGGCAATGGTATTAAATGAAAGTTAATTGTTTGCCCATCTTTTTCGAACTTGGATTCATAGCTACCCATCTCACCTTTTCGTGATTCTTTTAGTGTCCAATTCAGTCTGTTGGCAATCCATGAGATCAATAAAAGACCTTGTACTGGATGATCTCCTTCTATGTCAATGTCTACTTGGACAACGTTATTCAGTGCCTCTCTTCGATGAGGGGGATCAAAAACCATTGCTAATGTCTCTCTCCAAGTTCTTAATCTCAACCAATTCAAATCATTAACAGCTTGATCTGCTTTGATTTTCTGTTGAAGAAAGTTTAGACAGTGCGCAGGCTCTCCTAAGGCAGTGTCAATTATTAATCGACGAGAGGGTATTGCTAGTTGATCTAGTAACTCAGTACATTCGTCAAGACTACCGTTCCACCACATCCATGAAGGCAATTCACTAGGAACAAGTTCTTTGAGAAATTTTAGACCTTTGATTAAAGACTTTAGGTCACCTCTCATTACAACTGCATCTCCACATGTTGAGTTGCCTCCTTCTTCTGGTAGTGGACAGTAAGCGGCAACTAACGTTTCTAGAGCGTGATCTTTTTTAAGTGTTGGTGCAAGAGTTATTAATCTTCTTGGCTGTAGTTCGCTAATGGCAGCATCAATATGCTGTCCTCGAAGATCTTCCTTGTCAGTTGCTTTACTAGTTTGAGTGCTTACTAGAGATGTCAGTACACTTTT
Source organism: uncultured Prochlorococcus sp. (assembly GCA_902589115.1). Taxonomy (GTDB): domain Bacteria; phylum Cyanobacteriota; class Cyanobacteriia; order PCC-6307; family Cyanobiaceae; genus CACIRS01. The sequence continues at coordinate 20,316 of CACIRS010000022.1, forward strand.
ATCGAAAGGAGCTGTGCTATGAGGAAGGTCTTTTTCTAAAATAACTTCTTTAGCTGCTTCAATAAGCTCTTGATAATGAGTCCCCATTATTGGACCTGAAAGTCTTTTGGTCCTAATTAACTCTTGTTCAATCCATGCTGGTTGCCAAACTAATAGTGAGAATGTATTCGAACCTGTTTTCCCAGGCTTATCATTCGACCAAAGTTGTTCTAAATAGCTAGGTATCTCTTCGGGTGGTAGTTGAATGGGTGTTTGAAGGGTTAGTTGAGGTGACATAGCCTTAAGAAGTCATGGTTTTAATTGGTGCCTTGAGCATTAAGGACGTCGCCATAAAAGATTGTCTTTAGCTAAAAGATTATCTGCTTCTGCTGGTCCCCAAGTCCTAGATTCGTAGGGATATATTGGCAATTGCCATGGACTATCTTCAATAAGTTCTAATAAAGGCGTGTAAAGTCTCCATGCTGCTTCTACTTCATCACTACGAGTAAACAGAGTCGTATCATTAAGCATAGCATCAGCAAGTAGACGTACATAACCTTCATCAGAAGGTTCTCCAAAGGATTCGTCGTAAGAAAATTCCATTTCAACAGGTCTACTTCTCATTCCAGAACCAGGCGATTTAACATCAAATCGAAATGTTGCACCTTCATCAGGTTGAATCCTAAGAATTAATTGATTCGAGGTAGGAGTTCCTCCTGCGGAATCAAATAAGTGAACAGGTGCTTCTCTAAATGTAAGTACAACTTCGCTGATTCTTTTAGCCAATCGTTTACCAGTTCGTATGTAGAAGGGGACCCCTTGCCATCGCCAATTTTCGATAAATAATTTCATTGCTACATATGTTTCAGTAGTACTGTTTGGATTAACACCGGGCTCTTCTCTATATCCAAGTAAAGGGAAATTCTTTGTACCACCTTTTCCGTATTGACCGCGAATACAACATTTCCATGGTTCCAATTCATTAGCTAATCGAGCAGCTTGAAGAACTTTTGCCTTTTCATTGCGGATCGCTTCAGGATCGAAGTGACCTGGGGGTTCCATTGCTGTTATCGCAAGCATTTGTGTGAGATGGTTTTGAACCATGTCACGTAAAGCTCCTGAGGTCTCGTAATAGCCAGCTCTCTCTTCAACTCCAACAGTTTCAGAAGCTGTTATTTGTACACTTGAAATGTAGTTTCTATTCCATATAGGTTCAAAAATTGCATTTGCAAATCTAAGGACCAAAATATTTTGAACTGTTTCTTTCCCTAGGTAATGATCTATCCTAAATATTTGATTCTCTTGTCCATAGTGTTGGACAAGTCTATTTAGGGACTGAGCACTACTGAAATCTCTTCCAAAAGGTTTTTCAATTACTACTCGACTGCGTTTAGGATCATTTAATAAGCCTGCTTCAGCAATTGCTTGGCACCCACTTCCATAAAATTTTGGTGAAACTGAGAGATAAAAAGTTCGATTACCATGAGTGGCACATAATCTATCTATTTCTTCTAGACGAATACTCAATTTTGATATAGTTTCTCGGTTTTGTAGATCTACAGATTCATAAAAAAGTAGAGATGAAAACTGTTCCCATGCTTGCGGATCTTCTTTTACTTTGTCTGCTAAGGCGATGGACATCTTTTGACGAAAATCATTGTCAGTCCATGCTCTTCTTGCGCAACCAAGTACAGCAAATTCAGAGGGCAGTCTTCTTTGTTTGAAAAGTTCAAAAAGAGCAGGAATTAATTTTCGATGAGTTAAGTCTCCACTTGCACCAAATATCACTAAGCATTGAGGTGGAATTACTCTTTCCTGGCGTAGGCCTATACGAAAAGGATTAGTGATCGGCACATTCATAGGACACGGCCTTCTGCCGACATTTAGTCATTAGTGAGTTATTCAAAGTCTTTTAGAAAATATCGCCATCATTTGTTCTCGGATGCCCAAAAAAGGAGGCCCCTTATAAAAAGGGGCCTCCTTTTCTTTCGTTCCTTTAGATCAACATCTTAATAAGTCTCTACATGCCATCTTCCTGCCTTTTTAAGTTGAGGTCTAAGTTCTGACCAGCTGATTCCCTTTGCAGCAGCTGCAGCGGTCATTGCTTCGTCAATTCCTGGTTCCATTCCCTTAAGTCCACACAGATAGATGTGAGTCTTTTCACTCTCAATTAATTCAAATAATTTATCTGCATTTTCAAGAACTCTGTCTTGTATGTACATACGTCCACCTTTGGCATTCTTCTGCTCTCTGCTAATTGCCTTGGTGTATTTGAGATTTTCAGGAAATTTTTCTTGATAATGCTCAAAGTCTGAGTCATAAAGAAGATTTGCAGTTTTTGGGGCTCCCATAAATAACCACGCTTTTCCTTTGAAATTCCACTTGTTTTTCTCTCGTTCAGTTGGCTCAAACATTCTTCTCAGATAGGCTCTCATTGGGGCTATACCAGTTCCTGTTGCAAGCATGATTATGTTTGCGTCTTCATCATCAGGAAGAAGCATTTCCTTCCCAACAGGACCAGTAATTTTTACTTTGTCCCCTTTACTAATGTTGCACAAATAAGTTGAACAAACCCCATCAATGGTTTGACCATCTTTTTCGTATTGCAATTGTCTGACACATAAAGAAACTGTGTTTCCTGCAAAATTATCTCCATGTCGAGTACTAGCTATTGAATAAAGCCTTATTTTATGGGGTTTCCCCTTTGCATCTTCTCCTGCAGGGATGATCCCTATGCTTTGACCTTCAACATATTTCAAGGGAGGTTCCCCGCCTGAAAGATCGAAAGTGATGTGATTTACGCGCCCAATTGCTCCTTTCTGGAGAAGACTGTAATTCTCAACCACTTTCCCAATAAAAGGAGTTTTTGGCTTGTAGGTGTTTACAGGTACATCTGCATGAGCAGATTTTTTGGGAGGAGTAGATTTTGATGCTGCAGGTGCTTTAGCTGCCGTTCCCTTGACGGCAGTCTGTGCAGAAGCTGTGGAATTAGAACTTTTCCTTTTAGTTCGTTGCAGGATAAAACCTTGGATAAACCAGAACACACCAATAACAATTGGTATATGAATGAGGCCGCCAAATACGACCTTTGCTTCCGAGTAAGCCATCAAAAACATTGAACCGATGGCGAGAATACCAACCTTTGTGACTCAATACGCATAGAAAGGCACTCTGAAAGGTCACGTTTTGGGATTGGCACAGCTGATTCACTGGGACTTCAGACTTTTTTTTTTGCCGATTTTTATGTATTGTTCATGGCCCTAACACCTAATCAGCCCAGTTGGCATCTTTATCTTCAACAAAGCCTTTAACTGGTGAGAGTGTAACTACAGCTTTCGAAAAGAATTTTGTTCATCGTCAAACAATTGAACAGACGATGGAAAAGCTTCCGAATGGGGCGAGAAGGTTGGCTGCTCAGCTAAGAACACCAATTCCTGCTCAGTTTATTTGGAGCGTATTAACTGACTACGATCATTTAAGTGATTTTATTCCTAATTTGAAAAGTAGCGAGTTGCTTTCTAGAAAAGGTAATCGCGTACATTTAAAACAAGTTGGATCTCAGCAGATTATTGGATTTACATTTTCAGCACAAGTTCAGATTGAACTAGTAGAGGATCAAGCAAATGGAACTCTGACCTTTAAGTTGATTCAAGGAGATTTCAGAAGATTCGAAGGTTCTTGGCAAATTACAGAGTTGCCTAATAAGCAAGGAACTTGTTTGCTTTATGAACTAACTGTCCAAGGCTGTATTGGAATGCCAGTTTCATTAATTGAAAAACGATTGAGGCAAGATTTAACTTCTAATCTTTTAGCTGTTGAAAAAACCTCTTTCTTCAAGCAGGAATATTTGGAAAAACAACAACAAGTCAAATTTCTTTAAAGTCCAAAAATTTAATTATTTACAAGTTTTATAAAAGCTTCAACAAGCTTTCAAGAATATCCTGTCTTTGTTTATACCCCCAAGGGGATTCGAACCCCTGTCGCCTCCGTGAAAGGGAGGTGTCCTAGGCCTCTAGACGATGGGGGCGAGGCCATGATCCTGGCAATGTGCCCTGGGTCACATGGAAAAACTACGGGCCAGACTTACCCTCCGTCAAGGAGATGTTTTTTTGATCTTGCCCTTGCCATACGGGAACAGTGAAGTAAAAGCATGCTCCTTCTTTGGGTTTTGAGACTACCCAAATCCTCCCTCCATGTACTTCAACAATCCTTCTACAGACTGATAAGCCAATGCCAAACCCAATGGTATTACTTGAGGTTTGCGGCAACCTAACTTGATCCAGAAAAATTCTTTGTTGCTCATCTTCGGGAATCCCTGGCCCTTTGTCACAAACACTTACTTCAACCCATTGATTTGTACGATGCAACATATTTATTGAA
>CACIRS010000023.1 GCA_902589115.1 uncultured Prochlorococcus sp.
TTTTATGTCTCATTAGTCACATATTGATGTGACAGATTCATCAATGACTTGAGGAAAGGGTTAGCTTGACGCAGGCTAATAATTAGTGGAATAGGATGAATTTATCTGTCAAATTAATTACATAACACATTTTTTGTTTCTTTTATTGTATGAGAGGAATTAATAATGTATTCATGAATACATCTTTAGGCCTTAGCTCGCTGAGTGATTTTTTAGATCTATGAATCAAAAATTGAGGCAATTAAAAGATATTTTTTTGAAAAAATCTAAGTTTTTTCAGTATGCAATTAACAAGAAATCTCCTAATCTAAACGAGTTTTCTTATAAACAAAATATAATGAACAGACCGCCTTTATATGGATTGTGTCTGTTGTGGATACTTGCTTGTATCTTGGCTTTTTCATCATTGGGTGATGTTCCCTTAAGAGATTTTGATGAAGGTACAGTAGCGAGAGTTGCTTTAGAACTAAGTAATAAAAAAGGATTTGCGGGATTTTTCCCAACTATATGGGGAGGGGATTATTTGAATAAACCTCCAGGCTTACATTGGATTATTGCATCGATTATTCAATTTAATAGAAATGTAGTTGGTAATCATTCTTTGTTGCCATCTGAATTTGTAATACGCTTTGCCCCTGCATTTTTATCTTCATTAGTAGTCCCAATTGGAGGTTTGCTGCAGTGGAATTTAAGACCAAATGATCGAACTTCAAGTCTTGCTACAGCTTCTATCTTATTAACTTTATTACCTATAGCTAGACATGGCCGTTTAGCAATGCTTGATGGCACTCAATTAACTGCAATAGCATTGTTTTGGTTATTTTTATTGTCTTTAAATAAAACAAGAATGGATAGATGGCGTGCCTTAGGAGCAGGCTTAACAGGTAGTTTTATGCTTTTACTCAAAGCTCCTCTGCTTATTCCAGTTCTATTTGCAGCATGTATAGCAATGATTTGGTCAGGAGAATTAAAAAAATTCCTACATTTTCAGAGCCTTTATTTTTTGATAGTTGGTTTTATACCCGGTGTGTCTTGGCATTGTTTAAATATAATTGAACGAGGGGAGGGAGCTTTTTGGTTGTGGTGGGGAGATGGCGCGGGAAGAGTACTTTTTGAGGCTGGTTCAGGTAGCGATTTAGGATGGAGAGTACCTTTGATAGAAATCCTTGAAGGTGGTTGGCCTTGGCTTTTGCTTTGGCCAATAGCTATTGGATGGGCATGGAGAGATCGTCAGAGTCTTTGGGGGATATGGACATTAAGTACTCAAATTGTTTTGGCAATGGCGATTTTTCCTTTAAAAACTCAATTGCCTTGGTATAGCCATCCACTTTGGTTGCCAATGGCACTTTTATGTGCGCCTCCCCTGGCTTGGCTTGTAAGGAGGGATAAGTCAAGAAGTTCTTTCGGAAAGGCTTTTTTACGACTAATTCCTTGGATTTGGATGTCATTAGGAATGGTCTTTATTGTATTTGGATTAATTGGATTCCTTCATTTAATAGACAGCATTCGTTCTTATAGCTCTATTGCATTATTTGTTGGTATTGGATGGGTGTTTGGAAGTGTTTGGCTTCTTTCATCAGTGAAGGAAAGAAGAATACAGGGTCTGTTGGGAATAGTGGGAGGAAATTTTGTAGGGTTGATTCTCCTTATGAATCAACCCTTTTGGTTGTGGGAATTAAATGAGCATTGGTCAGTGGAACGGGTAGCTAGTTTGATTACTAATGCCCGCGTAGAAGAAGTAGCAATTGATGCTTTGTTTGAACGTCCTAGCTTGAATTGGTATGCGCGTCAGAGAATTCCTACTATTGATGAGAACCCAACTGCAAATTGGATAGTTACTAGTGATTTTGATGATTTTGTAAACAGTTTTCCAAAAAGGAATTGCAAAGTGCATATTTCAGATAAAGAATGGAATCTTCTTTCTTGTAATCCATAAACAGTTTTCCCAACGGTATTACTATGACTCTTAGACTACTTCCATCTAATGATAAGCATGCTTCATTAATTACTCAACGTTGGATTTTTGTCTTTTTAGTAATTGCTTTTCTTTTACATGTTTGGCGGATTTTTAGTTTAAATGCAACATATGATCAAGGGCTTTTCCTCCAAGAGATATGGAATGGATTACATGGCAGACCCTTTGAAAGTACTCTTGCCTCTGAGTTGTCAGCTCCTGTTTTATTTGACGGTTCTTTACCAAAGATTGGTTATCTTCATTTATCTCAGCACTTCACTCCTTTATTAATTTTATGGATCCCGTTTGTTGGTCTTTTTGGATTATGGGCACTTCCTCTAATACAGGTTGGTTTAATTGCATTGGCTGGATGGGTACTTTTCCTTTTAGGCAAAGAATATCTCTCGCCTAGATTGGCTGGTTGGGTTGCATGTAGTTTTTTCATGACAGCTCCAGTTTTGGGGCCATCTCTAGAGAACTTCCATGATCTTTGCTTGGTTCCACTTTTAGTATTTACTTTGTTATTAGGAATTGCTCGGAATCATCGATTACTTTATTTTTTGCCTGCATTATTATTGCCTTTTGTTCGTGAAGATGTTGGGTTAATTTCTTTTGGTATTGGAATTTGGATGATTATTAGAAGGCCGAATTGGAGAATGCTAGGGTTTGGTCTTTGTATTTATTCAGTTATTTATGTATTAATCATCACTAATTGGGCCATGCCATTATTTGGCTCTGAGATATCTAGAAGATTTATGCAAGAGCGTTTTAGACAATATCTTCATGGTGAACAAGGAGGAACATTAGATGTATTAATTGCAATGGTAACTCAACCAGGATTACTTCTTCGAGAAATAATTTCTCCACCTATTAGCACATTCAGATTTTTGTTAACACTTGCTCTGCCTTTAGGCTTAATACCTTGGTTGTCAAAAGATTCATGGTTGTTAATTGCTTTCCCATTGTTTGTTGCACTGAGTTCAAGAGGTGGGAATGCAATGGCAGTAAGCCTTCGTTTTATGCTTTATTTGGTGCCTGGTATTTTTGCAGGTTCAATTTTTTGGTGGAAAAGTAATCAAAAGTTGTTTGAAAGTAAAAAAATTAAAATGTTTTGGAGATTTTGTTTGGCAATAGCATTTGGTTTTGCATTAGTTGGGAATCCACATAGGTCATTATCAGCGTTAATCCCTGACAGTGTTCAGCCTTGGGTACATGCTCCAATTCATAAATCTTGGGAAAGAGGATTGGCTACTAGAAAAGTTATTAATATAATTCCACCTGAATCATCAGTTGCAGCTGAGACTCAATTAGTCCCTCAATTGGCTCAAAGAAGATTATTATTTAGATTCCCTGAGAACTATCAATATTTTGATCTTGAAGGTAATATACAAAGTGCTGAATATATCATTAGTCAGCCTAGATATAATGCAGTATATGCTCCTGCATTTGATAGAGAGTCTCAGTGGTTGAAAAAAAGTCTTGATCGAATGGAGGAACTAGTTGATAATGATTATGGTGTTTTCTATTGTGATAGCCAATCGATCGTTTTAAAACATCAACATCAAAGCACTCAAAACTTAAGAGAATGTTTTTCTAGTGAAGTCCAGTTAGGTAGAGAGATTTTATCTAATCTGTAGTTTTTTTCTAAAGAAACAGATTAATTTAAAACATTCATACTCTTGCAAGCTTTAGGCTCTTTAAGTTAGTAAATATGCTTAGCAAAGTGCCTGTCAGAATCTTTCTTCAAAAAAAGATCAATATTGCTAGCTTTTTAGTTTTTCTCTTTTTTTGGACATGTTCAGGACTTAGACATTTTTTGCTAAATAGCAATGCCTATGATTTAGGTCTTTTTGATCAATGGATATGGCTTGTAAGTAAAGGCTTGCCTCCATATTCTTCAATGGAGGGTGTGCATCTTTTAGCTGATCATGGGGCTTGGGTGCTTTATTTTGCTGCATTGCCTTATAAGTTTTATCCAAGTCTTCAGTGGCTTTTAGCAACTCAAGCGGCTTGCTTATCTTTTACTGCTATCCCAATTTGGTTTGTAGGAAGACAAGCAGGTTTAACAGGAAAATTTTGTTGGCTTGTCTGTCTTTTGTGGTGGCTACAGCCAGTAGTTTTTAATGCCAATCTTTTTGATTTTCATCCAGAGGTTTGGGCAATGCCTGCTTTAGCAGGTTCTTATTGGGCTAATAGAGCGAATAAACCATGGATTTGGATCTCTTTATTGTTGTTTTTGTTGGGTTGTAGGGATGGCTTAGTTCTAGTAGTTGCAGGATTAGGAATCGAGCAAGCTTTTCGCAGACGATGGGCTTGGTCAGCTTCGGCTATTGGTTTGGCTCTTGCATGGTTAGCTTTTTTAAATCGTTTAGTTTATCCATTATTAACTGGCACTAATGCAGGTCCTAAAGCAGCCGCAAATCTTTTCCCTTATTTAGGAAATACTCTAGATGAAGTGTTAATTAATCTGATTACAAAACCAAATCTTTTAATTAGCAATGTGGATTGGGGTGGAGGATTAATATATTTACTTTTAATTAGTATTGCTGTTTTCCCACTTTGGCGAAATGCTTCTATTCCAGTTTTATTAGGCAGTATACCTTTGGTTTTTGTAAATCTAATTTCACAAGAAGCTCCTCAAAGAACTTTGATTCATCATTATAGTTTGCCAATAGCTGTAATAGTTATCATTGCAGTAATTGATGGCCTTGCAGTTAAGATAAAACAACCTTTTCCCTTGAAAGCGTTAGCTTGGAGTGCAGTGTGTTGGGCTGCTTTAGCAAAACCCTGGTTTTTTACTGGACCTTACTTAGCAAGATTTGATTCAGTTGTTCCTGTTTATCAAGCATTGAATTCAATACCTGATTCCAGTCGAGTCATAACAACTAGCTATTTGGTACCTCATCTTAGTAATCGTTCAAATATTAATTTCCCTAGAGATATAGATAGACCTATAACTTTAGAAAATGTTGATGTTTTACTTTTGAATCCTAAAGATCCTGGCTGGGCTTCTAGTTCTCAATCGCAAATTGATTATCTCTTAACTGCTAGAAAAGCTAAATGGAATTGTAAAACTTGGCCTATTGGATTAGAACTTTGCCAAAGGCCTTAAACGATAGATTTGTTTATTAATTCGTAAACAGATATTCAAAAAACGATACCCCTCTCAATACTGAGAGGGGTATGGCCGGGTTCACTTAGGAGCGAAACCGTTGATCAAGGGAAAGAAGTCTTGTTAGACGGCGTTTTCCGCGATCAGGAACCCTGAAAAATACAACTGTGACTCATGGACACCTCCTCCTGGTTGGATAACGACAATTCACAAAGCATTCGACAGTAGTCGAAATAGACAACAGTCACTTTGCTATTGCCAAAGCAAGCTCACCTTAGCTGTGGAAAAGCATATTGGGGCTATATGTTTGAACTGGTGCAAATTCATAGATTTCTGATTGAAGTGATTTTTGCCTGAATATGCTTTATTAAGTGGAAATGCCCATGCATGCTGCTCTTCCTACCAAGAACTCAATATCTATTGCAAGAATGAATTCATCATTGTTGGTGAAGCTTATGTATGTAATTGAGATAGCTCTAAAGCTTAGTCCTCTTCCTTTAATTGTTCAACGCAAAGATTTTCATCAAGCAGAACTGGTGTATAAGACAATTAGGGAGGCTATGGGGAAAGGACAGGCTGAACTTTTAGATTTGACCTGCGAAAAGGTTGAAGACAAAAAGATCACTGTATTGGCTAGTGAGATTTTGGCAGTTCAGATGTATGAGAAAACAGCAGCTATTGGCGGGATTAAAAGACCTGGATTTTCTTTTGAAGAATAAAAATATGGAGATCAAGAATGAAGGCTTGGGTATATCTAATTCTTCCGCAGTATTAACTTTGGAAAATGTATCTTATGCATGGTCACACAAGAGTGATGCTTTAAATAAATGCAGCTTTTCTATCCCTCACAATGGTTTGTGGATGCTAGTAGGAAGTAATGGGAGTGGAAAAAGTACTTTATTTAAGTTGATTAGTGGAATATTAAAGCCTGATTCAGGAAGTATTTTATCTAAATTAAAACCAGCTTTGATGCTTCAAAATCCCGACCATCAATTGCTTTTCCCCAGTTGCGAGAGCGATTTACTTATGAGTGTTCCTATGCATTTAGACATTGATGAAAAACATGAACGTATTGATAGAGCATTGACGCAAGTTGGTTTAACTGGCCTGCATCAAAGACCCATACACACCCTGAGTGGAGGACAGAAGCAGCGCTTGGCTCTTGCTGGAGCTTTAGTTAGTGAAGCAAATTTGCTTCTTTTAGACGAACCTACAGCCTTACTTGATCCGCCTAGTCAAAATACGATCTTGTCGATTGTGAGAGATCTGTGCACTCGAACTAAAAATCCATTAACGGCTCTTTGGATTACTCATCGTCTTGAAGAATTGGAGTTTGCGCATGCTGCGGCAATTATGGAAAATGGTTTTGTTGGCCCATGGGAAAAAGGACATTTGCTAAGGCATCGACTTAATCACTTGCAGGCAGTAGGGTCCAAATTGTAAGTTCATCAACATTCAATCCTCGGTAGCTCAGCGGTAGAGCGGTCGACTGTTAATCGATTGGTCGCAGGTTCGAATCCCGCCCGGGGAGTTTTCAAAGAACCACTGCTTTTAGCAGTGGTTCTTTGGTTTTTTCCTGAAATCCACAACAGAGCATGGCGTGAATTGGAAGACTTTCTAAAGACAGTTATCTTTTTCTATTGGGCTATTTTGGCTTAAATCAATTTGATACCAAAGCTTTTGGGCGATTTTTTGAGGGAATTGGGATTTTGGTGGATTATGCAATGCAACAAAAATCTTGAGAGAATCTTCAAATACTCATGTAGTGGCAATTTGCTGACTACGTAATTCCTTTCTTCCGATCTAATGAAGCCTTGCATTTTGCTGATCGAAGACGACCAGGACATGCGTGACCTGGTTAGCGGACATTTGGAACATAGTGGTTTTGATGTGCAGCGCGCAGAAGATGGGATTAAAGGCCAGGCTTTAGCACTTCAGTACAACCCTGACCTTATTGTTTTGGATCTGATGCTCCCCAATGTAGATGGATTAACCCTTTGTCAGAGGTTGCGGAGGGATGAAAGAACCGCTGGAATACCAATTCTGATGTTGACAGCGTTAGGGGGAACTAAAGATAAGGTAAGTGGCTTTAATTCTGGAGCTGATGATTATTTAACAAAGCCATTTGATCTAGAAGAGTTGCAAGTCCGAGTTAAAGCCTTATTAAGAAGAATTGATCGTGCTCCGATTGGGAGCACTAGCCATCAAGAAATCCTCAGTTACGGCCCCTTGACTATTGTCCCTGAGAGATTTGAAGCGATTTGGTTTGACAGACCAGTCCGATTAACTCATCTAGAATTTGAACTGCTTCATTGCTTGCTTCAGAGGCATGGACAAACGGTTGCCCCTTCTTTGATTTTGAAGGAAGTATGGGGATATGAGCCTGATGATGATATTGAGACTATTCGAGTACATGTAAGACATTTGCGAACTAAATTAGAGCCTGATCCTAGAAAGCCGCGTTTTATAAAAACAGTATATGGAGCGGGTTATTGCTTGGAATTACCAACAGGAGGGCAGATCAAAGACCTTCAGGACGTTTTAGCAAAGGCGAAAAAAGGATGGGAGACAGATAGTTCACCTGACGAAGAGCGTGCTAGTGCTTAGTCACTGTTGGAATTAATTCTAATAATGTAATTTCCCAGGCAAGTCTAGGCTGAACAAATTTAATTAGTTGCTTGCGAAGCTTTTCTAGTTGTTTGAATTGAATTTCATTCTTGTGGATATCCCAAAAATATTGTTGCAACCAATTTATTAGCCATATCTGTTGCTCAATATTTAAAGCTTCGCATATATCTCTTGCAAGTGATAATGCTTCAAGAGCTTGCATTGGTGGAGCGGCTAGCTCTTTCAATATTTGATCTGGTATTTCGTCCCAAAATTTTATATTATTTAATAAATTACCTGGAGAACCATCAGCTAGCTTTAATAAATTGGATTCTATAGCTGCTAATTTAATTAGATTATTTTCAACTTCCTTAGAATTCTTCAAGACTTGTAAAACTTCTTCAGATGTAAGGCGCACAAATGGGATTTTCTGACATCTTGATCGAATAGTATCTATTAATCTTTCTGGTCTTGAGGATATTAAAATCAATATTCCATTGCCAGGTTCTTCAAGAGTTTTTAATAAGGCATTTGCGGCTGTTTCTCCCATTTGTTCTACGCCATCTATGATTACAATTGTCCTTAGTGCTTTTACTGGCTTATTGGATAAAAAAGCTTTTAGACTTCTAATTTGATCTAGTCTTATTTGAGGTGGATTTTTACTTTTTAATCCTTCTTCCTCTGCTAAAGATTTTGTAATCATTGTACCGTTGTGCAAATAAGTTGGCTCTATAAGTAGCAGGTCAGGGTGATTATTATTTTCGATAAGATGTCTATCTCTAAGAGAGAAATTGCCTTCATTAATTATTCCTTCTACAAATCTAAGTGCACCCAGCTTTCTTCCTACTCCATTTGGTCCGCTAAATAAGTATGCAGGTGCCAGTCTTTTTTTTATTAGTGAAGATTGCAAAAGATCAATTGCTAAAGACTGCCCGATCAGATCTTTAAACAGTGCTTGAGATGCATCCTGAATACTCACTATAAATCTTCTAAGTTCTGAAAATATTGTTTTAATGTTTCTTCGATAGTACTGCTAACACTAGATGGACTCTTTTCAGCATTAATTTGAATCCAATTATCTTGTTTGGCTAATTGTTGAAAACCATTTGCTACTTTATATAAAAAATCCTTCCCTTCTGCTTCTATTCTATCATCAAGTTTTTCTTCTCTTCTAGCCATACTTTTAGCTATAGATATATCTAACAATAATGTTATATCTGCAATTAACCCTTCCGTAGCAATTGATTCTAACTGCTTGATTAAATTAATACTTAACTCTCTACCATATCCTTGATATGCAATTGTTGAACTGCTAAAACGATCACTAATAACCCAGTCTCCTCTTTCTATAGCTGGCCGAATTAATTGAGAAATATGTTGTGCCCTATCTGCAGCATAAAGTAAAAGCTCTGTTAATGGATGAGGATTTGCCTCAGCGGAATTATTAAGTAAAAGTTGCCTTAATGCGTGCCCTAAAGCAGTACCACCTGGTTCTTTTGTAATAAGTAGTTTTTTCCCTTTAGGTAAAAGCCCACTAGTAGGAAGCCACTTCGCAAGATGATTTATTTGCGTAGTTTTTCCGCAACCATCAATACCTTCGAGAACAATTAATCGTCCTTTCATGTGCTTTTAAGTGAAAGCGCATTAACAACAACTGTGATTGAACTTATTGCCATCAATAAAGCTGCAATAGGAGGAGATAACAGCAATCCAAAACTTGGGAGTAGTACTCCTGCTGCAATTGGTAAAGCAATCAAGTTGTAACCAAAAGCCCAAGCAAGATTTTGTTTTATTTTGCCCATTGCTTTGTGAGCCAACAAAAGTGCTTCTGGTAACCCTTCCAGACGATCTCCTAACAAAACCAAGTCTGCGGATTCTTGGGCGATTTGAGTCCCAGTGCCGATAGCAATTCCTAGATCTGAGGCCGCTAATGCAGGCGCATCATTTATCCCATCGCCGACCATTGCAATGGGTTTGTGCATAGCTTTTCTTTGTTCTAACTTCTTTAATTTTTCATTTGGCATTAATTCCCATTCAAGATCATGGACTTTAAAACCAAGTTTCTCTCCTAATAGTTGAACTGTTTGTTGTCGGTCTCCACTCATTATGCTCAAGCTAATTCCTTGCTGTCGTAGTCGATCAATAGCAAGAGTTGCATCTGATCGAAGTTGATCATCAATTTTAACTATTCCTAATAGAAGAGTTTGTTGTGCTACTGCTAAAAGGGATTGGCCTTTACGGTCTGCATTTGCAATAGAAATTTCAATGTCATTTGGCATTTCAACACCTTGCGATTGAAGCCATTCAGGCTTGCCTACTCTGATTATTCCATCGATATTCTCTAGTCTTCCCTCAATACCTTGCCCTGGGTAAGTAGTAGCGGAAATTGATGTAATGAGATCTAATTTATGTCGTTGAGCTTCTTGTAAAATTGCATTGGCAAGAGGATGTCTGCTGTTTTGTTCAATACTTGCGGCTAATTGCAGCATTGTTTTTTGATTTTTAGCTTTTTCAACACCAATGACCAAAGGACGTCCGATGGTTAATGTTCCTGTTTTGTCAAACACAATATGTTGGATGTTTGATGCCATTTCGATAACGTCTCCTCCACGGAACAACCATCCATGTTTCGCTGCTAATCCAGATGCAACTGTAATTACTGTTGGCGTTGCTAGTCCAAGTGCACACGGACATGCAATTACTAGGACAGCAATTGCAAGTTGTAACGCAAGCCCTAAAGGTGTTTCTGCGCCACCTCCAAGGGAAGCATGTAATCCATGCTCATGAGCATGCAGTAAGCCTTGACCAGAGGCGTTTAACACTTGTGGCCATAAGCGTGAACCAATTTGCCACCAAAAGAAGAAAGTTATTGCTGACAAACTGACTACTCCGTAACAGAAATTGCCTGCTATTCGATCTGCTAGACCTTGTATGGGAGCTTTTCGAGATTGGGCTTCTTCAACTAATCCTATAATTCTTGCCAATGCTGTTTCGGCACCTACTCGTGTTACTTCCATTATTAAGCTTGATTCTAAATTGAGACTTCCAGAAGCAAGTTCAGTACCAGGTGATGCATCTAAAGGCAATGGTTCGCCCGTTAAACTAGAAATATCTACCGCTGAGTTGCCTTCTTTAATTATCCCGTCTACAGGAATTCGATCACCTGCTAAGAGTTGTACTTGATCACCTGGTTGAAGAGCCCCAACTCTTACTTCTTTGAAAGTATTATCTCCTATAAGGAGTCTTGCTTTGTCTGGCTGAAGTTGAGCTAATTCTTTAATTGAACGCCCTGTCCGAAACCTTGCTCTTTCTTCTAAGAAGCGCCCCAGTAATACGAACCCTAGTAGCATTACGGGTTCATTAAAAAAACATGGCCACCCAACTGTGGGCCATATCAACGCAACAATACTTGCTAAGTAAGCACTGCTAACACCTAAACCGACAAGCGTGTCCATGCTAGGGGCAAATGCTAAAGCTGATTTGACCCCGTTCCTGAGAATGGGTCTTCCTGGTATTACTAATGCCAGGGTGGCCAGTGCAGCATGAAAAGGCAGGGTCCCAATAATCGGCAGGTTAATTTGGCCCCCTTGGGCTAAATGACCAAGGACTGAAAACAATAAAAGGACTATCGCTACCATTAATTGACGCCATTGATTCCACCAGTTTTCTGAAGAATCTAGATCTGCAGATAAATTTTGACTTGAGAGATTGAAATCTCTTTCTCTTGCAGGGAAACCTCTATTCCTTAAAGCTTCAAGGATGTGATCGACTGGTTGCTCTGCATTATTCAAATCTATTAATGCAGTTCGTGTAACTAGATTTACACTTGCATTTGAGACATTTGTCTGTTCAAGCAAAATTTGCTCAACTGCTCGAACACATCCACCGCATTTCATTCCATCAACATTAATCATGATGGATTGTTTGCCAGATGGTTTTAGCAAGTCTTGACGGTTCAAGGATCACTCATCTTTAGAATCAACCTAATGACTTATTGGCTTAAATTTCAAAAAATAGTGAAATCGAAAATTCAATTAAGTTTTTTCGGCAAGGATTCCAGATTGAAGGCAGTATGGGTGCCAGAAGAATTCTTTTAATCTAATCGTGCCTCTTAGCCAAAAAAAGGACAACTTCATTGATAAAGCTTTCACAGTGATGGCTGAATTGATCGTGAAGGCAATGCCTATCGATGAACAAGAGAAAAAGGCCTACATTTATTATCGTGAAGGCTTGTCTGCTCAAGACAGAGGAGACTATTCGGAAGCCTTGGAATGTTACGAAGAAAGTTTGACTCTTGAAATGAATGCGATTGATAGGAGTGAAACTTTAAAAAATATGGCCATTATTTATATGAGTAATGGTGATGAGGAAAGAGCCTTGGAGACATATATGAAGTCTTTAGAAGAAAATCCAAAGCAACCTTCATGTTTAAAAAATATGGGTCTGATTTATGAAAAACGTGGACGCTTAGCTCAACAATCAGGAAATTTAGATGAAGCTGATATTTGGTTGGATCGAGCTGCTGAAGTATGGACGAAAGCAGTTCGACTTTATCCAGGCGGATATTTGGATATAGAAAATTGGTTGAAAACTAGTGGCAGAAGTAATGTAGACATTTATTTTTAAAAGATTAATTATTTTTTGGCCTTTTGTTTTTTATACCTAAAGAATTAACAATGGCTTCATTGACGTTTGAAGCTTCCAAAATATTCAATTTAAGTTTCATTTGTTGAAAATCTAAACCGCTGTTACGAGGGATCACAGCACTTTCAAACCCTAATCTCATAGCTTCTTGAAGTCTTTGCTCAAGTTGTGCGACTGGTCTCAATTGACCTCCTAGCCCAATCTCACCAATTAGCACTGTTCTAGAAGGAATAATTAAATCTCTAAAACTAGAAACGATGGCAGCTGCGATCCCCAAATCTGCAGCAGGTTCATCTACTTCTAAGCCTCCTGCTACAGCTAAATAACAGTCATAACGAGAAAGTGCAATTCCCATATGTTTTTCAAGTACAGCCAGGATTTGATGCATTCTGTTGTTACCTACTCCAGTGGCCGTTCGTCTTGGGCTTGCATACGTAGTTGCATTGACCAAACCTTGTAGTTCTACAACTATTGATCGAGTTCCCTCGCAAGCAACTATGGTTGCGACCCCAGAGGCAGATTCATCTCCACTGAGAAAAATTTCACTTGGGTTGGAAATCTCTCTGAGACCTTCTCCACGCATTTCAAACAGGCCAAGTTCGTGAGTAGCTCCGTAACGGTTCTTTACAGCTCGCAGCAATCTGTGACTGGCAAATCGATCTCCTTCAAAAGTCAAGACTGCATCTACAAGATGTTCTAGAACTTTTGGCCCAGCTAATACTCCTTCTTTGGTTACATGGCCAACAATTAGTAATGCAGTTCCTTGTTGTTTTGCTATTCGCTGTAAAGCTGCTGAACACTCACGTACTTGTGCTACTGAACCAGTGGCACTGGAAAGATTTTCATCATTTAAGGCCTGGATGCTGTCAATAATTGCTACATCTGGTTTGAAAAGACTTAGTTCGTCGAGAATTATCTCTAAATCAGTTTCTGCAAGGAGTTGCAGTTGAGATTCTTGGTTTGATTGCAGTCTTTGCCATCTCAATCTGACCTGTTGAGCTGATTCTTCAGCAGTGATGTAAAGCACCGAACCTTTATTTGCAAGGTAAGTGGCTGTTTGTAATAAAAGTGTGCTCTTCCCAATCCCAGGATCACCACCAACTAAAACAAGGGAGCCAGGTACAAGCCCTCCCCCTAGAACCCGATCAAATTCTCCATAACCTGTGAGGAGTCTTTTTAATGACTTTTCTTGTAATGAGGACATTGCCTCAGAACGTAATAAGGAAGATGACTCTCCTTGTTTTCTGGCTTTCTTAATTGTCTTTTGAAAGGTTGATGTGGCCTCTTCAATAATTGAATTCCAATCACCACAGCTGGGGCATCTTCCGAAGTACTGCCTTGTTTGAGCCCCACAGCTCTGGCAAACATAGGAATAGGAAGGTTTTGCCACGTTTTATTGAAAGAATGAAGACTTTGGTTAAATAAGGTTGACCTTGTGGGATGTCGAGGTTCTTATCTAAGATCGAATTCTTGATGCCGCCAAATCTAACTACAACATGACGGCTAGCAGTTCATCAAAGGAAACAATCCTCGTGGCTGACGATGAGGCCAGCATCAGGAGGATTCTTGAAACTCGTCTATCCATGATTGGCTATCAAGTAGTCACTGCATGCGATGGAAATGAAGCTCTTGCGCTTTTCAGGAAAAATGAACCTGACTTAGTTGTCCTTGACGTAATGATGCCCAAGCTTGATGGTTATGGTGTTTGTCAAGAATTGCGCAA
Source organism: uncultured Prochlorococcus sp. (assembly GCA_902589115.1). GTDB lineage: Bacteria > Cyanobacteriota > Cyanobacteriia > PCC-6307 > Cyanobiaceae > CACIRS01. The sequence continues at coordinate 14,041 of CACIRS010000023.1, forward strand.
GGAATCCGATGTTCCGATAGTTATGCTTACCGCTTTAGGGGATGTCGCAGATCGAATTACAGGACTTGAGCTTGGAGCGGACGATTATGTCGTTAAACCATTTAGTCCTAAGGAATTAGAAGCAAGAATTCGATGCGTTTTAAGACGAGTTGAAAAAGAACAAATTGCGGGGATCCCAAATTCTGGAGTTATTCAAGTAACTAATTTAAAAATTGATACCAATAAAAGACAGGTTTTTCGGAATGACGAACGAATTCGCCTTACTGGTATGGAGTTTAGTTTGTTGGAATTATTAGTTAGTCGTTCAGGAGAGCCTTTTAGTCGAGGCGAAATCCTTAAGGAAGTTTGGGGTTATACGCCTGAACGACATGTGGATACAAGAGTTGTCGACGTTCATATCTCTAGACTGCGGTCAAAGCTTGAAGATGATCCTGCAAATCCAGAGTTGATTCTCACGGCTCGAGGAACGGGTTATTTGTTCCAAAGAATTGTTGATTCAATTGGTGCTGATGGACTCTGATACTACTAAGTTTTCTGGACCATGGAAGAAAACTAGCCGTACTAGGGCTATTAGAAGGCTAGTTATTTGGTATCGCAGAAATGCTGCTGTGACTTCTCTTGTGGATACAGCTGCAAGTTCAGCTACAGCAGCTGGGAATGTTGCTGGGAATGTTGTTTCCAGCGCGGGCTCAGTGATGACTAATGCTGGATCGATGGCAGGAAGTGTTCTTCAGCCATTGGTTTTTGATCCTTTAAGACGCTTACAAGGTGGAGATTCACTTCTTGGTCAGGCTGCTATTAATGATCATGAGCGGCTTTGGGTCGCAGTAGATGGAATGGGAGGGGATCATGCTCCTGGTGCCATTCTTCAAGGTTGTTTGGAGGCCTTACAAAGACTTCCATTGAAAATAAAATTTGTTGCTGAACCTGAAAAGGTTTTGGAAGCAATTAAAGTGATGGAACTGAAAGATTTATTCGAAGAGGCAAAAGCTGCTGGTTATTTAGAGATTGTTCATAGTGGTCCATCAGTAGGAATGGATGAAGAAGCTACAGCTGTAAGACGAAAAAGGGATGCAAGTGTGAATGTGGCGATGGATCTTGTGAAAAAAGGCGATGCGTTAGCTGTTTATTCGGCTGGTAACTCAGGAGCTCTTATGGCTTCAGCAATTTTTCGCTTAGGACGTCTTCAAGGAATTGATAGGCCAGCTATTGGAGCTTTATTCCCTACAAAAGATCCAGGACAACCCGTTTTAGTTCTTGATGTAGGAGCAAATATGGATTGCAAACCAACTTATCTGCATCAATTTGCTTTGCTTGGGAATATTTATTCTCGCGACGTGCTTCAAATCAAAAAGCCTAGAGTTGGTTTGCTCAATATTGGAGAAGAATCTTGCAAAGGAAATGAACTGTCTTTGCAAACTTATGAATTGTTAAATAATGAAAACCGTCTTCATTTTAAAGGAAATTGTGAAGGTAGGGATGTTCTATCAGGTCATTTTGATGTTGTTGTTTGTGATGGATTTACAGGCAATGTACTTCTTAAATTTCTTGAATCTGTAGGTAGCGTCTTATTGGATGTACTTCGAGCAGAACTACCTCGAGGCAGGAGAGGAAAAGTTGGCTCAGCATTTTTACGAAGCAATTTAAAGAGGATTAAAAAGCGCCTAGATCACGCAGAGCATGGAGGTGCCTTGTTACTTGGTGTAAATGGTATCTGCGTAATTGGCCATGGAAGCAGTAAGGCCCTTTCCGTAGTGAGTGCATTGCGTTTAGCCCATTCTGCAGCGAGTCACGGGGTGATGGAAGATTTGGCCAAGCTTCAAGAATCGCCTGTTCTCAATATTCCGGAAGCGGCTAGGTAAGGAATTGTGATTGACTTAGCCCATCCTAAAATCTTTATTCTTGGCTGAATTGCCTCAAAATTTATTCGGCGTTGCACTAGTTGGCAGTGGTAGTGCAATCCCTTCGCAAAGTCTTACCAATGATCAGCTTGGGCAAAGAGTTGATACAAGTGATAGCTGGATTAGAACAAGGACTGGAATTGGTGCCAGGAGAGTAATTGGTCCAGACGAATCAATTACCTCACTGAGTTCTAAAGCTGCTTTAGCTGCAGTTGAAATGGCTGGATGGAATCTTGAAAGTATTGATTTGATTTTGTTGGCTACATCAACACCTGACGATCTTTTTGGTTCGGCGACTGCAATTCAGGCTGAACTGGGTGCGAAAAATTCAGTGTGCTTTGATTTGACTGCTGCTTGTAGTGGGTTTCTTTTTTCTTTGGTAACAGCTGCTCAATTTCTTCGAACTGGCGCTATGAAGCGTGCGTTGGTAATTGGAGCGGATCAACTGTCACGTTGGGTTGATTGGGATGATCGAAGAAGTTGTGTTTTGTTTGGGGATGGGGCAGGCGCATTAGCTTTGGAGGCAACTAGCCCAGAAAGCGATGGGCTCATTGGGTTCAAGTTGAAATCAGATGGATTTAGAGGAAATTGTTTGAATCTGCCTCAGGTCGGAAAATATCTTTCTCTGGCATCAGGAATAAATCATCAGCAAGGTGGATTTGAATTTATTCAAATGAATGGTCAAGAGGTTTATAAATTTGCAGTGAGGGAGGTCCCATTGATTCTTGCAGAGGTTTTAGAATTGCATGAAATACATCCAGACAAATTAGATTGGTTGCTATTACACCAGGCCAATCAAAGAATTTTAGATTCTGTTGCAGAAAGATTTTCTATACCTAATGAAAAAGTTTTAAGCAACCTTTCTAGTTATGGAAATACTTCTGCCGCAACAATTCCTTTAATGTTGGATGAGGCGGTTCAAGATGGTCGTATCCAATCTGGCAATCTTATTGCTTCTAGTGGTTTTGGAGCAGGGTTAAGTTGGGGGGCCGCCTTAATTAGGTGGCAAGGTCCCGCGTAGGCTTGCGCGAGTAATAACAAAATTTTCATGTCTGTTGCCTGGGTATTTCCTGGACAAGGTTCTCAAAAGATTGGAATGGCTGATGGCCTTTCTGATTTGCCTGGCTCAAAAGAACGTTTTGACATTGCTTCTGAAATCCTTGGTCGCAACTTAGAAGAAATTTGTCGCGGGCAATCCTCTAATGGGAATAACGAGGTTACTGATATCAATGACACAAGAAATACTCAACCAGCGTTGTTTGTTGTTGAATCCCTTTTAATTGATGATTTAAAGCGTCAAGGAAGGAAGCCTGAGCTTCTTGCTGGCCATAGCCTTGGAGAGATTGTCGCTTTATACGCGGCAGAAGTATTTGATGCGAAAAACGCTTTGAAATTACTTAAGAAGCGTTCTGAACTTATGGCTTCTGCAGGAGGTGGGGCTATGTCTGCAGTCTTGGGATTTGACCGAGACCAGCTTGAGAGGCTTGTAGGAGGCGCTGAGGGAGTTGTAATAGCCAATGACAATAGTTCTGGGCAAGTTGTCTTGTCTGGTTCTTCAGAAGAGCTAGAGAGCGTTACAAAGCAACTCGAATGTAAGAGGGTTGTACCTTTGCAGGTTTCCGGGGCATTTCACTCGCCATTTATGCAAGATGCGGCTTGCGAATTTGCAAAAGATTTAGACCAAGTTGAATTTAAAGATGCAATTATTCCAGTTTTAAGTAATTCAGAGCCAGTGCCTACATGTGATCGAACTATCTTGAAAGATCGTTTAAAAAAGCAAATGACAAATGGAGTGCGCTGGAGAGAATCTATGGAATTAATGCTTAAAGAAGGAATCTCTACTTTGGTTGAAATTGGGCCTGGTAATGTTCTCTCTGGATTAGCAAAAAGATCTATGCCAGGAATTACAACACATCAAATATCTAATTCTAATGACTTGGGGTATTGATAATTGGTTAATTTATTGAAAAATTTATTCATTAAAAACCCATCTCAAGATAATTCCTTAAAGCCAAGTTTAGTTTATAAATTAGTTAGTTATTGTTTTGTATTCCCAATGTTCAGGATACTTTTTAGAGGTAGAACTTTCGGAAATTTCAATACTCCTCGATATGGATCTTTGGTTGTAGTTGCTAATCATGGCTCACATTTAGATCCGCCACTGCTTGGTCATGTATTAGGTCGCCCAGTTTCATTTATGGCAAAGGCTGAGCTCTTTAATATTCCTTTATTGGGTTCAATTATTCGGGCTTGTGGTGCTTATCCAGTTAAACGTGGTGCAAGTGATCGAGAAGCTATTAGAGTGGCATCAGCTTGTCTTCAAGAAGGCAAGGCAATAGGAGTTTTTTTAGATGGTACTCGTCAGAAAGATGGAAGAGTAAATAGACCTAAGCCTGGCGCTGCTTTGCTGGCAGCACGAACTGGTTCCTATTTACTTCCTGTAGCAATAATTAATAGCCATAAGGCATTAGGAGCAGGAAACTCTTTACTCCGACTTTTACCTATTCATATTCGAATTGGCAAACCTATTCCTCCTCCAATTTCTCGACATAAAAAAGATTTAGAAGCTAAATCTATTGAATTGCAAAATAGGATTAATTTATTATTAGACAAAGGATTAATTAATTAGAGACTTAAAACTTAGGCTTTTTTCAATTACTCCTTTCCAGTCTTTCTCCGCAATTGATTTCACGTCTTTTCCGCTGACTACCCATATGATCGCCCTTAACACATCAAAAACTTTTTTTTGATGACTTTCATAATTGCATTTTGGATGGCATGGCACTGCGATTGTTGATATCCGAATGCCTTTGCTTCCTGCAACTATATATCCCACTGCAGATGCTCTTGCTATATGGTCTTCACTAGTAATCATTAATATATGATCAATTCCTTTGGCTAAAAGATCATCAATAATTGATGTGAAATTTGTAAGGGTATCATGAGCACGATAGTCAAGAATTACTTGACTAGAAGAAACGTTTGATTGACTCACTAGCCACTTCGCGTGTTCAGGATTACTGCCTCCACTTACAATTAATGGTATCTTTAATTGGCTCGCAGTTTTTACCCCAACTTTTTCTCGTTTTATATCACCACCTAAGACTAAAATGATTTGCGGATTTTCTTTTTGATTGCCTACTTTAATATAACTTTTAAGAGTTGTAGAGGAACTTATGAAAAAAATTATTACTCCTATAAAGACCAGCTTAATTTTTGGATATTGCATTAAGATTTACTAACTGGCGAGGTGGGATAAATAGGCAGGACTTTGTTCCATAAACTTTCTTTTTTTAATTTATGAGCATCTAAAATTAATTCTAAAAGGCGTGAAACATCTACGGAAACATTTTCTTCGGCATCTATGAAAATATTTTGCTCATAAGTTTTACTTAATAGATGAGGCATTTCTAATTCTATAAATTCTAACTTTGATTGATCTGCTGAATTATTTTGGAGTTTATACTTGCCACCTATTATGCCTCTTCTTTTTAAATCTTTTATTATCCAAAATGGATTATATATATCTTTTTTAGGAAGCTTTTTTATTAATCTCGGAGCCATTAATTCAAAACTACTTATTCCTTCCAAAGAACAATCTAGTTGTTGGGCAAGAGTTCTGGCCATTACAACAGTTAGACGAGTACTTGTAAAACCTCCTGGGCCAGTTGCAACTCCGAGTCTGGAAATTTTAGACCAATATTTGCTGGGGAGGACTTCGTCAATGCAGTCAAAAAGTTTGTTTGAGAGTTCTCGACCGAGGTTAAAAGTTGCACTTTTTTGATTCAATTTAGTTTTGCTTAAATCTAGAGCTGCTACTCCAAGAGTGTCTGATGAACTATGTAGTGCTAAAAGATAATTTGAGGGATCATTTTTATCTCTTTTCATTTTGGCAAGGCTTCTCCAGGGCAGAGCCTTAACCAGCGCCCTTTATCTTCTACAAAGCTTTTGCATGCTCGAACATCCCATTCGATCTCTGAGTGCCCACTTTTTAAATCCATCAAACTGATGTGGATACGAGGATCCTTCGGGTGCATATCAGGGGCTTCATTGAGATGAGTTACACCATGCTGTCTTTCAACTGCGTGATAAGTCTTGCAACGGTCCACCCAACGACAGTTAACACATATGCACATTTCCTCCCTCTCCGTTAGTAATTCCATTCTTAAGGGTGATAAATCCATTTTAGCTAATGAACTCTGGAAAATTTTGAATCCATTGCAATGGCCTTTTGACTTATCAGACTTGCCGCTAGGGAGTGCTGTTGTGGGTGGGGCCCTGAGAGATGCCTTATTGGGAAAGCTTCAGGAAAAGTTTGATTTGGATTTAGTTGTTGCAGATCATGCAATTGATTTAGTCAAGAATATGGCTCAAAAATATGGTGGAACTTGTGTTGTCCTAGATCCTGATCGTGATATAGCACGTTTGGTTTTAGATGGATGGAATATAGATTTTGCTAGGCAAAATAGACTTTCTCTCGAAGAAGATCTTTTAAGTCGTGACTATTGTCTTAATGCAATTGCTCTTACGATTGGATCTGATTCAAAAATTGTTGATCCAACAGGTGGCTTGTTAGATCTGCTTGAAAAACGTTTAGTTGCAATTAAAGAACAAAATTTAATTGACGATCCAGTAAGGCTCATTAGAGGCTTCAGACTGATAGCTGAACATCAATTAATAATTAATTCTAAAACAATTTTTTGGATCAAAAAAAATGCTCATCTTCTTCAGAGAGCAGCTCCTGAAAGAATTCAGAATGAATTAAATCGCTTTGTTATTGCTCCAGAAGCTGATCAAGTTATAAACTTGCTTAAAACAAGTCAAATATTAACTCCTTGGCAAAATAATTCTGATGTTTTGAGTAGAAATTTGCCTTCTTTTCATGATGCAGAGAAGCTATTTAATAATATTGAATTATCTATTGCTTTACCTATTCTTCGTTTGACCCATCTTCTTAGTGAAGAAGGCCTTAAAAATTTACGCTTTGGTAAGAGTTATCGTCAAAAGTGCAAATTACTTAGGAAATGGCAGGAAAGAAATGATGGATTTGCGTTTAAAACTCTTAATGAGAAAGATATTCTTCAGTTGCATCTCGATTTAGAGGAATTTTTACCTGCTTTAATTCTTGACTTGCAGCCTGTCGATCAAAAAATATGGCTTGAAAAATGGAGAAATTTTGATGATCCTCTATTTCACCCTGCTTCCCCTGTAGATGGAAACTCTTTGAAAGCCACTCTTGATCTGCCTTCTGGCCCTAAACTTGGCAGGTTGTTAGGTTATCTTTGCCATGAAAGAGCATTTGGTCGTGTGATGAATCCACAAGAAGCTTTTGAAGCAGCAAGTTACTGGTGGATACATAATTAGACCTCGCTGTGATTAACTGTGCGAGTAACGAAGATTATTCCCACCTGACTTCGATCATTCTTTATCTCCCCTCTTTTTCATGAGCGTTCGTCTTTACATCGGTAATTTGCCCCAAGATCTCAAGAGCAAGGAGCTAGAAGCCTTGCTAAAAAATATCGGAGAGGGTATTCGCTTTAAGGCGGTTTTTGATAGAGAGACAGGTAATTGTCGAGGATTTGGTTTCGCAAATGTGAATAACGAAAAGGTAGCTACAGCAGTAATTGATCAGCTCAATGGCAGTGAATTCAATGGGCAAAATTTGAGGGTTGAGCGATCTGAACGAAAAGATTCAAACTCTGGGGGAGGACGTCGTAATTCAGGCGGTCCTAATGGCAATTCCAAAGGCTCAAACCGTAAGGATGTGAAGAAAGTTGTACATAGTGATGCCCCTATCGCTGAGGCACCTGATCCTCGATGGGCTGGTGAACTTTCAAAATTAAAGGAATTATTGGCTAATCAAAAGACGGCTGTTTGAGTGATTTTTGTTAATATTTCTCTCAATTTTTCATCTAATGTTTCATCTGATTTGAGCTATTAAATATGAAAGTGGTAGATCAAAGATTTTGACCCATCTCGCTACATAAGCTCGATTATTGAAAACGTCATAATCAAGTTGTTCGATTGAATTAAGTATTCCGCTGTAAAGCCTTAGGGAAGTCCATACAGGCCATCTTGCATCAGATGAAAGCCATTTGATTCCTGCTTCTGATCGTGCGAACCATTCGCGAGCACGGCTGATTTGAAAAGCCATTAATTCTTTCCATTGCTCATTTAGTCGACCCTCTAAAAGATCATCCTCTGAGTAATTAAAAGCTTTTAAGTCTTCTTGAGGGATGTAAATTCGTCCTCTACCTCTATCTTCGCCAACATCTCTGAGAATATTTGTTAATTGATTTGCTATGCCAAGAGCAATTGCTGCTTCTGATGGATCTGGTAGGTAACTCCATGGAGCTGTTGTATATGCAGGGTCTATTCCCATAACACCTTGGGTCATTAATCCAACAGTTCCAGCAACTCTGTAGCAATAAAGTTTTAGATCTTCAAAAGTTTCATATCTATGAAGGTTTAAATCCATTCTTTGCCCTTCAATCATATCTAGATAAGGCTGAATAGATTGTGGAAATTTTTCTAAGGTATCTGCCATAACTACATCTAATTCATCATTCAATTTTCCGTTAAACATTTCTTTGGTTCGCTCTTCCCATCTATCTAGCCTCTCTGACAGTTGATTAATAGGTAACTTTTGAGCTTCTTTGCTATCCATTAGCTCGTCAGTCCTTCTACACCAGACGTATATTGCCCATATAGCTTTTCGTTTTAAAGGCGGTAATAACATGGTGCCAAGATAAAAAGTTTTGGCCCATTTAGCAGTTTCTTGCCTACATATTTCATAAGCATCTTCTAGAGATATTTTGGCTCTAGATTGATTGTTATTTGTACCAGATCTACTAATCTCCATTTTTTATTTTTAGCCTTTTGTAGAACTAGATTCTTGAGACATATTTATTTTTTTTGCACATAACTTACCACTTAATACTGCACCCTCCATTGAGGCTAAATATCTTTGCATTGTATAATCACCAGTTAGGAAGAAGTTTGCAATGGGTGTTGTTTGGTCAGGCCTAATCTTTTGGCATCCAGGAACAGCTTTGTATACAGATAATGGAGTTTTAACGACTTTATATTTGCGTAATTTTGCTTGATCATTTCCAGAAAAATGCATAGGAAAAAGTTTTTTCAGTTCATTCATAGTAGCTTTAATTATGTCTTCATCACTTCTTCCTATCCATTCTTTGGCAGGAGCAAAAACTAATTCCAACATTGATTTATTTGGATCTTCATATTCTTTACATGTAATGCTCATATCTGCATAAACACTTAGCAGAGAAGACCTGCTAAATAACAGATGATCTATATCTGTCAATTTCCTGTCAAACCATAAATGAATGTTGATAACTGGGACTCCTTTTAAACCTTCTAACTTTTTAAAAATTTCCATACCTTTCCAAGGCTTAGGAAGCATTAGTTTAAGAAGATCAACTGGCATAGCACTTACATACGCATCTGCATATATATCTTCAATTTCTTGACCACTATCTTTTGCTATTTTAAAGCTTTCAACACTATTATCTTCTTTTAGATTGATTTGCTTAAGGGGTCGATTTAAATGCACTTCGCCGCCTCGGGATTCAATATATTTGACTATTGGCTCACATAATCTTTCAGTTGGAGATCCGTCAAGGAATGCCATTTTTGAACCATTTTTTTCTTGTAGAAATCTATTGAGTGCTGTAAGTAAAACAGTAGAAGAAATCTCGTCTGGATTAATAAAGTTTAAGGCTTTACTCATGGCAATAAACACCTCATCATTAACTCTTTCTGGGATATTTTGAGATCGCAACCATTCAGACCAAGATTTGTCATCACATTTTTCTACATATTCTTGTCCTTGAAGCATTGCAGGAATTAAACCAATCCCAAAAGCTATTTTTTCTTGCCAATTAAGCATGTCATTGTTACTTAAAATTGCCGCTACACCATTTATTGGAGCTGGTAGATCAGGAAAATCAAAACGACTGTATGTACCT
>CACIRS010000024.1 GCA_902589115.1 uncultured Prochlorococcus sp.
GCTTCAGTCCCACCTGAGGCTGTGCCTGATCTTTATTTTGAAACTTTCCCGTCTTTGCAAGCAGTGGCAACACTTGGTCTATATGCTCTGCTTTTTCTGACTGGTCTAGAAAGCGAGTTAGAAGAATTGGTTGCAGTGGGTGCTCAAGCTTTCACTGTTGCTATGGCAGGGGTAATTCTTCCTTTTGCATTGGGAACATTCGGTTTGATGTTCATTTTTCAGGTGGATTTAATTCCTGCAGTCTTTGCAGGTGCCTCTATGACTGCAACCAGTATCGGAATTACTGCAAGTGTTTTTGGAGAATTAGGCTATCTCAAAACCCGTGAGGGACAGATTGTTATTGGGGCAGCAGTTTTAGATGACATTCTTGGAATTGTAATTCTTGCTGTTGTGGTTGCTTTGGCAACAGGAGGTTCATTGGAAATTGCCCCTATCGTTAAGCTAATTTTAGCTGCGACTGTTTTTGTTATTGGTGCAATTGGGTTAAGTAGAACTGCTGCGCCGGCATTTGATTGGTTATTAGACAGACTTAAAGCTCCAGGGGCAGTTGTTGTTGCTTCTTTCGTTATTCTTGTTTTAAGTTGCTTTGTTGCTACTGCTATTGGTCTTGAAGCAGCGTTAGGAGCATTTGCTGCAGGTTTGATTTTGAGTAGTTCAAAAAATAATCATGCTATTCAGCAATCTGTACTCCCTTTAGTTTCTTTATTTGCCACAATTTTCTTTGTTTTAGTTGGTGCAGGAATGGATTTGTCAGTGATTAATCCTTTGGATCCATCAAGTCGTTCTGCTTTGATTATTGCTGGATTTTTATTGGTAATTGCCATTATTGGGAAGATTGCTGCTGGCTGGTCATTTTTGATTGATAAGCCCACTAACCGCCTAGTGGTTGGACTAGGCATGATGCCCCGAGGTGAAGTAGGTCTTATTTTCTTAGGCCTTGGAACCAGTGCAGGCCTTTTAACTCCATCATTAGAAGCAGCAATATTGCTTATGGTTATTGGTACTACTTTTCTTGCTCCTGTGTTACTTCGAGTGGTACTTCGAAATAAAACTCCTGGAGGAGGAAATTCAATACCTGATGATGTGGCTGCCAATCCAGTAGGTCTCGTTTAGCAAGTTCTTTCCTAATTGATTAGCATTTACAACCTTAAGCGTTATCTTTTTTAATTAATGTCTGGTGAAGTGATTACTGCTAATGCATCTTGGAATTATCTAGGCCATGGTGTGCATTGTCTGAGTAGTCAACCTGCAAGTCAAACGAGCGGTTGTGATGGATCAGATTATCCTGCAATTTTGTTAGTGCATGGTTTTGGAGCTTCAACTGATCATTGGAGATACAACATACCTGTTTTATCTAAAACGCATGAAGTGCACGCTTTAGATCTTTTGGGATTTGGAAAAAGCTCTAAACCTGGAGGATTAAGTTACGGAGGTCCTCTATGGCGTGATCAAGTAGTTGCATATGTAAAAGAACGCATCAAAAGACCCACTGTTTTGGTAGGTAATTCTCTAGGAGGTTATGCAGCTTTAGCAGCAGGTTCAGCATTGGGAAGTAACGCTGCCGGTGTGGTCTTATTGAACGCAGCTGGTTACTTTAGTAATGAAAAAGGAGCTGCAAAAAAAGGCTTTTGGTCCAAAGCCCGTAGAGCTATTGGTGGGGGCTTGTTGAAGGATCCTTTAGTACAGAGGTTGATTTTTGAAAATCTAAGGCAGCCAGGAACTATTCGTCGCACATTGAATCAGGTCTATATAGATCGAACAAATGTTGATGAATATTTAGTCGAGTCAATTAGAAAGCCCTCATTAGATCCTGGAGCTTTTAGAGTTTTTCGAAGTGTTTTTGATCCAGGAGGACCTCAAGGCCAACCTTTAGATGAATTATTTGCTGATTTAAAGGCACCTGTACTTTTACTTTGGGGCAATCGAGATCCTTGGATGAATGCTCCAGGTAAAAGAGCTACTTTTTTACGACATGCTCCTGAACAGACTACAGAAGTTGTTTTAGATGCTGGACATTGTCCTCATGATGAGGTCCCTGAACAAGTAAATACAGCTCTTTTGGCTTGGCTAGAAAAGCAAACCCTTAAAAAGTAATTTCATTGGATTTTTGTAGCTATTGATCAATTTCATTTAGCTCATTAATATAAATTATGAATTTAATGTTTACCAAGAAGGAAATTCCATACCCACATTATGAGTTCCTAAACCAAGAAAGTTCTGATCGTATAAGAGTAATTCCAGAGAGAGGTGGCCTACTTTCTGAATGGCGTTGTAACGGTAGAGAAATACTTTATTTTGATCAAGATAGATTTTTGCAAGAATCAAAAAGTGTGAGGGGAGGTATCCCAATTCTTTTTCCTATCTGTGGCAATTTGAGCAAGGATATTTTGGTTTTACCTAAAGGCAATTGTTATTTGAAACAACATGGATTTGCTAGAGATCAAAAATGGGAAATGGACTTTCTTGATACAAAAAATGGATTTAAATTGAAGTTGAATGACAATATAAATACTAGACAGATATTCCCTTATCTATTTGGTTTAGAGATTCAAGTTTCGATCCAGAATAATGCGCTGTTTTATAAAACAAAAATTACCAATAAAGATATTATGGAAATGCCATTCTGTTTTGGCTTGCATCCATATTTTAATCTGAGCAACCCTAAGGAAATAAAAATTCAAGGATTGGATACTTTTTGTGTAAATAATGCTGATGGGAAGAAATTAGTTGCTCATCAAGAGTTAGGAAGACTACATCAAGGTGTTGATTTAACATTTTCACCTACAAATGAAATTAAGGTAATTGATTTGTTAGGGAAATACTCTATTAAACTAAATTTCGAATCGCCTATGGATCTTCCTGTGATTTGGACCGATCCACCTAGAAATATGATTTGTGTGGAGCCTTGGACAAGCCCAAGAAACTCATTAATAACTGGCGAAAGAAAACTAGTTCTTTCGCCAGGAGAGACAAAAGAATTAAATTGTAGTTTTGAATATATGCAATTTTAAAAAGTGTATAAATAATGGAACTTAGCTTTTAATATTGATTGGTAGGAAGAATTAATAAATAAACTTGAAAATCTATGATTTGTGATTTAGCCTGAATCAGTTAATTTAATATGAGGATTGGCAAATTGCCTGATTTCTTCAAAGAATTATCTGAAATAGTAGGAAGAAAGAATATTGTAACCGCAGAAAAAAGAATTGGTTTTTATAGTACAGGTATCCGTGTTGGCAAAGGCAAAGCTTCGGCTGTACTTTTCCCTAGAGATTTGCTTGAATTTTGGAGGCTTTTGAAGATCTGTATTGTATATAAAAAAATAATCATTATTCAGGCCGCCAATACAGGTCTAACTGGAGGATCTACTCCTTTTGGCAGCGATTACGATAGAGATGTAGTCATTATAAATACTCTGAATCTAGATAAATTAATTTTACTTGAGGATGATTTTCAGGTCCTTGCATTCCCAGGTACAACCTTATATCAACTTGAGGAAAAGCTTGCTCCATTAAATCGAGGACCTCATTCTGTAATTGGCTCTTCTTGTATAGGAGCTTCAGTAATAGGAGGAGTTTGTAATAACTCAGGAGGTAATTTGGTTAATAGAGGGCCTGCATATACGGAACTATCTCTTTATGCAAGATTAAATGAAGATGGAGATTTAGAACTTGTTAATCATTTGGATATTGATCTTGGCGAATCTCCAGAAGAGATTCTTTCTAATTTACAATCAAATAGATTTGATGCGGATAAAGTTGCCAAGTCTTCTAGGCTTGCATCAGATAAAGAATATCAGATACGCGTAAGAAAAATTCAAGAAAATACGCCTGCAAGATTCAACTCTGACAAAAGAAGACTTTTTGAATCAAGTGGTTGCGCAGGAAAAATAGCAGTTTTTGCAGTACGTTTAGATACGTTTCCAAAACCTAAGGAAGAAAGAGTATTCTTTATTGGCTCAAATGATCCGAATGACTTAAGTATTTTAAGACAAAGGATATTATCTGACTTTGATGAATTGCCCGATATGGGAGAGTATATGCATCGAAATTACTTTCGGGCTGCTGAAAAGTATTGCAAGGATTATTTCTTGCTGATAAAGCATTTAGGAACTTCTTTTTTGCCTAAGCTATTAACTATCAAAAGAAATATAGACTATTTTTGCAATAACATTTCTTTTTTACCTAATAACATTTCTGATAGGATATTGCAGTTTTTGGCAAACTTATTTCCCAGACATTTACCTGAAAGCATCCTTTCAATTGCAGATAAATATGAGCATTATATGTTAATCTTGTCAAGTGGTGAAAGTATAAAAGAAGTTCAGAAGCTTTTAGCTGAAAGCGGCAATATTTTTCTTGATTTTAAGTATGTAGAGTGTAGTGATAAAGACGGTAAAGACGCTCTTCTTCATAGGTATGTGGCAGGTTCCGCCCCTGCTAGATATAAATTGGTTAATTCATCTTTCTCAGGAGATTTATTGCCATTAGATGTTGCATTGCCTAGGAATTGTTCTTCTTGGCACGAAATAATACCAGATGAAATTAAATCTCAAATGGCCTACTCTTTTGAAATGGGACATTTTTTATGCATGGTATTTCACTGGGATTTTGTTGTTAAAAAAGGAGTAAATAAGAATCATATTAAGCAGCAAATACTGAATATTTTAGACGAACATCATGCGAAATATCCAGCAGAACATAATGTTGGACATTTATATAAAGCAGAAAGTGATTTGGCTGATTTCTATAAGTCTCTTGACCCAACGAATACTTTTAATGCTGGTATAGGTAAAATGTCAAAGAAAAAAAATTATAATTAGTTGAGATGCCTCCTCATTTTACTACTTATTTAAAATATTTTATATATTCATTTACTTGCTATCGACCAATTCGCCAATTATGTATTAGTATGGATATACTTAATATTACTTTAAATCATTAAAATGGGCGCTAATGTTGCTTCTCCCGGCGTTGTCAATATTTCAGATTTAAGGACAGTCGCTAAAAAACGACTTCCTAAGATGGTTTTTGATTATATAGATAGTGGAGCTGATAGAGAATTTACCCTGTCAGAAAATTGTAGTGCTTATAATGAAATACTTTTCAGGCCTAGATGCGCTGTTGCTACTCCAAAATGTGATTTAGGAATCTCAATATTAGACCAGAAATTTAACCTCCCATTCCTTCTCGCTCCTGTTGGAAGTAGCAGAATGTTTTACCCAAAAGGTGAAGTGGTTGCAGCTAGCGAAGCGTCAAAGGCTGGTACAGGCTACACATTGTCAACACTCTCAGGTTGCAAATTGGAAGATGTGAAACAAGCTACTAATTTTCCCGCTTGGTATCAGCTTTATTTGCTTGGAGGCAAAGATGTTGCCTTGAAAACTATTGCTAGAGCTAAAGCTGCAGGCTTTTCATCTCTAGTAGTCACTATTGATACGCCTGTATCAGGTTTAAGAGAAAGAGATTTGCGTAATGGGACTAAAGAATTACTTTCTGGAAATATTTTTTCTATGTTGCCACATATACCTCAAATGCTAGTAAAGCCATGTTGGCTAACACAGTGGTTAGGAGATGGAGGACTAATGAATTTTCCCAATGTAATGCTTGATAATGGCCCTATGGGGTATACCGAAATTGGCCCTGCCTTAGAGGCATCAGTAGTTACGTGGGAGGACCTTAAGTGGATTCGTGATGCATGGGGAGGACAAATTATTGTTAAAGGAGTCCATATCGCTACTGACGCTAAAAAAGCTATCGAATTAGGAGTAGATGCAATTGTTGTATCTAATCATGGTGCGCGCCAATTAGATAGCGTAGCTCCAACTATTCGCGTTCTTCCAGAAATCGTTGAAGCTGTGAATGGGCAAATAGATGTTCTTTTAGATGGAGGGATTCGAAGGGGAAGTGATGTTGTTAAAGCTTTGTGCTTAGGCGCGAAAGGTGTATTGGTTGGTAGGGCCTATGCCTATGGACTTGCAGCAGCTGGTGGAGAGGGAGTTGCTAGAGCTATTGAAATTTTAAGGACTGATATTTTGCGAACTATGAAACTTTTAGGCTGTGAATCTGTATCAAATTTGGATAAGTCATATATAACATATCCAGATCATTGGAAGTAATGATTATTTTTTAAGCAAATTTTCGTTAAAAGAATAAAATAATGAAAATTATTATTATTGATGATGACCCTACTGGATCTCAGACAGTTCATAGTTGCCCTTTAATTTTATCGTGGGATAAAGAAACTATTGCAAAAGGCATAAATGATAAATCTCCATTGCTTTTTATACTTGCTAATACAAGATCTCTTAGTAAAGAGTTAGCGGCTCAAAGAACTAAAGAAATATGTATTGCAATAATCGACGCTTGTTCAATTTTAGATTTAAGTCCTAATGAAATATTGATAATTAGTCGAGGTGATTCTACTTTACGGGGCCATGCTTTATTAGAACCTGAAATTATTTCTGAAGTAATTGGACCCTTTGATGCCATATTTCATGTTCCAGCTTTTCTAGAAGGAGGTAGGACAACTTTAAACGGTATACATTTTCTTGATAAAATTCCTGTCCATAAATCAAATTATGCAAAAGATCTTATCTTTGGTTATTCAACTAGTTATCTGCCGGATTGGTTGGAAGAAAAGAGTAATAGAACAATCTTATCAGAAAATGTTGCTTGTTTAAATGTCGAGTTTTTAAATGAAGCAATTCAATCAAAAATTGGTCTAGATAAATTGATTAATTGGTTACTCTCTTTAAAAGATCAGACTTTTGTTGTTGTAGATGCTGAGTTGTATTGTCATATAGAAGTCTTTTGCTTTGCGATAAAACATTTGCTTGACAAAAAAAGATTTTTGTTTAGATCTGCAGCAAGTCTCATTAATGGCTTCGCAAATTTACCTATGAATCAATATAGTCAGAAAGATTTGGTTGGCTTAAGACTTAAAAATGAACTTGGTTCTTTTAAGCCTGGTTTGATTATGATTGGTTCACATGTAGATTTAGCAGATAGACAATTATCTGTTTTGCTTTCCGATGAGAATTGCTTAGGCTTGGAATTACCTGTTAAAAAGCTTGCTGAATTTTTTGAATTTCCTTCTGATGATAATTTTTTATATAATCTAGAAAGTATTTTAATTGAAAATATATATCAGATTTTGGCAGCTAAAAAAACACCAGTTTTATATACATCTAGGAAAGAGTTTCACCTTTCTTCAGAGTTGGTAAGAATCAATTTTGGAAATTTCTTGGCTAATTTTATGGCTAATTTGGTTTCTAGCTTGAGTATTGATCTTGGTTATATTATTAGTAAGGGTGGCATAACTACTAATACTCTTTTGACTAATGGTTTGAATTATAAATTCCTCAGATTAAAGGGTCAAATACTGCCTGGATTATCAGTGGTATGCTCGTTGGATCAAACTTATAAAAATAGTATCCCGATAATAACTTTTCCTGGAAACCTTGGAGATGATTATACACTTTTAGAAGCGTGGCAATTGATGGAGGAGGGAGCAGATAAAAAATGAAATTCTATTTCCTAGAAATTCATAATTATATTATCTGCAAATCCACTACAACTTAAGGGATCTACTTTTGGCTCCATTAATCTAGCTAGATCGTAAGTCACTTTTTGGTCGGAAATTGACTTACTTATTCCCTTAATTATTAGTTTGGCGGCATCTTCCCAACCTATAAATTCCAACATCATTACGCCACTTAGTATTACAGAGCCAGGATTTATTCTGTCTAAGCCTGCATGCTTTGGAGCTGTGCCATGTGTTGCTTCGAAGATTGCTGCTTTATCTCCAATATTTGCACCAGGTGCCATACCTAAACCTCCAACAATTGCAGCTGCAGCATCTGAAATATAATCTCCATTTAAATTTAAAGTTGCCAATATTGAGTATTCTTCAGGCCTGGTTTGAATTTGTTGAAAGATACTATCTGCAATTCTGTCATCAACTAAGACCATGTTTTTCCATTGTCCATTTCCATGACTTTCATTTAATGAATTAATCACCTCTTTTACTTCATTACAGATATCATTTTTCTTTTCTGGTGTTAGAGATTCGTAGCCTGGATCAATTAGCTTTGCATTATTCTCAATACTAATTGCTGAATTTTCTTCTATATTTTTTAGTATCCAACTCTCACGCTCAGTAATACAGTCTTTCCTAAATTCATTTTGAGCTAATTCATAACCCCAATCTCTAAATGCTCCTTCTGTGAATTTCATAATATTACCTTTATGCACAAGAGTTACATGTCTTTTAGATCCTTCAAGTTTAAGCGCATGTTCAATTGCTTTTTTTATATGCCGTTGACTTCCTCTTTTACTAACTGGCTTGATTCCTATTCCTGAAACCTTCGGTATCTGGCGCTTACCTAGTTTGCCATTTGATGGAATTATATTGTTATTTAATAGCTCAATTAATTCTATTCCAACTTGGTCAGTTGATTCCCATTCAATTCCCATATATATGTCTTCAGTATTTTCTCGATAAACGATTACATCTAGATCTTCTGGATGCTTATGTGGACTAGGTGTACCTTCAAAATATCTGCATGGTCTAACACAAGAATACAAGTCAAAAATTTGCCGAAGTGCAACATTAAGTGATCGAATCCCTCCTCCTATAGGAGTTGTAAGAGGCCCTTTAATTGCAATACCAAATTCTCTAATTGCTTCAAGTGTGTCTTCAGGTAAATATTGGTAGGTTCCATAGAGTTCACAAGCTTCATCGCCTGCATAAATTTTTAACCATTCGATTTTGCGACTCGTCCCATAAGCTTTCTGTATAGCTGCATCAAGTACTTTTTGAGTCGCAGGCCATATATCTACTCCTGTTCCATCTCCCCGAATAAATGGAATGATTGGGTTATTTGGAACTATTGGCTTGCCATTTTCAAAGCGAATGGCTGTTCCTTCCTCAGGCATACTTATCTTGGTGAAATTGGCCATAAAGTTTGGTGAATGGAACTTGCTCTATAGGCGAGCTTATGACTTCATTGGGTCTGCCCAGTAATAAAGTCTTCGTTTAGCTGGCAATTTGCCTTCCTGTAAAGATGCTATCAATGCAGAAAGTATGAATAAATCAGTTTTGGCCTCTATCTCTAACCAGCCTCAGATTTGGGTTGTAGCTGCTTGTTTCAATGAAGAGGCTGTTATCTGTCAATTCATTGAAAGAGTAATTGCTCAAGAGGGAGTTAATCGCTTGGTTTTAGTTGACGATGGCTCTCGGGATAGTACTGTTTCTAGAGTGAAATCCTGGCTAGAAAATAATGAGAATAAATCTGCTAAAAGCATAGTTCTGTTGGAACTGACCAGAAATTTTGGTAAAGAGGCAGCTATGCTTGCTGGATTAGATTATGCCCAGGGAAAATGTGATGCAGTAGTCCTTATTGATTCTGACTTACAGCATCCCCCTGAGTTAATTCCTGATATGGTTCAACAGTGGAATAATGGAGCTGAAATTGTTACTGCTGTTAGAGATGATCGAGATCAGGAATCAAGATTAAAAGTTACTACTGCCTCTTGGTTTTATAGAGTTTTTAATAAGATTGTTGATTCTATTCAATTAACAGAAGGAGCAGGGGACTATCGATTACTTAGTGCACCTGTTGTGCATGCATTAACTCAAATGAGAGAATTTAGCCGCTTCTCAAAAGGTTTAGTACCATGGACAGGCTTTAGAAGTTATGAAATTAATTATCAGCGCATCTCGAGATTGGCAGGGAGATCATCTTGGAGCCCTTTTAAATTATGGAGCTACGCATTGGATGGAATATTTTCCTTCTCAGTTTTACCATTAAGAGTCTCAACACTTCTTGGTTTAATTGTTTCAATAGTCAGCTTCTTTTATGCATTATTTATTGTGTTTAGAACCGTGCTTAATGGAATTGATGTCCCTGGATATGCTTCGTTAATTGTTGCTATTCTTTTTCTTGGTGGAATTCAATTAATGGGAATAGGTGTTTTAGGAGATTATGTAGGAAGGATTTATGTTGATACTAAGGCAAGACCTCATTATTTTATTAGAGCAATTCATGACCTAACGAATTAATTCCTTCTTTAAATTGGATTAGGCATTTCCATTCTTTTTGCCTCCATTTTGATTTCATAAATTCTTTTGAAATTGGAAAATCTACTAAATAATCTTTATTAATTGTACAGAGCTCTGCTGCAGGATGACTTAAAATAATAGGATTTGTTTCCATTCTATTTATTTTTTTTAATTCTAATTTTTTCCAAGAAGAAATTAATATCTTACTATCCATTCTCCCAGTATAAAGTACACCTGCGAAGGCTGCATTTGTAGATATGTTGAACCTTTTCAATTCAGGCTTTGCTTTTGAAGAAAGTAACTGTAAAATTCCCCATTTTAATATTCCTGCCTGCTCTATAATTTTTGCCAAGTAATTTATGGACATCTTATTAATAAAGGGTTCATTAGTTGTTCTAATCCAAGTGATATTGTATTCAGTACTTATTTCTAAAAGAATTTGCATAACCATTGGAATTAAGTGTATATGTTGGTGTCCATCAATCTTTATTTCGCTTAGACCTGTTAATTTTTTAAATAGATTTATTTGAGCAATTATTTCTTTTTTTATTGCCCCTTTAAGTAATTTTTTATGTGAATTATTGGGCAGAAATGAATTTAACAGCAGATTTATAAATGATAATTTTAATATACCATTAGAATTTACCATTCTATGGTTAATTCCCTGATTAAATATGCATTTACCTTCTGTCAGGCAAACATGAAGATAGATTTTAAGCTTAGGATAATTTTTTAATGTATTAATGGCATCATCTATATCAGATCCATTTACAATGAGACTCGCACTATTTAATATCCCTAGATGAGCCAAATTAAAAATTGCAATATTATTCTTTTTACTTAGGCCTAAGTCATCAGCATGCAATTGGGGATTACTTTGCTTTTGGTTTGTCCTGTTTGAACGAAATTTTGCTGCTTTTCTCCATACAAAAAAGTTTAAGCAAGTTGGGGTAAATATAAGAATTAATGCTGTTATTTCAGTGTTTGTTAATTTTTGAAGAGCCAAAGGTAGAATTCCGCTAATCGTGATATTTAAAATAAATTGGATAAGTAACCATCTTTTCGCAAAATAACTTCCTCCTGTATCCTCTCGAAAGGTGAAAAGTGCATGCCCTATGTAACTAAATATTGATGCTGATATAAATGCTAGAAGATTGCTTAACCAAAGAGGGAAGAAGTTGAATAATGAAAGCAGAACAATTCCATGAATAGCTGCAGCAATAACTCCAACAACTCCATAACGACTAATTATCACAAATAAATTTTTTAACACCATACGAATTTCCTTGATATGAAAGGGAGAAGCAATAAGCTTCCATATTTATTTTGTAGATGTTATAACTCCCTTTAAGAGCTATGTCGTAAATGTTTCTTCGATTTATTGCTACCGCATCTTCATGAAGTATTAGTAATTCTCAGGAGGCGTAACCAATGAATGCTGCTGAGAATGTTCAGAGTGTTGCTTTTGCACATGCTTTAGCTTCTGCGCTGACGCTTGTTCGAAGTCACTTCCCCGCTGCGGCTGGCAGCTTGATGCCATGGCGAGATGATCCTGAAACAAGAAAGTGGGTTGAATCCGAGACGATTGACTTGGCATTCCATTTCCCAGGATGGAGTCCTAAATTGCAATGCCGTAGCTTACTTATGGAATTGAGAATGAATGAACGTTCCACTGATTCAATGCCCACTTTAATAGGCATAATTATTCGTGGGATGACTTTTGAGGGAGAAAGATGGCGATTAGCTACTATTGGAGATTGGCAACCAACAGGTTCATATTTGCCAGATCCGTCTCAGAAGGCAAAATTGCATACAATTTGTAGAGAATTATTTTCTCTTTTCTCAAGTGTTTCTTTACCTCCACATACAACCTAAATCTTTCAAATGGCTGTAGCTCTAGCAAAACAATTAAGAGAAGGTACTCAGAAGTCTCACACGATGGCTGAAAATACAGGTTTTGTGAGTTGTTTCCTCAAAGGTGTTGTTCAGAAATCTTCTTATAGAACTTTAATTGCTGATCTATATTTTGTTTATTCAGCTATGGAAGAAGAAATAGGTCAACTCACGTTAGATAAACACCCTGTGGTTGGACCAATTGGTTATTCAGAATTGAATAGAAGAATTACTCTTGAGGAGGATTTGGCTTTTTATTATGGACCTGAATGGATGACTTTGATTAAACCATCACCTGCAGCTAAAGCTTATGTAGACAGAATTCACTTTGTTGCAAAACAATCACCAGAACTTTTAGTAGGACATCATTATACGAGATATATTGGTGATCTATCAGGTGGACAAATACTAAAAAAAATTGCTCAAAAGGCAATGAACTTATCAGAACATGATGGATTACGTTTTTATGAGTTTGATTTAATCAGTGACGAAAAGGCTTTTAAGAAAAAATATAGTCAAACCCTAGATTCATTACCTATTAATCAATCAACTGCTGATTTGATTATTGAAGAGGCAAATAAGGCATTTGGATTCAATATGGATATGTTTAATGAGTTAGAGGGAAATCTAATTGCAGCTATAGGTAAAGTCCTCTTTGGATTTTTAACAAGTAAAAAGTTAAAAGGAAGTACTGAATAATACATGATAGTTTTCAGCTTAAATTAAATAATCTTCATATTTGGAAACCAATTAACCCCAAACTAGATCTTAATTGAGAAATCCAATAAACTTTTCTTTTTGTATTGAGGCTTGGATGTAAATGTGAGTTTTGGCTGAGTTTAGATAAGCTAATGAATATTTTCAGCCAATAATTTTTTTCAAATCAGGCGTTTATTTATGTTTGACTCTTTGCTTGAACAGCTTAATACAAGCATCAAGCTGCGGGGTGGTGAACTTGTCCCTGTCCCCCAAGGTCTAGAGAAATGTTGTTCTCAAAAAGGTCAAACCGTTATTTACAGTTGGCTTTGGCAGGTACCAGGCTTTCGCAGATGGCGCGTCACCAAAATGGATGGTGGCTCCAGTATTCAAGTTCTTAATTCAGTTGCATATCCTGAATATACAAATGCACAACCTTTAATGGGTATAGATCTTTTGTGGTTTGGTAAATCTAGTAAATTAGTTTCTGTACTTGATTTTCAACCTCTAATCCAAGATAAAGTTTATTTTGAACGTTATTTTGAAGGTCTTAAGCAGTTACAAAAACAATTCCCAAAATTAAAAAATCAGGACAAAATGAGGTCATTTGATCCTAATCAATATTTTTCACCTTGGGTCTTGTTTTGTAGAGGAGGATTGGAAGAGGCCGAAGAATCTTTGCCCCTAGCATTTAACTCATTTTTAGATTGCTATTGGGATCTTAAAGATATTTCAAGTAGAAATGGTTTGGATTTGTCACCCTCAGAAGTAATGCGCTTACAAATTGACTATGATACTTATAGTGCAAAAAAAGATCCTGCACATGGTTTGTTTGTAAGCTATTTTGGCAAGCTTTGGGCAGATCGCTTCTTAAATGATTTTCTTTTCCCAGGCAATTCTTTATTAAATTAGTCACTAATTTTCATTTATTAGAATTTATGATTAATTCCAGAAAAACAAGTATTGATCCTATTAATATAGATAATTGGAGATGGAAGCCTTTTCTAGAAATAACAGTAAAAGCATTATCTAAATTCAAAGTAGAATCTTTTCCTATCCCTCCGGAGTTCTTAGATAGAAAAATAATTTATGAACTTAATTCTAAAAAAATTGAGATAAAAGCTAATACTTGGGCATGTTCAACATCGAAATTTTATCAGGTGAGATGTGCATGCATAGATGCTGGCCCCTTAGCTTCAGTAATGAATTTAGTTATAACACCATTGCCTTGTTTTGATCTTCCTTTTTTTGGAGCTGATTTTGTAACTTTACCTTCAGGTCATTTGCTTGCTTTGGATTTGCAGCCAGCTATTAAAGATGATAAATTACATACTAAAGATGTCTGGGAAAAGTTAATACCTATTCATCAAAAATGGAAAGCATTGTTTCCATATGGTGGGAAGATACCAAATGAGGCTGAGAAGTTTTTTTCTCCAGGTTTTTTATGGTCGAGATTGCCTCTGAACAATAATAGTGATGATATTATTGATAAAATCTTAATCCCTGCTTTTGAGGATTATATTAATTTGTATATTGAAATAGTTATTCAATCAGAAAAGGTCAATCAATATCGTCAAGACTTAATACTTGATGGTCAGAGATCATATATGCAATATAGAGCAAAAAAAGATCCAGCAAGAGGTATGCTAAGCCGTTTTTTTGGAAAAGAATGGACTGAATCTTATATTCATGAAGTATTATTCAAATTATAACTAAGATTTCAATTTGCTATATAAATATTCTTCCATATATAATTTAGAAGTCATATATTTTCCTCGTTTCTGGTATGTGTAGGAGTATTTTGTTTGTGTGTTTGGGAAACATATGCCGATCGCCTGCTGCTGAAGGTGTGTTCTTAAACTTATTAAGATCTAAGAATTTGTTAAATGATTTTCAAGTAGATTCTGCGGGTACAGGGCATTGGCATATAGGTAAACCTGCCGATAGACGAATGATTAAGGCTGCAGAAAAAAGAGGCATATATCTTCCTAGTGTAGCTAGACAAATCTTGATTAAAGACTTAGATGAATTTGATTTAATTTTAACTATGGATAATGATAACTTTGAAACAGTGAAGTCTTTGGAAAAAAGCTTAGGGAGAATAGCTAATGCAAAGATTCGGCCTATGCTTAGTTATTCTAAGAAGACTCAATGTCTTGATGTTCCAGATCCATACTATGGAGGAGAACGTGGTTTTGACGATGTTTTAGATTTATTAGAAGATGCTTGTAAAAATCTTCTCAATGAACTTATATCTAGGAATTAGGCCAAACTTCCTTTGGAACTTTATCTCTAAAAAGATCTATTAAGGCTTGAACTACCTCTTCAATATTCATTCCATCAGTGACGATCTCTATAGCATCTTGTGCTTTAATTAAAGGGGATATTTTTCTTGTACTATCTTTTTCATCCCTATCCTTAATTTCTTTCTCAAGTATGTCTATTTCTGGCGCATCATAACCTCTTGACTTTAAATCATTAGCTCTTCTTTTTGCTCGTTCTAAAGAAGTTGCAGTTAAAAAAATCTTCAACTCTGCATCTGGGAAAACAGATGTACCAATATCTCTACCTTCCGCGACTAACCCTCCCTTTGACCCAATAGATCGCTGTTGCTTTGTTAAAGCTTCTCGAACTAATTTTTGAGCTGCCACTATTGATACTAATGAAGTAACTTCAGGATTCCTAATTGATTCAGTTACATCCTTTTTGTTTACATATATGCGTTGTTCAGCAGATAAAGTTTGCTTTATTTCTAAATCGAGATTTTCCAGAACAGTTGATAGGGCAGTTGTATTAGTTGGATCAATTTTTTCTTGTTGTATGAGCCATGTAACAGCTCGATACATTGCCCCAGTGTCGAGATATATTAAACCCGTTTTTTCAGCAAAAGACTTTGTGACGGTACTTTTGCCAGCCCCTGCAGGCCCATCAATAGCAACTATTGGATTTCGATTCATCAGAAATGTATGGTCAATTAAACGAGTGTTCCCGCAATGTACTGCAGCAGCAAGAAGTGAAAGCTGTTTTCCTTCATTTAGAGATTTTAAAGAGTATGGCTCGACAATTTCTAAATATTCAACATGTAACCCTATATTGCTTAACTTAGATTTTATTTGGGATAAGTTAGGCTGTTTTCCATTAAAAAAGTCATTACCTGATTGAGTTAGACTCTTAGATAAAATTGCAATTTTTTTTCTATCAGATCCATTTAAATAGCGATTTCTCGAACTATATGGAACTCCATCCCTCTCCTTTAGCGTTGCAACAGTTTCTATTTTTACAGATATATTGAAATCCTTAATAAGTTGCCTTAAAATTATAAATTGTTGCCAGTCTTTCTCACCTAGAATTAATACATTAGGCTTTAATAGTGACAATAAACGCATTATTACTGTTGCAACGCCGTCAAAGTGCCCTTTTCTTTTTGCTCCACAAAGCTTGGATGTGAGACAGTATGGGGCTTTGACTTGGAAATTTGAATTGATACCACCAGGGTAAATGTCTTCAGAAGATGGTATCCAAATAGCCTCTGCCCCACATTCTTTTGCATACAGAATATCTTTCTCTAACTCTCTTGGATAAGTTGTAAAATCTTCTTTAGGACCAAATTGCAAAGGGTTTACAAAAATACTTACTATTACACTTGAAGACTGATTTTTCTTGAGGTTTTGAGCTTTATTTATTAGTTCTTGGTGACCCTTATGAAGTCCACCCATAGTGGGGACAAAATTGATCTCAGCTTTTTGATTCTTGCGCCAAAGCTTGAGTTCTTTTAGGTTTCTTAGAATGGAGAAGTTCACCTTAAGGATCAGAGAAATATTTGTAAGGATTTTTTGTAAGATTTCACCTTATTATCATTACTCGCCATTGCATAATTCTCCTTTAAGAACTAAGCAGGAATATCCGAGCATATATTCCTAAGCTCTCTTGAACCTATGGATTACAAAACCTCAGGAGTGGATGTCGAGGCTGGCAGAGCATTTGTCGAGAGAATCAGATCAGCTGTTGAACAGACCCATCGGCCAGAGGTAATAGGTGGATTGGGTGGTTTTGGAGGGCTCACTCGCCTACCTGAAGGATACTCAAGACCAATTCTCGTTGCTGGAACTGATGGAGTTGGCACCAAACTCGAACTCGCCCAAGCTAATGATGCTCATTTTGGTGTTGGCCTCGATTTAGTCGCTATGTGCGTTAACGATGTAATTACCTGTGCTGCTAAGCCTTTGTTTTTTTTGGATTACATCGCTACTGGTGTATTGAGCCAAAAATCCTTGGCGGAGGTTGTAGAGGGTATTGCAAAGGGATGTAAACAAAGCGGGTGCTCATTATTAGGCGGTGAGACTGCAGAAATGCCTGGTTTTTATAAGTTCGGAAAATATGATTTGGCTGGGTTTTGTGTAGCTTTGGTTGAAGAAAATTTATTAATTGATGGAAAATTCGTAAGGCCAGGTGATCAAATCCTTGGGATCGCAAGCAGTGGTTTACATAGCAATGGATATAGCTTGGTTCGCAAAATTTTGGATGAAGCCAAATGTGATGTTGATAAAAAATCTTTTGGACCTCAAAATTCTCCTTTGATGGATACCCTTCTTGAACCAACAATTATTTATGCATCTCTTGTAGAAAGTCTTTTAAGTCAAAAGATACCTGTTAAAGCAATGGCTCATATAACTGGGGGTGGTTTACCCGAAAACTTACCTAGATGTTTACCTGCCGGTCTTCAAGCAAGAATAGATCCACTGGCTTGGAAAAGGCCAGAACTTTTTAACTGGCTCCAGGAAGTTGGCGAGATTCCTGAACGCGATATTTGGAATACATTCAATTTAGGAATTGGATTTTGTATTGTTCTCCCGAAAGAGAATATCCAATTTGCTCAAGAAATATGTTTAGAAGAAGGACTCTCTTCTTGGATTATTGGCACAGTTCAGGAATCGTTTAATCAAAAAGAGAAAAAATTGTTAGGAATTCCAGATTGAGACTCCTAAAGCCTTTTTTAATAGCTCTCAATTACATCGGAGTCATACGAGATATTCGTTTTGAACACTTAGTACCTTTGTCACAGTAATATTTGTTCATGCAACCCGAATTATTTTTTCGGTAGCTGAGTCGCTAGATTTTTATCCCTTTCAATGCCTTTTGATAATCCTCAACGCCTAACGCGTAGACGTAGTTCTGCAGGGCCAGTGCCTCCCAGGCGCCCTCTTGGAGGCCCTGATGATATGAATGGCCATCGTGGACCGAGACCAACATTTTTAACTTTGAGAGACCATGGCAAGGTTTATGTAGCAGATCTTCCCAACCTTTCCGATGGACAGTTAGGACATATCTCAAAGGAAGCTGAAGAAGTACTTTCTAGTCTTGAGCGCCGTTTAACTGATCTTGAAAAAGAAGTTGGGAATGGTGTCGGTGATAACGACACTTTTATAAAGGCTTCTACCAAAAGAGATGTGACTTTAAGGTTTATTAGAGCTATTCAAGAAGAGCAAGATCATCGAAGAAATAATCCCGCTCTTAAAGATGCTGCTTCTGAGTCCTTGCCTCGTACTTTCCTAGAAGTTGCTAGACATCGTTTGCCAGGCGCAACTTTTGATTCTTTATTAAGAGAAGCTCTAGCAGCATGTTCGCAAGGTGAAGAATCTCCACCACCACCACCACCTAAGGAGTCTTCGAATCCTGTCCCTCCTGTAAAAATAGTTCCTATAAGACCTAAACCAGATTCAATGCCAGTAGTTGTTAGTCCAGACCCTAAAATTACAAATACAACTAATGTATAACTCTTTTAATTACTAATAAAAGGGTTACTTGTCATACGCACATTGCATTTATCTCGAAGATTATCCAAATAACTACGTTCCTTAATAGATAAGTTCCATTTCGAAGCAGAAATAACTGCTTTTGCTTGTTGTGGATTTCGTATCCCAGGTATAGGAATGGTGTTATGTGCCCTACACCAGTTTAGAGCTATTTCTGCTTGAGAAACTTTTCTATCTTTGGCTAGATCTTGCAGTCCCTTTCTTAAGTCTTTGCTGCCTGGTAATAATCTTCTGAATAATTCATTTCTCAAAGGTGTTGATTTTATAGATTTGGCTTCTGGAGCTAACGTAAGTACACCTAAAGCAAGTGGACTATAAGCGAGTATTTCAATATTAAATTCCTTACATGTATTTTTTAACTCTTCCATAATTTGACAATTTGGAGCAAGTAAAGAAAATTGTATTTGGATACTTTTTATTTGAATATTGCGCTTGGCGAGATGCTTTTGCATCCATTTTAATCTAACTGGACCTACATTTGAAACCCCTAGTTCTTGAACAAATCCTTCTTCAACTAAATCTGCCATGCAATCAAGCAATGGACTTTCTTGCCATGGTGCATAACGAAATGTGCTCCAATGTAGTTGCACTCTTTTAATATTTCCTTTAAGCCTTTTTTGGCTAGATAAGAATGCTTTTCTGAATCCATTTCTTCCTATCCTCCAAGGAAATGGCGCAAGTTTTGTAGCAATTGTAAGCCTTTTGGCTTTGTTATTAGGAATCTCTTGGACAAATTGACCTAAAAGATATTCACTTCGTCCATTGAATTTCCCACTCCCATATGAGTCAGCTGTATCAATTAAATGAAGACCGCCTTGAACAGCTTCTAGAAATGTTTGTTTTAAAATTGAGTCATCACGATTTGCTTGATAGCCCCAAAGGAGTTGATTTCCCCAAGACCATGTACCGAATCCAATGCTTGTCAAATTTCTTTCAGGCTTTAAGCCATAATGGTTGACAGCCAAGGCTATCAATGAAAAGGTGTAATGACTAAATATAGGGCAGTCACTCAAAGGAATTCCAACAACCCAAATATTCAGGCCAATTCACTCCAGCGTGAACTTGCAAATATCCCAGAAGATTCAAAAATACTTTGCAAGCATTGTCTTAGATCAGCAGTAAATGGGATCAGGTGCCAAGGAATTTGTGTCGCTGATAGTGATTATTAAATCTTGAAAGACTTATCAGAAAAGATCTCATTACCATTACCTTCAATAGTACTTCTAATTTGAATTGGACATCTCTTACTAAAAATAACTTTTTTTTCATTGTTAATCTATTTGTTATATTTTTTCTCTAGCCTCAATTAGAATCAGTACCTGATTTCAATATCTTTGTGGAAAAACCATTAGAGTTCAGCCAATTCTACAGACTTCTGAATGCAGTAAAAGAAGGTTCAGAATCTAAAAAATCAGACTTAGAAGCATTATTGAATCAATATAGATCTTCCCAAAATACCGATAGTCCTTTGCATCAATTAGCAGAAACATTTATATTTGTAGGAATGGACGAACTGTTTAATTATGCAGGGACTCAAGATATTGTTCTTATAGGAAAGTTGAACAAAGAAGAATGGGATAAATTAAAGGACGAAAGGAAGGCCGAATTACCTCCGCATCTTGCGAATACTATGATTTCTTATGCAAAAAAGGAGAACTTATCAAAGGAAATATCTGATAAATGGAATAGCTCGAAAAGAGAAATTGATAAAAATATTATGAATATGGCTCGCTATATTACAGAAGGCATAATAGACGCAATTGAGTAGTTTATTATTGAATAATAGTCAGGGTTTTGTCTAGAAATTGAAGAGTTATTCTTTTAAATCTAGAAAACGTATTGAAATTAATACCTAATATTATTTTCTTTCGCTTCAATAACTTGCCTTTAAGGATATTAGGGGATTTCATTTAAGATCATTTGGACATGAATAAATCTGATGTAATTTTACCTTATTAAAATCTCTCACGTAAATGGAACACTCTATTTTTTCTCTAATAATCTATTCTTACTATGGTTTTAGGCCTTGACTATAGTAGTTTTAATACATAGTATTAACCATAGTTAAAAAATTACACTGTTCTTGTGTTGAACTGTTCTAGGCTTTTAGGGGAACGGAAGATTTACAAGGGACTTGCTGGCAATAAGTCCATTGGCTACATCGCTGATGTGGCTTTATCGGATATGCCGTCTTGGGAGTATCAGCTATTAAAAAAAGAAGGTTGCAGAAATATTTTTTTTGAAGAAAAAAATAAATTGATTCCAAATGGTTTGCGGCCAGAATTTAATAAAGCTCTTTCTTTATTGCTTGACGGAGATGAATTGGTGACAGATACTTTGTGGTCTTTAGGTTCTAATAAAAAAGATATTTTTTCCCGTCTCGCTTCATTGGAGTCTAAGGGCATTCATGTGCGAACATTAGATGGCCTTGTGAACACTAAATTATTAGGCCAGCTAGGGCCCTTGATAATAGGAATGTTTGTTGGATTTGCGAATTTAGACAAACCTGCTTCTAGGAGCAATGAAGTTAGAAAAAAATCAGATGAAATTGATAAAGTGAAATCAGGGGGGAGGCCTAAGGTCGCAAGTATAAAGGAAAAATTGGTTGTAAAATTAAGGGAAGAAGGTTATTCTTATAGGCTAATTAGAGAGCAAACATCACTTTCTCTTACTACTATTAGGAGAATAATAGTTGATTATGGAGTGTCTAAATAATGATTAAGCTATTCATACTACTTAGTGTACTACTTTCGAACAATGCTTTTGCTCAGGTTAAGATATGTGAGATCATTTATGGGATTAAAGATTCCACCTCATTGGCGCAAAAAATGAGAGATTTAAATCAGTCCTGTACTGTTATTGGTTTTGAGCATGATAAGGATAATAATCCTTTAATTGACAAACCTATTTACTCATGTTGTAAAGCCTGATATACCCTGGAGATTAATCCATATGTTTATTAAACTTCTATTTACTAGAGCAAAATGAAGGTTATTTATATTTAAGATCATATCCTTCGTCTTTGAAGACGTTGACATTACTAGGATTTTATTGGTTGTATTTAAGATGGAGTTTAGTCTTTGCCTAGCCATTTGAAATCTTTCCTGGTAATAATTAAATTAATTAATTTCTAGTATTTATTATTCCGATTTTCTTTGAATATTTTTGCTTTTGGGTCTTTATTGAGAATGGACTAGGATTTTTCTCAAGTGTTGGAATTTATGCGTTTGCGGCAAGGAGTTGCTAGTAATGCAGTAAAGCTTGGAGTAGGTAGGAATGGATAAAGATTTTGCTAGAGAAGTTGCAATTAGATCGTTGCTCAAGTCAAAAGGATATGAATTTGATCAGGAAAGTCAGTATTGGGTTAGAGAATGGACTACTAATCAAGGTCAGGAAAAGGTTTTAGAAGTCGCGGTTCAAACCGAAGATGGCGAGTGGAACAAATTAATGCTTACTCCTGATGGCCACGTTTTTTATGCGGAATCTATTGGTGAAGGTATTAGTTGATTAATGAATTTTGGGAACTATTTAAGATGAACTCTGCTATCAGACACTTTTAAGTAAATAAAGCCAGATTCACTTGAGAATTATCTCCAGAGTGAATTATGGATAAATCTAATAGATGGTTGGTTTTCTTTTTTCATAGGTGTAAATGATTGCATAATGAGATGGTTATTCTCCTGAGTCCAGTGCAATGAGTAAACCAGAGAAGAAAGTGAAAAAGAGCAAGAAGAATTGTGCCCGTAAAAAAGGCTTAATGCTTGCTTTTGGACTAACAACACTTGGTACAAGATTGATTTCTGCAGTTTCTCTTGGTGCCATTGCCTTAAGTTTTTGCACTTTGAAGAATGAAGCAAAGCTCTTCAATAACTGCGTCGAGGAAG
>CACIRS010000025.1 GCA_902589115.1 uncultured Prochlorococcus sp.
TTAATAAATTTGAGCTTCCACATATTCAGGAATCTTTGACAGGTATCCCTTTAAGATCTAATCCATGGCTGGAACAATCTGTTTTTCATCGCTATAGAAGTGAAACAGAATTAATGCGTTATATATATTCTCTTGCAAACAAAGATTTTTCATTGGTTCAAGGGATGATTCCCTTAGGAAGTTGCACGATGAAGCTAAATGCAGCATCTGAATTGTTACCGATTGCTTGGAGAGAGTTTTCTGAAATTCATCCATTTTCTCCTTTAAGCCAAGCGCAAGGGTATTTACAACTAGTCCAAAATCTTGAGAATTGGCTTGCAGCTTTAACAGGATTTTCTGCGGTATCTTTACAACCAAATGCAGGTTCTCAAGGAGAATTAGCTGGTCTTTTAGTTATTCGTTCATGGCACAAGTCACGTGGTGATGTTAATAGAAATATATGCCTTATTCCTAAAAGTGCTCATGGTACTAATCCTGCAAGCTCTGTCATGGCAGGAATGCAAGTAGTCCCTATTGATTGTGATGAGTTTGGGAATATTGACCTTGAAGATTTATCGGCAAAAGCTGATCAATTTTCTTCTTCTTTAGCTGCATTGATGGTTACTTATCCTTCTACGCATGGTGTATTTGAACCAAAGATTCGAGAGATTTGTGAATTAATTCATAAACACGGAGGTCAAGTTTATTTAGATGGGGCAAATTTGAATGCACAAGTTGGTCTCTGCAGACCAGGTGTTTATGGTGCAGATGTATGTCATCTCAATTTACATAAGACTTTTTGTATTCCACATGGAGGAGGAGGACCTGGTGTGGGTCCGATAGCCGTTGCTTCTCATTTAACTTCTCATCTCCCTGGACATCCTTTAGCTAATTGTGGAGGAAAACAATCAATTGGCCCAGTATCTGCTGCACCTTGGGGTAGTGCAGGAATATTGCCTATTAGTTGGATGTATTTACGGCTAATGGGTCCTGCAGGATTGCGATATGCAAGTTCAATAGCTTTGCTTTCGGCTAATTATATTGCATATAAATTAAGCCCTTATTTTTCAGTTTTATTTAGGGGTTTGAATGGATTTGTAGCTCATGAATGCATATTGGATTTGCGACCTATAAAGCGTAATTTAGGGATCGAAGTAGAAGATGTCGCTAAGCGTTTAATGGATTATGGCTTTCATGCGCCAACAGTAAGTTGGCCAGTACCTGGAACTTTGATGGTTGAACCAACTGAAAGTGAGAGTCTTTGCGAATTAGATCGTTTTTGTGAAGCAATGATTTGTATTTATGGAGAAATTCAAGCGATTGCTGAAGGAAAAATTGATCTTGAAAATAATCCTTTAAAACGTTCTCCACACACATTATCTGCTGTTAGTGCAGATAATTGGGATCGACCATATACAAGAACTCAAGCAGCTTATCCATTACCGGATCAGGTTAAAAATAAGTTCTGGCCTGCTGTTTCGAGAATAGACAATGTTTATGGAGATAGAAATCTGGTTTGTTCTTGTCCTTCGATTGAGGAATTTACTAATTCATAGGACATTTAGCTAGTACTGGCCTAAATGCTCAAAAAGAGGTAAATTTTCACCGAAAACCGAATTTTTTGGTTTGATTTGCTGCCATTTAGAGTTTTTTTGACTACTCTTTAACGCAGCAGTTCTCATTTCTAGGGGACAGCAAGCATGTCTAGAAAAAATTCTCGCAATTTTTCTGTTGATTGCGTGAAAAGCGACGAACTGAATTTACCTTCCTTTCCCAAAGATTTGGAATCTGTACTGAGTGCAGGGAAGTCTTTGCAGGTAGATGGAACAAATGTAGTTAGAGTTCCTTTCGGTATTCGACAGCCAAGAAAGCAGCGACCAGCCAGACCAGAGCGATCCATAACTTTGGTGTTACCTTTACAGCCTTTAGGTTCTCCAACGCCTCCTCCTCAGGCTGCCTGATTTTTAAGCGGCGAGATTTACGGATTTCTCAATGATTGTTCGGTAATA
Source organism: uncultured Prochlorococcus sp. (assembly GCA_902589115.1). Lineage (GTDB taxonomy): Bacteria > Cyanobacteriota > Cyanobacteriia > PCC-6307 > Cyanobiaceae > CACIRS01. Next base: position 1,989 of record CACIRS010000025.1, read on the forward strand.
ACCTCTGAGTTGCTCAGTAGCGCTAGTCCATCCCCATCTTTCAGCTTCTTCTCGAGCAGCCTTTCTCATTGTTTGACGCTCTAGGTCATTGCCTAATAATGTTTGAGTGGCCTTTATTAGACTTTCAGAACCATCATTTAACCCGTCTGGATTATAAAGGCATCCATTTTTACCATCTGAGATGATATCTGGTATACCTCCTCTATTTGCACCTACTACTGGACACCCAGCTGCCATTGCTTCTAATAACACTAATCCTAAAGTCTCAGTGCTAGAAGGAAACAAAAAGGCATCTCCGCTTGCATATGCACTCGCTAGCTCTTCCCCACATAGATAACCAACAAAAGTAGTTGCAGTATTTTCAAATATTTTTTCTAATTGTTGTCTGTAAGGTCCATCTCCTACTAATGCCAATCTCGTTTTAGGCAGTGCCTCAAGGACAGGTTTAATTCGTTCAATTTGTTTTTCTGCTGATAGTCTTCCAACATAAATTAATAAGGCTCCTTGATCATCATGCTCACCTAAAAGACGACTACGCATTAAATCACTTCTTAAATCAGGACGGAATACGTCTGTATCTACTCCCCTTTGCCAAAGAGCTGTATTTTGAATTCCCTTCTCAGATAGCTCATTAACCATTGCAGTGGATGTGCACAGATTCAATAAAGCTTGATTATGTGCAGCTTTTAGTAATTCCCAAAGTAATGGTTCGAGCATGCCCATTCCATAGTGTTCCAGATATTTAGGCAGATGCGTGTGATAACTAGCTATTAAAGGTATGTTGTTTGTTTTTGCCAGCCAAATACCACCCAAACCAAGTACTGCAGGATTTACTACATGAATTAAATCAGGTTGAAAATTTTCTAGTGCTTCTGAGACTGCTGGTCCTGGTAGTCCAAGCTTTAATTCAGGATATAGAGGTAAAGGCATTGCTGAAACGCCTATAATTTTTGCCCCCATGTAATGACTAGGAGCTCCTTCAGGGCAGAAAACAATTACTTCATCTCCTGCTTGAATTAAATGTTTAACTGTTTTAGTTAGTCTTGTTACTATCCCGTCTACTTTGGGTAGGAAGGTTTCAGTAAAAAAAGCAATCTTCACTTTTTTCAGTGCGAGAAAATTGATCTAGCCATTAAGGCTTCTTAATGGCTTGAGCTTGTGTAGATGTCCATGCAGATATACATGGAATTCTGCTTAGATCGCAGCGGTTAGACCAGCGTCGTGCCACATCGACCACTTCTGAGAGTAGGCCATCATCAAGAGTAGTTGGTTTTAGTCCAAGTTCTATAAAACAACGATTATCAACGATTAAATCATTTTCCACGGCTTCATTCCTAGGATTTGGAAGATAATTTATTTCTGCCCCTGTTAAAGCAGCAACTTTTTTGGCTAATTCACCTACTTGGTGACTTTCAGTCATTTGATTAAATATTTTTACTCTCTCTCCTTGTTTGGGTGGATTTTCCAGAGCTAATTGAACACATTTCACGGAATCTTGGATATGTATAAATGCTCTAGTTTGACCTCCTGTGCCATGAACTGTTAATGGATATCCAATAGCTGCTTGCATAAGAAATCTATTAAGGACAGTGCCATAATCTCCATCGTAATCAAAGCGATTAGTGAGCCTTGGATCTTTATTGGTCGCAGCAGTATTGGTTCCCCAAACAATACCTTGATGAAGATCAGTAATTCGAATCAGATCATTTTTGTTGTAGTAAAGAAAAAGCAATTGATCTAGAGTTTTGGTCATGTGATATACGCTTCCTGGACTTGCGGGATGCAGAATTTCTTCTTCAAAACGGCTTCCGTCAGGTTGAGGAACTTCAACTTTTAAATATCCTTCTGGAATAGTGGCTCCACGATGTGAGCCATAGCCATAGACACCCATTGTGCCTAAGTGAACAATATGAATATCTAGTCCTGATTCAACTATTGCAGCTAATAGGTTGTGAGTTCCGTTGACATTATTATCAACGGTATATCGTTTTGTAGCACTGGTTTTCATTGAATAAGGAGCTGCTCTTTGCTCGGCAAAGTGAACAACTGCATTGGGTTGTTCTTGTTTGAGCAAGCCCACTAAACGGTCATATTCATGAGCAATATCAAGGTGTTCAAAGCTCATAGCTTTGCCACCAGTCTCTTCCCATGCTTTTAGACGATCATTGATGTTTGAAATTGGAGTCAAAGACTCAACTTCAAGATCAATGTCGATCTTGCGGCGACTGAGATTGTCGACGATTAAAACTTCGTGACCTTGGTCTGCCAAGTTCACCGCACAAGGCCATCCACAGAAGCCATCACCACCAAGAACTAGAACTTTCACCCAAAACTCCGACAGATACGGTTAAAGAGCAATGTGCTCAGTTAAAGCAAGCTACTACAGGGTTTTCAGCTAATGGAAATACTGAAGCCTATTAAGCCCACTAAAAGGAGACCTCCAGCAATAATTATTAACCAAAAACCGTTGCTGTGTCTTGTATCCTTATCAATCACTTCAATTTTCGGCTCTTTAGCAAAAGCATTTAATCTTCCGCCAGCTTCTTCGGTAACAGACATTTGCTTGATCTATCTCGGCGGACCTTATGGACGGAATTGCCTTAAAACCCAATTCCGTTACTTTCCTTTATGGGTATGAAGTCTTAATTCGTTAAAAGTCCTTTTGAAGGAGAGCTCGCTACAGCTATTTCTCTTTTGGGCAATCTCCCAGCTAGGTACGCCTGGCGCCCCGCTGATACGGCATTAGCCATAGCTTCTGCCATTTGCCCAGGATTACCAGCTAGAGCAATAGCACTATTAATCAAAACAGCGTCTGCACCCATTTCCATCGCCTCTGCAGCCTCGCTAGGCACGCCTAAGCCTGCATCAATTACAACAGGAATTGTTGAATTCTCAATAATTAAACCAATATTGGCTTTGTTTTGAATCCCTTGAGCAGAACCTATGGGTGAACCAAGCGGCATGACAGTTGCACATCCAACTTCTTCAAGTCTTTTTGCAAGTAATGGATCAGCATTGATATAAGGCAGAACCACAAAACCTTCCTTGACTAGTTGTTCTGCTGCTTGCAGTGTTCCAAAAGGGTCGGGTAACAAATAACGTTTATCTGGAATTACTTCTAGTTTGATAAACGAATTATTTGTTTGACCAGCAACTTTCGCAAGTTCTCTGCCTAATCTTGCAATTCGAATAGCTTCTTCAGCGTTTGAGCATCCTGCTGTATTAGGTAACATCCAAAATTTGGACCAATTTAGAGCTTCCATAAGGCCTTGATGGTTGGCTTCATTAGATTGAATCCTTCTAATTGCAACAGTGACTATTTCACAGCCTGATTGCACAAGGCTTGTTTTCATTGATTGCATATCACGGTATTTACCTGTTCCCGTAAAGAGCCTGCTTGAGAAACTTTTATTGCCAATGGTTAATAGGTCAGTCATGTTAGGTATTTTAAAAGTTTTCTTTTCTTGTGAGGTTTAGGTATTTTGATCTAAAGCTGCTGATATAGCTGCTTGGCTTTAGCCTTAATCCATAATCTCTTGATGTAATGCTTTTCTTACTATTTATAGGCCTTTGGGTTAGTAATCAGCCTATTTATGCAGAGACTGATGTGCTAAACCAATTTTCGCAAGACAAACCTGCTCCAAATATCCCTGTAATAGAAAATTTGCGTCCCGAGGAGTCGCCAAGCGATGAAGCTTTAACAGTGGATTATGACTTTCAAGAAAAACCATATATTCTTAAAGGTTCTATAGAGAGTTTTGATCCTGTTCTTCGTGCTAAGGAACTTGCAAAAACTATTCCTAGAAAATGGTGTGGAACCTTCAGTTATTTTGGAAAAGATCATATTTATGATGTGGTTTTAAATTTCTCAGAAGCAATTCCTATTGGTCAAATTATTACTTTGAAGGGTGGACTTAACTTAGACAATTCTAATATCCCATTATTTGGACATTTAAATGTAAAGTCAAATCAATTAGAGTTATTGCCAATATCTAATAAATCTGTTTCAGGGTTAGAGCCAGGTAGTATTTTCATGGGCTTGCATGATTCAGGTATTTTAAGCTGGAAATCTTCTAGACTAAATAATGCTGGTGGAAAGTTAATACTGAAAAAAATATGTGATAGTTAAATGTTAAAACCCTTTCGTATCAGAATTATTTGAAACGGAAGAATTCTCCTTTTTCTGAATTAATTTTAGTTGCTTGATAGCAGTTTTGTTTTTTGGATCCATTTCAAGCACTTGTTTATATAGCATTATTGCTTCATCTTTTTGGTCAAGTTTCTGAGATGCATAAGCAAGATTATTTAATGCAACTGGGTAGTCAGGCTTGGCTTTAATAGCTGTTCTATAATGACCAATAGCTGTTTTGAAATTATCCTGCGCTGCTAGTGCAAATCCCAATGCATTTTCTATTAGGGCTTTTGCTTCTTCAGGTTCTTCTTTTAAATGGCTTAAAGCCTTTTTTAAAGTAGTTACTGCCTGCGGATAAAGGCGTTTTCGTAACTGAACGGAAGCAAGTTCATAAAGTTCAGAAGCTTTTTTAGAATTGGTTGTATTGCCTTTCTCCAGTTTTATCAGATTGATTTCATCATTTCGAACTCTTAATAGTTGTCTTCCAACTAGCAATGAAACTATTGCGAGTAGTCCAATGATTCCAAATAAATATGCTTGAGGTAAGAGTGCTTCCATTAGGTTTGATTATTTGATGATTTAATAGGAATTTTTCTAATTATATATTTAAAATCGAGAAGCAATGAATAAAGCTAAAGTTTTATGGATTCTTTGCTTCTTTAAGCAAATAGTTTTAATTCAGTTATTTGTATATTTGACTTGAGATCTAAAAATTAATTTTTTACAGCTTCAACTATTGTCTTGAAAGTATTAGGGTCATTTAATGCTACTTGAGACAGCATTTTTCTATTAATTCTAATTTCAGCTTTCTTGAGACCGCCAATAAATTTACTGTAATTCAAACCATTAATTCTTGCTGCAGCATTGATTCTTGCAATCCAAAGACGACGAAAATCTCTCTTGCGCCTTCTGCGGTCTCTATATGCATTGCATAGAGCCTTCATTACCCTTTGATTAGCTGTTCGAAATAGGCGACCATTACTGCCTTGAAATCCCTTCGCTAATCGCAGGATCTTATTGCGACGTTTACGTGCAACATTGCCTCTTTTGACGCGTGCCATGTTGAAAAGGAAGGAAAGGTGAAAATTAGGGTCTGTTTTGTGTGACTGAAGTTTTATGCGTAAGGAAGCATCAAACTGACATTTTCCGCATCACGTTCATCTACTACAGCTTTAGTGCCAAGATGACGTTTCAGCTTAGTGCTCTTATGGTCGAGCAGGTGATTACGAAATGCACGTCGACGCATGAATTTACCAGTGCCAGTTGCTTTGAACCGTTTTGCAGCAGCTTTGCGGGTCTTAAGCTTTGGCATTTCTTGCATTAAGTGCACTAACAGATAGCAACATTACGACCTAGACCGCCCAGAAGCCAAATTAGGCACTGTTTCATTCTTATTCTCAGTTTTTTGTGAGTTGTCTTTTCTGAATTTATGAAATTTTTTCGTTGGTTTCTAAGCAGCTCTGGGCTTTTAACTGCAGTACTTTTATATGGATGTGAATCTCGAGTGCTTGAAGCTTCAGAATTTTCGTTAGCTTCTACTCATTTAGCAGTTCCAGCACCACCAAGGGTTCTTACTAACCAAAAACTTTGGGTTGCTTTAGAAGCTTATTTAGGTCATATAAAACCTAATGAAACTTTGCCAGCAAATCTGGTTTTAGAAAGTGCAGATGAAAAGTTGCTTTTGCAGGATTCTCAAGGAATTAAACATAAGTCTTCGCGAATAATTCTTTCTTGGAAAAAAGTTCCTTTGAAAAAATCTCGATTAATTCAAAGAAAAGTTGCAGGTCCTTTCGCAAGTTTTGAGTCTGCAGATCGTTTTGCTAATCAGCTTCGTTCGAGAGGAATTCATGCTCAAATTGCACGTCCCGATGATTGGGAAGTTTGGTTGAAGAAAGATCAAAAGATTCAGAAAGAAGCCCAATTCTTCTTTTGGAGCAAAACTTTTAAATTTCATGTTCAACCAGTTTTAAAAACTAGAAATAGTTCAATTTTGCTATCTGGTCCTGTGAATATTATTGCTCCTGGCGGTTTGCGATGGAAAGGAGGTGTATATAACGGTCCATTTGTTTTGCAACCTGATGCTTATGGCACCTGGACTTTTCTTGAGAAGATTCCTCTGGAGGATTATTTACAAGGCGTTGTTCCATATGAAATTGGCAATAGTTCTCCGCCAAATGCATTAGCCGTCCAAGCTGTTCTTGCAAGAACTTGGGCCATCGCTAATAGTCATAGATTTTTAATAGATGGATATCATTTATGTAGTGATACACAGTGTCAGGTTTATAAAAATCCCACAAAAGCTTCTACCGAAGTCAAGAGAGCTATAGCTAAGACTGCAGGCAAAGTTCTGACTTGGAAAAGACGTCCAATTAATGCTGTTTATCATGCAAGTAATGGAGGAGTGATGGCAGCTGGTGATGAAGCATGGTCTATGAAGTCTGTGCCATATTTACGCACTAAATTAGATGGCACTTTGAAATGGCAGAACCTTTTCCATTTGCCTTTGTCTAATAGAACTAATGTTAAATCTTTATTGGAACAGCAGGAAGGTGCATATGGTAGTTTCCATCCTCGATTTAGATGGACACGAGTTATTTCGAAAGAGGAGTTGAAGGCTGTTCTGAATGTTTCTAAAATCAACGCTATTTCTCCAATTGGCCTGAGTGTTTTGGAAAGGGGAGCTAGTGGAAGGGTCTTATCTTTAAAAATTAATGACTCAGAAAAAAGTCAACAAGTCATTTTGAAGCTTGATCAAATTCGCAGAACTCTTCGAATGTTGCCAAGTACTTTATTTGTAGTGGAAGAAATCGAAGATGAAAAATGGAAATTTTATGGTGGGGGCTTTGGGCATGGAGCAGGCCTCTCGCAGGCTGGGGCTATTGATTTGGCAGAACGAGGCTGGACTATTAAAGAGATTCTTCAGCATTATTACCCAGGTGCGATCTATCGAACTTTGTCTGAGGTGTTCAAAGCCCCTTAGAGTCCATCCACTTAGTTTAAATGTATGACAGCGCTTGTTGTCACGGGAAACTATCGACGCATCAAGACAGCTTTCTTCTTGACTGCTTGTTGTTGGCTGGGAGCCTTTCCTCATTGGATAGATCCAGAACGCAATTTGTACCCAGCTTTTACACTTGCAATTCTGCTTGGTGGTTATGGTCTAAGAACGGTTTTAAGAAAATCTAGAAAATTAACTAATAGTTCACAAGTTAATTTGACAAATGTAGCTGAAAAAGAATTTTTACCTACTATTGATGTTTTGGTTGCGGCTAGAGATGAAGAAGCTGTTCTAAGTAGACTTGTAAATCGTTTAAATTTACTGAATTATCCTAAAGAGAAATTATCAACTTGGATTGTTGATGATGGTAGTCAAGATGGTACATCATCTATTTTGAATGAATTAACCAAGCAATTTTCAACCTTAAATGTTATTCGTCGTTCTCGATTTGCTGGAGGAGGGAAATCTGGTGCTTTAAATGAAGCATTAAAACACCTTAAAGCAGATTGGCTATTAATTCTTGATGCAGATGCTCAATTACAAGAAGATGTTTTACTTCGTCTTGTTGATATTATTCAAAACTATAGTTGGTCTGCAGTTCAATTAAGGAAGTCTGTAATTAATGCAAGTCAAAATCCTTTAACTTGTTGTCAAGCAATGGAAATGGCTATGGATGCAGTGATTCAAGAGGGTCGACTGTCTGGCGGTGGAGTTGTTGAATTACGTGGTAATGGGCAATTTTTAAAAAGAGCTGCTCTTGATAAATGTGGTGGGTTTAATGAAGATACGGTTACTGATGATCTTGATCTTAGTTTCCGATTATTGATTCTTGGGGAATTAGTAGGAATTTTGTGGGACCCTCCAGTGGAAGAGGAAGCTGTGCTATCAATTCCTGCCCTTTTGAAACAAAGACAAAGATGGGCTGAAGGGGGTCTTCAGCGTTTTTTTGATTATTGGCATTTATTAACTTCATCTAAGATTAATTTTACTAAGAAAAAAGATTTAACTTGTTTTTTCCTTCTTCAATATGCACTACCGGTTATTTCGTTTGCTGATTTGCTTACAAGCTTTTTCATAAGAGTTATGCCGGTATATTGGCCACTGTCTTTGGTTGCATTTGGTGTTTCTGGCTTTGCTTATTGGAAAGGTTGTTATGGATCAAGCGAGGGTCCCAAACTTCCTTCTCCCAAGCCATTAAATATATTTATGGCTACAATTTATCTAGTGCATTGGTTTATAATAATTCCTTGGATTACTTTGAAGATGGCAATTTTGCCTAAAAAATTAGTTTGGGAAAAAACTAAACATGTTGGATGACTGGGTTGTAATATTTTTCTTCCTTCATTAATCTAAAATCTTTCCGTTAAAAAAGTCCGCTAAATTTTTTGCTTCATTATCAATTCCTTTTGGTAAATCTTGGCTTAAGGATGGCTTATTTTGATCAGATAAATGATTGCTATGATTCCCATCTTGTTTGATGTCTGGACCATTCAGGCTATGTTTATTTGTAATTTCATTGGTCTCATCCTGATTACTGTTTATTTGTTCTTTTGCAAATGAAGTAGTTTCATCATTGCTGAATGTCTCTATTTGACTTTCTATAATTAATTGCCTAGGAGAATTAAAGGTTTCATTTATAGCATCTTCTAAAAGATTACTTCTGCTTTGTACCATACTCATCCAGTTGCTAGCAACTTCTATAAATATTTTTTCAGAGCTAATTCGGGTTAACCTTGCTTGCTGAGAAAGTAGCATTTTGGTTGATGGAAGTTTAAGCTTGCCAAGAATTTGTTGCCACAAATCAGACAAATTAATCTCATCCTGATTTGTTTCAGTACTTTCAATCTCTGATAATTTGGATTGGCTGTCTAGAGAATTCTCAGATTTTTCTATTTCTTTTGGTTTTTGTTCTTTTTGTTCGCCAGTTTCCTTTACTTTGGATGTATGCAGAGGATGGTGGATTGCTCTTGTTGATTCATAGGAATTGTTTTGACTGATTTTGCTTTTATGTAAAAGACTTAAAAGTATTACTTCTAACCAAAGATTTGGTTGTAAGCTTTGCCTTAATTGGTTTTCAGTACCTTTTAATTGTGATTGTAACCTGAGTAAGTTTTCTAAACTTATTTGATTTGACAAATCTAATAAATCTTTCTTTAAATCAATTGAAATCATTGTAAGTTCTGGCTTTTCAGGGGCAGCATGCATAACAACCAAATCTCTTAACACGGATGCTAATCCTTGAAGTATTGCAATTGGTTCTTTTCCACTATTGATTATTTCTCGAGAGACTTCTAAAAGTTTAGTTGGTTTTTCTTCTACCAAATATTTGGCTAATTGAATGGTTTTTGATTCTGAAACTACGCCAAGTAAATTCCATACAGATTCATTTTTAATAGGTTGAGGAAGCAGACTAAGTTGATCTAAAAGGCTTTCTGCATCTCTTAAGCCACCTTGAGATCTTTGTGCTATCAAACTTATTGCTGCTGGTTCAATATCAATATTTTCTTTTTCGGCAATCATCGTTAGATGTGTTGTTATTGACTTCAGAGATATTCTCCGGAAATCAAATCTTTGACATCTACTGAGTATTGTTTGTAAAACCCGTTGCGGGTCAGTTGTAGCAAGTATGAAAACTATTCTTGGAGGAGGTTCTTCAAGAGTTTTTAGAAGTGCATTGAATGCAGCTGTGGAAAGCATATGGCATTCATCTATTACATATACCTTCCATCTCGCTTTGACAGGGGCGAAACGAGATCGTTCTATTAATTCTCGAATATTATCAACACCTGTATTTGAAGCCGCATCTATTTCTATTACATCTAAAGCATTGCTATTAGCAATACTTTCGCAAAGATCGCAAGTCCCACAAGGCTTAGTAGTGGGTTGTTCAGTTGCTAGGCAGTTTAAGGATCTCGCTAAAATTCTTGCACTTGATGTTTTTCCTGTCCCTCTAGGACCACTAAAAAGATACGCAGGCGCAATTCGGTTTGTAAGAAGAGCTTGTTTCAATGTCGCTGAAATAGCTTCTTGCCCAACTAAATCCGAAAAGCTTTGGGGTCTGTATTTATGATGAAGTGGTTGATATGCTTTACTCATGCAGTATTTATTTATTGATATCATAGACAGAATTGATTGGTGATGTCTCGATAAGTTCACTAATTTGATGTTCTAGATTTTCTAAGATAGTTAGTTTATCAGCAATATTATGACCTTTTAATAATAACTTTTTAGGCAAATCTTTTTTTTGCCTATCTGTTGAATTTTGTTGTGAACTTGTATGCCAATTATCTAATTTTTCTATACTTTGCTCAAGTTTAATGACCAATTTTTTCCGTAGATTTTTTATTCTTTCTAGAATCTTTACGGCTTTCATTCTCGCCTGATCATCTTTTAATCCTTCTTTAATTAAAATGTTTAAACCTGAAAGTAAAGCTGCAGGAAATACTTGACCAATCATTAGAGAGCTAAAACTAGATTTGGTTAAGAACTCTTCAATTTGAACACTTCTGTGTACACCGATTTTGCACCAGTTAGCAAAATGCTCGCAATTATTAAAAAGTAAATTATAACTTTGCTCTCCAATGCGACTCATTGCTCTATGTAAAGTAATTTTTTTGGGATCAGCATTTTCGTGCTTTACAACATTGATAAGTTGTCCGCAACAAAAATCTTCAATTGTGCTCCGAAGAATTTCTTTCCCTTCTAAATAATGTGCCACTGTTCCGTCACCTAAATCGATCCCATGATGCTTAAACAGACCATGTTGCCTTGAAACTTGAATATGGTCCGCAGCAACCATTATCAAGCAGATTCTTTTTGAGGTATTACTTCATTAGTAGGTAGAGGAACTATTTGGCCATTTTTGTGTGCATCAATCATTGATTTTGTGATTGTGAAGCTTTTTACATTCTTCTGAGAAGGAAGGTCATACATAAGGTTAAGCATTAATTCCTCAACGATTCCTCTCAGAGCTCTAGCGCCTGTTTTTCGTTGATAAGCCTCTTCAGCAATGGTTTCTATGGCATCTTGTTCAAACTCAAGCTCGACATTGTCCATGCTGAATAATGTTCTGAATTGTTTTACTAATGCATCTCTAGGCTCTGTAAGTATTGATTTCAGAGCTTTGGCATCTAAAGGCTCTAAAACTGCGCTAACTGGCATACGTCCGATAAATTCTGGAATAAGCCCATAACGAACAAGATCATCTGGCTGAAGATGTTTGAGTACTTCATTAGCATCTAAATTTCGATTGGTTTTATTTCTTCCTCTACTTTCACCAGACATAAACCCAATCGAATTTCGTCCAAGTCTTCTTTGAACTACATCTTCTAAACCAACAAATGCTCCACCACAAATGAACAGAATTTGACTGGTATCTATTTGAATACAGTCGTGATATGGATGCTTTCGCCCTCCTTGAGGAGGCACATTCGCCAATGTTCCTTCTAGCATTTTCAGAAGAGCTTGCTGCACTCCTTCTCCGGAAACATCTCTTGTGATAGAGGGGTTTTCACTTTTTCGCGCAATTTTATCTATCTCATCTATGTAAATAATTCCTCTTTGAGCTACGTCGACATCCATATCAGCTTTTTGTAAAAGCCTGAGCAAAATATTTTCTACATCTTCTCCTACATAGCCTGCTTCTGTAAGTGTGGTTGCATCTGCTACGGCAAACGGGACATCAAGCATTTCAGCAAGTGTTTGGGCAAGTAATGTCTTGCCACAGCCTGTTGGTCCTATAAGCAAAATGTTTGATTTGTGAAGCTTGGTAGATGTTTGATCTGCTTCACCTTTTCCGTCACCTTGCCAGGCCAAACGTTTGTAATGGTTATAAACAGCTACGGAAAGAACTTTTTTTGCATCCTCTTGCCCAACAACTTGTTGATCTAGAAAGTCTTTTATCTCTAATGGTTTAGGAATTGAGGCAAGCGTGGGTGCAGGTTTGCCGCTCTTATGAGTGACTGAAGTTGATTTGCGATTTGAGTCATTACTCTGACGAGAATGATTTGGATTCCCTATAAGTTCTTCATCCAAGATCTCATTGCAGAGATCTATACATTCGTCGCAGATATAAACGCCAGGACCTGCGATTAATTTACGCACTTGATCCTGTGACTTCCCGCAAAAGGAGCACTTCAGATGGGCGTCAAACTTTGCCATCGGGCGCTAGGTATTTCAATAAAGGGACACAGAATCTGACTAATGTTGGTCAGACTGAACTATCAGGATCGTTGGAGATAAGGACTTCGTCAGCCTTACGTAACGATTCCTGTTGTCTCAGTAATGTTCAACACTTTGTCGATCAATCCATATTGAACCGCTTCTTGCGGGGAAAGGAAGTGGTCTCGGTCAGTGTCTTCAGTAATTTTTGCTAAAGGTTGTCCAGTATTTTCAGCAAGCAACTGATTTAGTGTTTCTTTTAAAAAAAGTATTTCTTTTGCCTGGATTTCTATTTCCACGGCTTGACCTTGAGCACCACCTAATGGTTGGTGAATCATTATTCGTGAATTTGGAAGTGCAAGACGTTTGCCTTTGGCTCCTCCTGCGAGAAGAAAAGCCCCCATGCTTGCAGCTAGTCCATAGCAGATAGTTACTACATCAGGGCTCACTTGCTGCATAGTGTCGTATATCGCCAAACCCGCAGTTACAGATCCTCCCGGGGAATTTATATAAATCTGTATATCTTTTTCAGGATCTTCTGCTTCCAGAAAAAGCATTTGGGCTACTAGAGCATCTGACACCTGATCATTTACGTCTGTCCCTAAAAAAATAATTCTTTCTCGAAGAAGTCTTGAATAAATATCAAATGCCCTATCCCCCCGTCCAGATTGTTCAATGACTGTTGGAAGAGGGCTTGAAGAAGAAGTTGGAAAGATCCCTGCCCACTTGCTTTGAGTAGGGTGATTGAATTGGGCGTTTGCCACGCGAAAATTGTTTTTCATGTGTTTGTTCAATCTATGCCCTGAATTCGTTTAATGGTTGATTTCTTATTTTTCACTTATTTTTTTAGTTGTAGATTTTTTAGATTTTGACTCTGCTTTGTTTGTCTCTTTGATCTCAGGGGAAAGAGAATTTTCAGTAATAGTTGAATTTTCGACAAGCCAATTTATAGCCTTTTCTTCAGATAATTCTTCAATTACGATCTGCCTTAATTTTTTCATATCAATATTTTTTTCACTTTTTAATTGAGCATTTACTTCTTTTAATCGATTTTGTATAGTAATTTCATCGACTTCGATATTCTCTAATTTAACTAATTCATTTAGGGCGATTCTAGTTTTGACATTTGCTTCAGCTTCGTCATTTGATGACTCCATTAGAGATTTAATAAGGTCGGGAGTAAACATTGATTTGACATCCATACCTTGTTGAGCAAATTGCCTTGCAGTCTGTTCAATTAAAACTCTCTTTTCTTGGTCTATTAAGGTTTTGGGTAGATCTACTTTGAGCTCTTTAGTTAGCGCTTTTAATATTGCCTCATTACGATTACTGATGTTTTTACGTTCATTATCATCCTTCAATCTTTCTTCTAATTCTTGTCTTAATTCTTGCATTGTTGATTTATCACTAGCTTGTTTGGCAAACTCATCATCTAGAGCAGGCAACTCTCTGATCTTGATATCTTTTAGTTTGACAATGAATTGAGCCTTTCTTCCTTTAGCTTCTTTTTCTGCATAATCTTCGGGAAATTCGCATTCTAATGTTTTTTCCTGATCTACTTCCATTCCAATAATGCCTTCAATAAAACCTGGAATCATTTTTCCTTTTTCTAAATCAATATCCATAGAATCAGCACTTCCACCTTCAATATCTTTACCATCATCTTTATAGGTACCTTTAAAGCTAACTACTGCAATATCACCCTGTATTGCTTTAGTTCGTTTTTCTACTGGCACAACAGTTGCAAGTTGCTTTCGAGATTGTTCTAAGAGTTCATCAATTTTGCTTGGTTCAAATTCCACCCTGTCTATTTCCACTTTCAGTCCTTTTGTTTTTTTTAGTTCAGGTGATGGGGCAATATCAGTTTCCAGAGTGATAGTTAAAGGCTTTTTCGGGTCGAAGCATTCAAGTGCTTTTTCAAAGCCTCCTTGAAGTTCTGGCTCAGAAAGTGGTTCGATAGATTCTTGAGTAAGCGCATCTCGCCATGTTTTTTCTATAAGTTTTTCTAGAGCTGCAGCACGTATTTGAGCAATACCTATCTGTTGCATTATTACTGCTTTTGGAACCTTGCCTTTGCGGAAACCTGGCAGTTTGATTGATCTGCTCAAACTAGACAAAGAATCTTCCAGGCTTTGTTCGCAGTATTTTGTTGGAATTTCCAATGTCACAGCGATTCTGCTGTTAGGAAGATCCTCAGTATTTACTTTTAATGTCTCTGAACTCATTGGGAAGCTAATGCAAGCGGCCAAATAAAATAGCTTAGGAAAGCAGCAAGTAAACTGAAGCAAGTATTGTGGCTTCAACTTATTGCCTATAGAAGGCTCTAATTGTTCGAAAGCAGAGAGACTAGGGTTTTTCTGGTTTAATCGTTCTTCCAGTCCATAACTCAATCAACCGATTGCAAGCTCAACCTTTTTTGCCAAATAGACCCCTCACAGTCGCAGTCCTTGGAGCAAGTGGCGCTGTGGGTAATGAGCTTCTCAACCTTTTAGAGGAGCGTAATTTTCCTATTGGGGAATTACGTCTATTGGCATCGCCGCGATCAGCCGGAAACAAACTTGTCTGGAAAGGTACAAATCTCATCATTCAGGAGGTGAATCAAGCGAGTTTTCATAATGTTGATGTTGTTTTTGCTTCGGCTGGTGGATCTATTTCACGGAAATGGTTAAAGGACATCAAGAACTCAGGAGCATTATTAATTGATAATTCCAGTGCATTTCGTTTGGATCCTGAAGTACCATTAATTGTTCCAGAAGTTAATTCTTCAACAGCTTTTAAACATCAAGGTGTTATATCAAATCCAAATTGCACAACAATTTTGTTGGTATTAGCTTTAGCACCATTATCTACAAAAGCTTCTATAAAACGTGTTGTAGTTTCTACATATCAATCAGTAAGTGGAGCAGGTGCCTCAGCAATGAGTGAACTAAAATATCTAACAAAAGAAACATTAGAAGGTAGAAATCATAGCAGTGAAGTACTTCCTTACTCTTTAGCTTTTAATCTTTTTCTACATAACTCTCCTTTGCAAGAGAATAATTATTGTGAGGAGGAGATGAAAATGGTTAACGAAACAAGAAAAATTTTAAATCTTAAGGATTTATCTTTAACTGCTACATGTGTTCGTGTTCCAGTGCTTAGAGCACATTCAGAATCAATAAACATTGAGTTTGATGAGCCTTTTGAGGAATCTTGCGCTCGCGAACTTCTGGCTTCAGCGCCAGGTGTTGAGTTGATTGAAAATTTTGATCAAAATCGCTTTCCTATGCCAATTGATGTCACTGGTAAAGATTCAATTGCAATAGGTAGAATCAGACAAGACATAAGTAACCCTAATGCTTTAGAGCTTTGGCTTTGTGGAGATCAGATTCGCAAAGGTGCAGCTTTAAATGCAATTCAAATTGCTGAACTACTCCTGCCAGTTTGATGAGTTCTTTAGCTGCCTTATCTCCAACTCCTTTTGGTCGATTATTGACCGCAATGGTTACCCCGTTTGATGATCAAGGCAAGGTTGATTTTTCTATTGCAGGCCGTCTAGCTCGCTATTTAGTTGAGGAAGGTTCTGACGCAATCGTTGTCTGTGGAACTACAGGAGAATCACCCACTTTGACTTGGAAGGAACAACATCAGTTAATCGAAACTGTTAAGCAAGCTGTAGGGTCTAATGTAAAAGTATTAGCAGGCACTGGAAGCAATAGCACTTCTGAAGCTGTTGAGGCCACTAAAGAGGCTGCAGCGGCTGGCGTAGATGGAGCTTTAGTGGTTGTGCCTTATTACAACAAACCGCCTCAGGAAGGTCTTGAAAAACATTTTCGAGCTATTGCAAAGGCAGCACCAGAGTTACCATTAATGCTTTACAACATTCCTGGAAGAACTGGCTGTTCACTTCAACCAAGAACTGTTTCAAGATTGATGGGATGTTCTAATTTGGTAAGTTTTAAGGCAGCGAGTGGGACTACAGAAGAGGTAACACAATTAAGAATTCTATGTGGTTCCAGCTTGGCTATCTATAGCGGGGATGATGCTTTGCTTTTACCAATGATGTCTGTGGGTGCGGTCGGTGTAGTTAGCGTTGCCAGTCATCTTGTTGGCAGACGAATCAAGGCAATGATAGAAGCTTATTTGAGCGGGAATTGTGCTTTAGCTCTTGGATATCACGAGAAATTACAACCTTTGTTTAAAGCTTTGTTCGCTACAACAAATCCAATACCTGTTAAAGCTGCTCTTGAATTAAGTGGTTGGCCTGTTGGACCTCCTCGCAGTCCCTTGATTCCTCTTAATAACGAAATGAAATCAGAACTATCCCAAATTCTTGCTGCCTTACGTCAAACTTGACGCACCGGCTCCATTTTGAGTTGTTTTTGCTCATTGCATAAGCAAATTTTAAAAACTCGTACTTAATTTTCTATAACCTTCTTTCCCCATGACTTCATCCTCACTTCAATCAAATAAGTCCACTCCAACTTCTTCTATCTCTAGAAAGTCTCAGGAGCCTCGTTTGCGCGTTATTCCTCTTGGAGGACTACATGAGATAGGTAAAAACACTTGTGTGTTTGAATTTGGCAATGACATCATGCTTGTTGATGCTGGCTTGGCATTTCCTAGTGATGGGATGCATGGAGTAAATGTGGTTATGCCAGATACAACTTATTTACGCGAAAATCAAGATCGAATTAGAGGCATGATTGTTACTCATGGCCATGAAGATCATATTGGCGGCATCTCTCATCATTTGAAAAACTTTAATATTCCGGTCATTTATGGACCACGCCTTGCTATGTCAATGTTGCAAGGGAAAATGGAAGAAGCTGGAGTAACAGATAGAACGACTATTCAAACTGTTGGGCCAAGAGATGTTGTAAAAGTTGGCCAGTATTTTTCTGTTGAATTCATCAGAAATACTCATTCAATGGCTGATAGCTTCTCTTTGGCAATTACGACACCAGTAGGCACAATTATATTTACTGGAGATTTTAAATTTGATCATACTCCAGTTGATGGAGAGAATTTTGATTTAGAACGTTTAGCACATTATGGCGATTCAGGCGTTTTGTGTTTATTTAGTGATTCTACTAATGCAGAAGTACCAGGATGGTGTCCCCCTGAGAGATCTGTATTTCCATCTTTAGATAAACATATTGCAGATGCTGAAGGAAGGGTAATTGTGACAACTTTTGCAAGCTCAATTCATCGAGTATCGATGATATTGGAACTTGCAATAAAAAATGGTCGAAAAGTTGGTTTGCTTGGTAGGTCAATGATCAATGTAATTGCCAAAGCTAGAGAACTAGGCTATATGCGTGCTCCTGATGACTTATTTGTACCTATTAAGCAGATTAGAGATTTACCAGATCGTGAGACTTTGTTACTTATGACTGGAAGTCAGGGAGAACCACTTGCTGCTTTAAGCAGAATTTCAAGAGGAGATCATCAACATGTCCAGGTAAAAACTACTGATACAATTATTTTTTCAGCAAGTCCAATTCCAGGTAACACAATTTCTGTAGTTAATACTATTGACCGGTTAATGATGCTTGGAGCAAAAGTTGTTTATGGGAAATCAGAAGGAATTCATGTCTCTGGACATGGCTTTCAAGAAGATCAGAAATTAATGTTGGCTCTAACAAAACCCAAATTTTTTGTTCCTGTTCATGGTGAACATCGAATGCTTGTTTGTCATAGTAAAAGTGCTCAATCTATGGGCTTACCATTTGAAAATATTTTGATTTTAGATAATGGAGATGTTGTGGAGCTGACTACCGAATCAATTACAAAAGGTGATGCTGTTAAGGCTGGTATTGAATTGCTTGATGCCTCTAGAAATGGGATCGTCGATGCACGAGTACTTAAGGAAAGACAGCAATTAGCAGAAGACGGAGTAGTGACAGTCTTGGCTGCAATTAGTACAGATGGCGCAATGGTTGCTCCACCAAGAGTCAATTTGCGGGGTGTTGTGACAACTGTCGATGCAAAAAAAATGTCTTTTTGGACTGAAAGTGAAATTAGATGGGTTCTTGAAAATCGTTGGAAACAATTAGCCCGTCACACTGGAGGAAAAACACTTGAGGTTGATTGGATGGGTGTTCAGAGAGAAGTTGAAGTTGGTCTGGCTCGCAGGATGAGACGTGAACTTCAGGTTGAGCCCTTAATCCTTTGCTTAGTACAACCCGCACCAGCTGGCACACCAATTTATAAAGGTAGACAAGAACCTCCTTCTGATGCAAGGTCGCAATCTCGTGGAAGAGACTTGTCTCGCAATAGTCGTGGAACTTCTGTTGCAGCTCCAATAAAAATGAATGTTCCTGACTCATCAAAAGTATCCGCCGACAAGGACGGAGCAGTTTCTTTGGATAAAGCAAAAGATATTGCAGAAACTGAAATGCCTGCTGGACGAACAAGACGAAGAAGATCAGCAGTTGTTTAACTCAGTTTTTGCTTCCACTACTTTTTTGGTTTTGACAGTTCACCTGTATCACTTTTTTTGTCCAATTGACTGACCAGTCATTAGGTAAGTTCATGGACCCTGGTGGTTTTGTAGGAGTAATCTTTTGTGTTATTTCTTCTAGTCTGTTTGAAGATAAGCCTGGAGCTCCAGCCCTTTTAAGCCATAATGATAGTAAAATTGCCCTGGAATTGATTGGGAGCTCTGAGAGCTTTTCTCTTAATAGTCCATCAGAGTTGCTGATTGATTGAAGGGCTAAAACTGCTATTGCTTCATAATTGTTTCTGTATTCACTTAGCCTTTCGGATAATGATGAAATTCTAAGACTACAACCTGGATGCAAATCTTCTAAGACAGGCATCACTTCATTTCGAATTCTATTGCGTGAAAAATTACTATCTAAATTAGCAGGATCTATCCAAACTGGTAGATCCATTTCTTCACATATTTTTTTGGTTTCATTTCTACTGAAACAAAGTATTGGGCGTACTAATTTAATATTTGTTGTTAGAGATCTAATTTGATTTAGACTGCATAAACCTGCCAGATCACTACCTCTAGCTAGATTTAATAAAACAGTTTCTGTTCTATCACTACTTGTATGCCCTGTTAGGACATGATTACACATTTTATATTTGCTTGATAGATAATTTGCTTTTTGAATTAGTTTATTATAACGCCAATTTCTCGCATCCTCTTCTGTTTTGACCTCCGTACCTTCTGCAATGTCATAATGGAAATCTAAATGATGTGTCTCACACCATTTTTTGAGTTCTGTTGATATTTTTTCAGAATTTTTATGCCATCTATGATCTCCATGCCAAACATGTAGGTCCCATTGGTAAATTCTTTGAAGGTCGCTAATTAATTTGATGAGCGCCATGGAATCTTGGCCGCCAGATACCGATAGCAATAGTGATGATCCTTTTGGTAAAAGCTCATTGCTTTCACGTAATTTTTGATGAAGGCGATCATGCCAAGGACTCCATGGAACCTGTTTCAAGACGAATGGAGATAGAGATATGAACCATCTAAAAACAATTTGATAGTTCTTTTCCTTAGATAGTGGGAGAATCTGAATATTCTTTCCTCTTTCAATGACACGTTTTAAGCATTTGCCTTTTCAATTAAAGACTAGTATTGAGAATCGCTCATTACTCAAAATAATTTCAGGTCTCAGTAATTTTGACCCTATATCTGTTGCAATGATTGCTAAGTCAGCTTTCTGTGGAGGTGCTGACTTGTTAGATATCGCATGCGATCCAGGCTTAGTTCGCATTGCCTTAAAGGAAGCTGATGTCCCAGTGTGTGTTAGTGCAATTGACCCTGAACTTTTCCCTCCAGCCGTAGAAGCTG
>CACIRS010000026.1 GCA_902589115.1 uncultured Prochlorococcus sp.
ACCAAATCCATTCCCTAAAACTATTTATGAAAATATAGCCTTCGGCGCAAGAATAAATGGATATAACGGTAACATGGATGAATTAGTAGAGACATCATTAAAACAAGCAGCAGTATGGGAAGAATGTAAGGATAAATTAAATAAAAGTGGTTTATCACTTTCAGGTGGTCAGCAACAAAGGCTTTGTATAGCGAGGACTATCGCCATCTCTCCTGAAGTTATATTAATGGATGAGCCCTGTTCAGCACTTGATCCAATTTCTACATTAAAAATTGAGGAGACAATGCATAACTTAAGAAAGAAATTCACCATAATAATAGTGACTCATAATATGCAACAAGCTCTAAGAGTAAGTGATATGACAGCATTCTTTAATGCAGAGACTAAGGAAGCAGAAAAAGGAGGAAAAACTGGATACTTAGTTGAATTTAATAAGACAGAAAAGATATTCAATTCTCCAAACCAAAAAGTAACTAAGGATTATATTTCTGGTAAATTTGGGTAATAAATTTTTAACAACTAACTTATAGAATAATAATAATTAGGAAACATCTTTCGATATAGTTAAAACGGAGAGGGAGGGATTCGAACCCTCGATAGAGTTGCCCCTATACAGCATTTCCAGTGCTGCGCCTTAAACCGCTCGGCCACCTCTCCAGGTTTCTATCATAATACAATCTACCACTTTGATGAGGCAAATATCTGAAAAAACCAAATAAAAACTTTTAATAGTATTTCTAAACCAAACATAAAAACGATTGCCACTATTTCATTTAAATATAAACATACCAATAATAAAGCTTATTAAATTTATTAGAATTTACTTATAAAATTATAAAATATTTAATTTGAGTAAATGAATTGAATGAGGTAAAGTAAACAAATCTTATCACCTAAATGAAAAGTAATGAATAAATCTAAATGTTCTAAAACGGCTGATTTAGCAGGCCTTTCAAAGCTAGAACTAGAAAAGTTAGTCGGAGTAGCAAAAGTTGCTTCTAAAAAAGGGGGCGAAATACTAATGTCTCATTATGGTCATCTTAACTCGATAAAAAGTAAGGGTAGAGTAGGAGACCTGGTAACAAATGCAGACTTGTCTGCTGAAAAAATTATCCTAGATTATTTAAATGAGCAAACCCCTAATATTGGGGTATTAGCTGAAGAAAGTGGATGTAAGGATGGGGAAAGCTCCTTAAAATGGTGCGTAGATCCCTTAGATGGAACAACAAATTTTGCTCATGGATATCCCCTTTTTGCAACATCAATTGGCCTTACTTGGCAAAGTCAGCCAATTTTGGGTTCAATATCAATTCCATTTCTAGAGGAGACTTATTGGGGTGCACCTGGTATAGGTGTTTTTTGTAATGATCAACCTATTAAAGTGACTACCTGCAAAAGTCTTATTGATTCCCTATTAGTTACTGGATTTGCTTACGACAGACATACCCGTCTAGACAATAACTATGCAGAATTTTGCTGGCTTACTCATAGGACAAGAGGGGTCAGACGAGGTGGAGCTGCTGCAGTTGATCTTGCATTCGTTGCAGCAGGAAGATTAGATGGGTACTGGGAAAGAGGTCTTGCTCAATGGGATTTAGCTGCTGGCACAGCATTAGTAGATTTAGCTGGAGGTTACTTAGGAGACTATCGTGGAGGAGAAATGGATATCAAAACAGGAAGAGTAATAGCATGTAGTCATGGAATAAAGGATGAATTATTGACAGAGCTAGCAAAAGTAAAGCCACTAAATGGTGAATTATTTGGTGCTCCAGAAGTCAAGACCATAGGATCATAAACAATACAAGACATCAAAATAAAATGCAGCCAGCTACAGGTGCCAAGGATCTAAATCCCCAACAAGTAGAAACCAACCATTTAATAAGCAATAGACTTTCAAAAGTTTTTGAGTTGTGGGGATATGAAGAGGTTTCTCCTCCCAGAATCGAACGAATACCAACACTTATGGCTGGAGGTGCGATTTCAAGTAAGCAAATAGTAAGGCTTGTAGCAGATGAACCTCTTGGTCTTAGACCCGAAATGACAGCCTCAATAGCAAGAACCGCGTGTACAAGACTGGCAAAAAAGAAAAGACCACTTAGGTTATGGGCATCAGGAACAATTTTTGAAACAAGAGAGACAATTGAACAAGGGTTATGTATTGAAGAAAATTTGGTATGTGGAGTTGAGCTATTTGGAGTAAAAGGGATAGAAGCAGAGTTAGAACTATTATCTCTATTGAACCAATCGTTAGAGACATTGGAGTTAAAAAACTTAGATAATCCAATATTGCTTATTGGTCATACAGCTTTAATGGATTTAATTTTAAAAGATTTTCACGGAAAAATAAAAGAAGAGGCTAAAAAGGCTCTTCTCAGATATGACAGGTTATCTATAGAAAAATTAAATATAGAAAAAGACCAGAAAAATTGGCTTATTCAATTTCAGAATACTAGAGGTAATCCAACAGATGTTATAAAGACCCTTAAGACTATTTATGGGGAGAGTGAAGTATTAAGAAGCTTAGAGAGAATGTTCCTAATGATAGAACCTTTATATAAGTCTAAAGGAATTGCTCTACAACTTGACCCTACATTTCACCCTCAATTTGATCTATATAAAGGTATAGTATTTCAACTTATATGTAATGGTCAATCTGCTCCTATAGTTATAGCCAGAGGAGGAAGATATGACAGTTTAGTAGAAAAATTCAGTACCAAAGGAGACAACTCAGCAGGGATAGGATTTAGTTTCGCTATTGATAAAATTAGAGAAATACAAATAGAAAGTGCTTTTAAGATAAATAAACCAAAATGTATACTTATTGCATATGGTCCAAATTCAAACCTAGAAACAGCTATTCAGAAACAGATTGAGTATCACCGGAAAGGATACAAAGCTATTCTTGAATTAGAATCAATTCAAAAAGAGGAGGACGCAAAATTATTATTATCGATAAGAGGTTGCTCTCAACTCGAATGGCTAAAAAATTAAATTAAATACTATGCCACATACAATCATCTCAGAAGTTTGTGAAGGAGTTGCTGACTGTTTTAATGCATGTCCAGTAGGTTGTATAAGTCCATCTAATTTAAAAAATAAAAAAGGCACGGATTATTATTGGATTAACTTTGATACCTGCATTGATTGCGGAATCTGCCTAAAGGTATGTCCTGTAGAAGGAGCAGTTATCGGAGAAGAGCGTCCAGAACTTCAAAAGCTTAAAGCCTAACCTTGCAAAAGGTACGGAGACCTCTCCAAGAAAAGACGAAAGAATAGCTATTATATTTTTTTATTTGTATTTGCTGTAAGTACATCATGGCTGTTCTTGAAGAAGGAAACATTCAAATTCATACCGAGAATATCTTTCCAATTATAAAGAAAGCGGTTTATTCCGATCATGAAATTTTCCTCAGGGAACTCGTAAGTAATGGTGTTGATGCCATTAGCAAAAGACGAATGGCTTCATTATCTGGAGAGTGTGAAGAAGGTACTGATCCAAAAATAGAGATAACTATAAATAGGGAATTAAAAACCTTGACTATTGCTGATAATGGAATAGGAATGAACTCCGACGAAATAAAGAAATATATAAATCAAGTAGCATTTTCTAGTGCAGAGGAATTCCTAGAGAAATATAAGACTAATGAAGAATCTATAATTGGTCATTTTGGGCTAGGATTCTATTCATCTTTTATGGTAGCTAAAAACGTAGAGTTGATATCAAAATCAGCTTTAAAAGATAGCAAGGCAATTAAATGGAGTTGTGATGGTTCACCTAAGTTTTCCATGGTTGAAGACTCAAAAGAGACTGTAGGTACTGAAGTAATTCTGCATTTAATGGAAGAAGAACTAGAATATATAGAACCATCAAGAATAAAAACATTAATAAAGAAATATTGTGATTTTATGCCTGTAAAAGTGTTGCTTGAAGGAGAAGTTATCAATAAAATGGAAACTCCCTGGAAAAAACATTCTAAAGATCTAGATGATAAAGACTATGTCAGTCTTTATCAATATCTATATCCCTTCCAGGGCGATCCATTGATTTGGATTCACCTGAATACAGACTATCCATATAAACTAGAAGGAATACTTTATTTCCCAAAGATTACGGGCAGAGCAGATTGGGAGAATGGAGAAATAAAGTTATATTGTAATCAGGTATTTGTTAGTGATTCTTTAAAAGAAATAGTTCCTCGCTATTTATTGCCTCTAAGAGGAGTTATAGATTCTCCTGACATACCTTTAAATGTAAGTAGAAGTGCACTGCAAACAGATAGAAGAGTTAAGTCAATAGGTAATTTTATATCAAAAAAGGTAGCAGACACACTAAAAAAGATGAAGGAGGAAAAGCCTGAGAGATATGCAGAAGTATGGGAAAGTCTATCTGCATTCATAAAAATAGGTTCTATAGAAGATGAAAAATTTGCAGATCAGGTCTCAGATATAATACTATTCAATACACTAATAAACTCTAAAGATACCGAAGAAATAATTTCAGTAAAAGAAAAGAATTATACAACTTTAACAGGATATAGAAATAGAATTGATCAAAGTAGAAAGAATAAGGTTTTATACTGTACAGATGAGATTTCTCAATCAAATGCTTTAAGTTTATGGAAAGAACAAGGAGCAGAAGTAATTCTAGCTGAGACCGTAGTTGATACTCAATTTATACCTTGGCTTGAAAATAGATTCGAAGAACTTACTTTTCAAAGAGTAGATGCAGAATTAGATGATAATCTTAAAGATAAAGAAAGTGAAATTCTAGATAAAGATGGCTCTTCACAGTCAGATTCTCTAAGAGAGGTAATAAAAGACGCGTTAAATAATGAGAAGGTAACAATACAGATTCAAAGTTTAAAGGCAGAGAATTCTCCTGCTGCAATGATTCTGTTGCCCGAACAAATGAGAAGAATTAGCGATATGGGTGCACTTATGGAGCAAAAGATGCCTGGACTCCCTGAATATCACGTGCTTCTAGTAAACCCGAATCATCCTCTAGTAGAAGGGTTAATGAAAATGCAATCTAGGAAATTGATTCTTGGCAGTGAGTCGTCTTCCAGTCAAAACACTAATCAAATAGCTAAAGACATAGCAAAGTACTTATATGATCTAGCAAAACTGAGTGTTGGCGGTCTAGAACCTAGAGAAATAAACGGATTTCAAACAAGAAGCGCCCGCTTGATGAGCAAATTAATTGAGAAATCGCTTTAATAGAGCAATATTTGATACTATAGTCATAGTCATTTCCTAAAAGGATCAAAAATATGTCTAGGGTATGCCAGCTAACAGGAACAAAAGCAAATAATGGAATGTCAGTAAGCCATTCTCATATAAGAACAAAGAAATTACAACAAGCAAATCTTCAACAGAGAAGACTTTGGTGGGCAGAAGGAAAAAGATGGGTAAATATTAAGGTGACAACCCGAGCCTTAAAAACAATACAAAAGAAAGGATTGGGAGTATATGCTAAGTCCTTAGGAGTAGATCTAAGTAACTTCTAAAACTTATAAGATAAAACTACTTATATATATTATCTAGATTGTATGTATAAACTTTATTATATAAATGTAATGATATTACTTATAAAGAAGCTATTTAACTGTACAATATAACTCTAATACTGTAAAAGATAGCATGTCAAAAAATAATACCAAAAGCTCTTTTATACTTCTTTATCATCGTACTCCTTTTGAGGAAAGTATAGATTCCAATGGAAATCGCGTCTGGATAGATCAAAAAAGCCCTAACGGAATAATTCCAACCCTTAGAAACTTGTTTAAAGATTATTCTGAAGGAACATGGATTGCATGGCGTGAAGTTAAAACGAATAATAATGAACCAGATGAATTAATTGACATAGAAGAACCATATCAATTTAAATTAAAAAGAATCCCTCTTGAGTCAAAAGAAATATCCAGTTTCTATCACATAACTTCTAAAGAAAGTTTTTGGCCAATACTTCATACTTTTCCGACTCACTTTGATGTTAATAATGCTGATTGGAATATTTTTCAGCAAGTCAATAAAAGATTTGCAGATTCGGCCTGTGAACAAGCAGCAACTAATGCAATTGTTTGGGTTCACGATTACAACCTATGGCTTGCGCCTGCATATATAAGGGAAAAGAGACCAGATTTAAAAATTGCTTTTTTTCACCACACACCATTCCCTGGGAACGATGTTTTCGCTATCCTCCCATGGAGACGTCAAATTATCGAAAGCCTTTTATGTTGTGATTTATTAGGATTTCACATACCGAGATATACTGAAAATTTCGCAAGAGCAGCTAATTGTTTCGTAGGAGCTAAAAGAGGTCCAAAAGAGAATGTGGATTCAAAATTTATAGGTGTAGGAAGTGCACTTACTGAACCTACAGTAACTCCATGGCTATCACATGCTGGCAGAAAAATAAAATTAATTTCTTCCCCTGTAGGAACCTCTCCTCAAATAATACAGAGAATACTTCAAGACCCTAACGTGATTGAACAACAAAAAGAAATCAAAGAAGGTACAAAAAAAGATAGAAAGTTAATTCTTTCAGCCAGCAGAGTCGATTACACTAAGGGTAACGAAGAATTATTATTATCTTTTGAGCGATTACTAGAAAAACGTACAGATTTGCATGGCAAAGTGGTTTTAATGCTTGCTTGTGTAGCAGCTGCATCTGGAATAAGAATATATGAAGATACTCAAAGATCTATAGAAGAAATGGCTGGAAGGATAAATGGAAGATTTGGTTTAATTGACTGGGTTCCAATTAGGTTTTCTACTAGAAGAATCCCATACGAAGAAATGGTGGCCTGGTTTGCACAGGCCGATATTTGCTGGATTACACCATTGAGAGACGGCCTGAACCTAGTAGCAAAAGAATATGCTGCTGCAAGGAAAGGGAAAGGAGGAGTTCTAGTACTTTCAGAATTTACAGGTGCATCAGTATTACTAAATGGAGCATTGCTTACAAACCCTTATTCACACAGGAGAATGGATGAGACGATAGAAGAAGCAATATCAATGAATGAACAAGAACAAATGAATAGAATGGCATCTATGACAAAGGCCGTTGAATCTTATACAGTTTCAGATTGGGCAATAGAGCAATTATCTACCTTTTAATAAATACATCTGTAAATGAAAAGTCGTATAACTAAATTATTAATCAGTAGCTTTACTACTTTGCTATTGCCAATGCAAAGTATAAAAGCTGATGATATCTCTTCAAAAACTATTAATATACTAATGCCAGCTCCTTTTGCCGACTCTACTTCTTATTTAATAAATGAATATAATACAAAGCACAAAAATCATAAAAAAATAAAAGTAACAAGGGGTCCCTTAGAAACAGAGGCTATGTCAGATTTAGCAATAAGTAGTTTATTATTAGGAAATAGTCCATATGATATTGTCCTGATTGATGTTACTTGGCTTCCAAAATATGCTAAAGCTCAATGGATATCTGATCTAAGTTTATGGTTTACAAAAGAAGAGGCAAAGGCTCTAGCTAGTGGGGCCAAGTTAGGCAATTATTTTGAAGGAAAGCTATACAGATGGCCATTAGTAGCTGACATGGGATTACTTTATTGGAGAAAAGATCTTATGGACAAACCTCCTAAAACACCTAGAGAATTAATTAAAATCAGTAAAAACCTTCAAGAGAAAGGAAAAGTAAAATATGGATACGTCTGGCAAGGAAGACAATATGAGGGTTTAAGTTGTGTATTCCTTGAAGTTATTAACGGATTTGGAGGAAATTGGATAGATCATAAAGGAGAACCAAATCTAAATACAAAAAACAGTTATAAAGCTGTAAGTTGGTTAAAAGAATTAATTACTGAAGGTATAAGCCCAAAATCAGTAACAAACTTTTCAGAGCCAGAAGCCTTGCAAATCTTTGAATCTGGAGAGGCTGCATTCATGAGAAATTGGCCATATGCTTGGGCAGAATTAAATAAAGATAAAAGTAAAGTCAAAGGGAAAGTAGGAGTTACAGTAATGGTTGCAGAAAACAATAATTTAGCTACTGCAACTTTAGGAAGCTGGGGGTTCTCTATACTAAGCAGCTCAAAGAATAAACTAGAGTCAAGTACCGTAATAAAATATCTAACTTCCTCCTCTTCACAAAATTATCTTTTCAAAAAATATGGTTACACACCTACAAACACTGATGTATTGAAAGACAAAGTTCTTACTATTAAATACCCAATACTTTCATCGTTAGAAAAAGGTCTATCAGTCGCAAAACCAAGACCTCAAAGTCCACTTTATGCCCAAATGAGTGATATCTTACAACGTAGCTTAAGTTCTATACTTACAAATAAGTCGTCAATTGATGAAGAAATGAATAGAGCAAATAAAAGCACAAAAGATATAATATTATCGGCAGGAAAATAATATGAACTATTTATTATTAACTCCCGCTTTTTTACTGATATTATTAGTTTTTGTATTACCTTTAATAAGATATTCATGGATGAGTATGCATTCAATATCTGTTATTACGGGTCTTGACTATATACCTAATAATGGATCAAACTGGATTCGATTATTAAATGACGATAGATTCTGGAGAGATACAATACAAACCATTAGATTTGCTGCCTTTTCAGTATCTATTGAAATAGTTTTAGCTATAATTATTGCCTTATTACTAAGTCAAAGGATAAAAGGAAAAGGAATCCTAAGAACAATTAGTTTATTACCCTGGGCCCTACCAACAACCATAATGGCCTTAGGTTGGAGATGGATATTTAACACACCCTATGGACCTATAGATCAAATATCATCATTAATTGGATTTGGAACATTAGATATTTTATCTAATCCTGACTTGGCTTGGATTGCAACAGTAATAGGAGATGTATGGAAGACAACTCCTTTTGTAGCTCTAATAATCTTAGCTGGTTTACAAACAATACCCTCGGATCTTTATGAAGCCTTTAAAATGGAAGGAGGAAGCCCATTGCAGTCATTTATAAAAATAACATTGCCATTGCTAAAACCTTACATTCTTTTGTCGTTAGTCTTTAGATTAGCGCAAGCATTTGGAGTGTTTGATTTAATACAAGTCATGACAGGAGGAGGACCTGCTAGCAGTACAGAGAGTATTGCAATATATGCTTATTTGAATGCCATGAGGTTTTTAGATTTTGGATATAGTGCAACTATTATGATTGCTAGTTTTATACTATTAATAACTATTTGTTTATTTACCTGGATATTTTATAATAAATTAAAATCTAAACTATCTATTTAATTTAATAAATAATGAAAATCAAGCCCCTATATTATATGCTTCTAATATGGTCATTATCACCTCTAATATGGCAGCTATACACATCTTTATCTACTCCTGAAGCCTTAACTAGACCATTAGAAATCAACGAATTTAGATGGACATTTGACAATTACAAACAAATTTTTCAAGCCAATCCACCCTTTGTAAGATATCTTTTGAATAGCCTTATCGTAGGATTATCCTCAACAATACTTACTTTAGCAATTGCATTACCAGCCTCATATTCATTAGCCAAAGCAAATAATAAAGTTTCGAAAATTTCAAAGATAATTTTATTAGCATCAGCACTGTTCCCATATTTTCTTTTATTTCTTGCCTTGCTTGAATTTGCCAGGGAAATGAATTTTGGCAATAATCTATTAGCCTTATGTATTCCATATTCAGCCTTATGTATGCCACTAGCCGTTCTTTTACTTACAGCTGCATTTAAGGATTTACCCAACGATTTAGAAGAGGCAGCTAGATTAGAAGGTTTAGGCTTGATTAATAGATTAAGATGGATTTTGTTCCCCTTAATCAAACCTGCTATAGCAAGTACAAGTATTCTAGTCTTCTTATTTACTTGGAATGAATACCCAATTGCTTTAACCTGGATAAGCAAGTCAGAGTTAATTACACTTCCAGTTGCTATTGCAAGAATCGCTGGCTCCTCTGTTTATTCTGTTCCTTATGGAGCCTATGCAGCGGCAACAGTAGTAGGTGCTCTGCCACTACTCCTTATAGTATTTATCTTCCAGAAGAGAATAGTCTCTGGCTTAACTCAAGGAGCAATCAAAGGATGACTCTAATTCTGAACAGTATAAATAAACAAATAAATAAGAACTGGATAATACAAGATCTTAGTTTAAAGGTTAAAGATGGAGAGTGCTTAGCTATATTGGGACCAAGTGGATGTGGTAAAAGTACTACGCTAAGATTAATTGCAGGACTAGAGATTTGTGATAGTGGTTCAATATTTATAAATGACGAAGATATAACTAATATTTCACCAGTAGATAGAAAGATAGGAATGGTTTTTCAAAGCTATGCACTCTTTCCACATTTAACCATCTATGAAAATCTTTCACTAGGATTAAAAATAAGAGGTATATCAAAAAAAGAATCAATTAGAAGAGTTTCTTCAATTCTCGATTTATTAAAGCTTGAACACCTTTCAACCAGAAAACCAGCCGCCTTATCAGGAGGACAAAGACAGCGAGTTGCCCTTGCTAGAGCATTATTAAGAGATCCAAGTCTATATCTTCTAGATGAACCAATGAGCAACTTGGATGCTCAACTTAGAGAGAGACTTAGACCAGAGTTAAGAAGGTTAATACTTAACGGTAATCAACCCGTTATCTACGTCACCCATGATCAACATGAGGCTATGTCAATGGCCAATCGAATAGCCATTCTTAATGATGGAAGGTTAGTACAAATAGGAACACCTAAAGATATATACAAAACACCAGCTTCGATTTTTGTGGCTAGCTTTGTAGGAAGACCACAAATTAATTTATTCCCAGAATCAGCGGGGCTAATTAAAGGAATAAGACCAGAAGATATATTCCTGGATAATAAAGGAATAGATTTTAAAATTTTATATACAGAATGGTTAGGTACTAATCAACTTTTTCACCTTGATACCTCCCAAGGGAGACTTAGGATGCTATGTAATGCTGATATCTCTATCAATTCTGATCACAAAATAAATTGGAAGCAAGAAAAATTGCACCTTTTTGACTCTAAAACAAAACTTAGAATAAATAATGGTTAATAGCTACAAACCTTAAAAAAAACGCTATCAAATATTCTTAATAATTCTCAGTAAATAATTAACATAAAATATAAAGAACTGATTTTTGGAAAAAGCTTAATGTCCTAAGTTGTTCACTATTACAAAGTTACTGGTCAATTTTGTGCATGAACTTTCACTAGGAACTTGGTTTATTCACATCACAACCCTATTTGAGTGGATGCTTGCGATCGTTCTTATAACTCGATTGGGTGAAATAAGACTAAATCCTGGTCTCAAATGGCTTGCATTAGCAATGCTTCCAAATTTAGCTAGCGCTATGGCAGCTATTACATGGCATTTGTATGACAATGCAGAATCATTAAAGGGACTTGTTGTTCTTCAAGCAGCTTTAACAACGATGGGGAACACGTGCTTAGCTATTGCGGCATGGAATTTGTTTCGCACGCAAGATCAAAAACTATGAACATTTCAATATTGGATACGTTTTTAATCAACCTAGGCAAAGTTGACCCGTCCCCCTTCTTTGTTCTCTCGTTAGCACCTTATTTAATTTTTCTTTATTGGGCTCAAAAGTCATCAGATATTCCAAAAATCTCCTTATGGGGTTTCAGGCTGACCCTCCTTTTTGTTGTGATGACAATAGTTTTTGCAATATTTGCAAAAATTTTCTACGGCGCCGACTTAACTGATATTGATCCCTTACATGGAGCAGCCGAGGCGTTTCTTACTCTCAGTGATGCACTAGTGGTAGTTGGATTCATAGCCCCTTCTGAAGAGAAAGTGGTAAATAACTCTTAAGAGGAAGTCATAGTTATTGGTTAATTTGCCTCTATACAGGAGAATGGTAACGTCTGTCGTTCCACAGTATTCATGATCACATC
This sequence comes from uncultured Prochlorococcus sp., assembly GCA_902589115.1. Lineage (GTDB taxonomy): Bacteria > Cyanobacteriota > Cyanobacteriia > PCC-6307 > Cyanobiaceae > CACIRS01. The sequence goes on from CACIRS010000026.1 coordinate 11,918, forward strand.
CTTACTAGCTGCAACAGCCCCAGCAACATTCTCTTGGTCACCGAAGTGCGCAGTGGTCATGATCGCTTGCCATGTTCTCGCTTATGCAATTGCCAAAGCAAATATTGCACAGCCGAATGTTGGGTTTGAAATTCCTAACTCAAGATATTTTGGAGGTATGAGCCATGCCTCAGTTGTTGCAGCAAACTGCCTAGGTCATGTGCTTGGCATTGGATCTATTTTGGGCCTTGCTGCAAGAGGAGTCCTTTAGATTCCAACACCAACAAGTCCCTGTTTATTTATAAAGCAATAAATAAATAAGGGTAAAGCTTAAAAAATAACTAAAGATTATCAAAACGGGTAATGAATATTCATTACCCGTTTTTTGTATGAAAAAGCCAATCACTTGCCTGAATTCTTTTTAGTTATTTAAGAGTATGCATATACTATTCCGTAATAACAACAAGGTATAAATATTAAAATTACCGACTAATCAAAAGCAAATCAGATTGATACGAATTACTCAAAAAACAAATACAAAGCAACTTTATAAATTCTGCTATAAAAGGTCTCTAGAGAATATTTCTCGAATTTAATGCCTCTTGACGGCAAAAAAAGTTTTTATCATTTAATATATTATAGATAAAACATAATGACAGTTAAATTATCTGATAGAAGATGAGCTTATATTTGCAATGATTCTGATGGATTATTTACCTCAAGATAAGTCTTGTTATCTGAGAAATTAAAACGTTTGTGAATGCGTTCATATATTTGAGTAGGTGTCAAGGCTAAATCTTGCTTGCTTTCATCAGGTGTAGCATGATGAACTAATTTATCGGGTATTGCTATTCTTAAGGTAGGAACAATAATATCTTCATCAATCAGTGATTCAACAACAGCTGCGCCAAAACCTCCTGCTATAGCTCCTTCTTCCATAGTTACTACTTTACGAATTCTTCTTGAAAGTGGGTGAATTAAAGCTTGGTCAAGAGGCCTCAGGAATCTTGCATTTATTAGAGTTGGGTTTACTCCTGAATCTGATAAGAGCTTACAAGTTTTAATAGCAACTGACACCATGGCACCATAGGCAATTATTAATAAATCTTCGCCCTCAGCCAGCACTTCTCCTCTTCCTATCTTTATTGGTTCCCATCCTTCTTCCATTAAAGGGACCCCCTCTCCCGAACCTCTAGGAATTCGCAATGCTGCTGGGCCATCATGTTTTAAACAAGTTACCAACATTTGTTGAAGTTCAGATTCATCTTTAGGTGCCATTACTGTGAAGTTAGGAACAGACCTTAGATAACTAATGTCATATTGCCCTTGATGAGTTGGACCATCTGCTCCAACTATTCCAGCCCTATCAAGAACAAAGGTTACAGGTAAATTTTGTATACCTACATCATGAATTAATTGATCGTAGGCCCTTTGCAAAAATGTGCTGTAAATAGCGACAACAGGCTTTAAACCTTCACAAGCCATACCAGCAGCGAGAGTTACTGCATGTTGTTCAGCGATTCCAACATCAAAATATTGATCTGGAATTGACTTTTGTAAGAGATCTAATCCCGTTCCAGTTGCCATAGCAGCCGTAATTCCAACAACAGTACTATCTTGCTCGCAAAGTTTTACTAATGTTTGTCCAAAAACCTTGCTATAACTTGGAGGTTTAGGGCTTTTAGAAGGTTTTGATTTTCCAGTAGTCAGATCAAAGGCAGACTGTGCATGATAACCAACTTGATCAGCTTCAGCATATGGATATCCTTTTCCTTTAGTGGTAACAACATGTACTAGTACTGGTCCACCAACTCTGTGAGCTGTTTGAAATGATCTAACCATTCCTGCAATATCATGACCATCAACTGGTCCCATATAGGTAAAACCCAATTCTTCGAAGACTGCTCCAACCTTTGGAACAGCTAATCTCCTCATGCTTCCAGTAAGTGACTTAATTTCTTCAGGAAGTTCACCTCCCATAAAAGGAAGATTCTTCACACTCTCTTGAACGCTGTCAGAAATAAATTGCATAGGGGGGCTATGCCGCATTCGATTCAAATAAGTTGAGAGTGCTCCTACTGGGGGAGATATGGACATATCGTTGTCATTAAGAACAACCAATAAAGGAGTATTTGGTAAGTGCCCCGAATGATTAATTGCTTCTAATGCCATACCACCAGTAAGAGCTCCATCTCCTATAACAGCAACACATTTGAAATCTTTTCCTCTTCTATCTCTAGCTAGAGCCATTCCAAGTGCTGCCGAAATTGAAGTGCTTGCATGACCTGCTCCAAAATGATCAAATTTACTTTCGGATCTTTTTAAATACCCAGCTACACCATCCTTTTGACGAAGACTATCGAAATCAGAGTACCTACCGGTAAGAAGTTTATGAGGATATGCCTGATGTCCAACATCCCAGACAACCTTATCGACATCAAGGTCAAGAGTCTGATAAAGAGCAATCGTTAATTCGACGACTCCCAAGCCTGGACCTAAGTGTCCTCCACTAGTTGAAACAACTTGAAGATGTCTTTCTCTTATTTGACAAGCAACATCCTCCAGCTCTTCGGTACTAAGACCATGCAACTGATTTGGATGGGTTAACTCGCTTAGTCGCATTCCCTTACTCTCAATAGAAGTAATCTACGTTGTTTTGAGCTCGGTTTGTCGAAATTATTGCTATCAACTACGGATTTTAAAAACTAGAAGTTGAAAATCTTGTCAAAATGTATGCATGGAAGATTATTTACAAAGGATACTTAGAGCACGCGTATACGACGTTGCTGAAGAAACTCCCCTTGATTTTGCGAAGAATTTAAGTGAGCGACTACAAAATCAAGTCTGGCTAAAGAGAGAAGACCTTCAACCAGTTTTTTCTTTCAAGCTCAGAGGTGCCTATAACCGGATGTCTCGTCTAACTAAAGAAGAGTTACAGAGAGGAGTAATTGCCTCAAGTGCAGGGAATCACGCCCAAGGCGTAGCGCTCAGTGCATCTTATTTAAAATGCAAAGCTGTAATAGTAATGCCAGTTACAACGCCGTTAGTCAAAATAAAAGCAGTTAAAGCTCATAATGCAGAAGTACTTTTACACGGGGATAATTACGATGAGGCCTATCAAGAAGCCTTAAGAATTAGTTCTAGAAAAGGTCTAAATTTTATTCATCCCTTTGATGACCCAGAAGTTATTGCAGGCCAAGGGACAATTGGGGTTGAAGTTCTAAGACAGTGCCAAAAACCTCCTGATGCAATCTATGTAGCTGTTGGTGGTGGAGGTTTAATAGGTGGAATTGGAGCTTATGTAAAAAACATCTGGCCAAGTATTCAGGTGATAGGAGTAGAGCCTAATGATGCAAATGCAATGTCACTTTCTCTTAAAGCAGGTAAAAGGATCAAGCTTTCAAGCGTTGGACTTTTTGCAGATGGTGTAGCAGTTAAAGAAGTAGGAGAAAATAGTTTCAATCTTGCGAAAAAATATGTAGACAGAATGGTCACAGTAAGTAACGATGAGATATGTGCAGCTATAAAAGATGTTTTCGAAGATACTAGATCAATTTTAGAACCTGCTGGTGCACTATCAATAGCAGGATTAAAATCTGATATTTCAAATAATCATATAAAGGGTTCTAATTTAATAGCAATTGCTTGCGGTGCAAATATGAATTTTGATCGACTTAGATTTGTAGCAGAAAGAGCTGAAATAGGGGAGGAAAGAGAAACAATGCTAGCTGTAGAAATTCCTGAGGAGGCGGGTAGTCTAAGAAAAGTATGCAAAGTTTTAGAAACAAGAAGTCTTACAGAATTTAGTTATCGAATGTCTGAAGGTAAACAAGCTCAAATATTTATGGGAGTTGAGGTGGAAGATAAATTGGATAGAGATAACCTCATTAAAAATATAGAAAGAGCAGGATTATCATGTCTAGACCTTAGTGATAATGAGCTAGCAAAGATGCATCTTAGGCATATGGTTGGAGGAAGGTTACCAACATCAGCGAATTTGCTATGTAAAGATAATTGCATTGAATTACTTTATCGATTTGAATTCCCAGAAAGGCCAGGTGCGTTAATGCAATTTGTTAACAAACTAAACCCTGAATGGAGCATAAGTATTTTCCACTATCGTAATCATGGTGCAGATGTAGGAAGAATTGTTGTAGGTGTTTTAATCCAGAAAGATGCAAAAACTGATTGGGATGAGTTCCTTCAGGAGATTGGTTACCCAAGCTGGGACGAGACAAATAATCCAGCTTATAAACTCTTTTTAGGTGCAAATCTCCATTAATCGAGGTAATTTGATCTATCTTCCATCGTGTCGATTATGGATATCAATGACTCATCTCTAGAAATGAATTTGGATACGACTATCTCTTTGCCTGCACGCTTAGAAGCAATCCTTTACCTAAAAGGCAAACCAATCTCATTAAAGGAAATTTCTGAACTAGCTCAAGAGAATGAAGATCATGTTGAACAAGCTCTTTTAGCGTTAATGGCTGGCTATGCTCAAAGAGATACTGCACTAGATATAGTTGAATACAAAGGTTGTTATAGTCTTGAATTAAAACCTGGTCTAGGTGGTTTAGTTAAAAACCTTTTACCAGTCGATCTCTCAGTTGCTGCTTTGAGAACCTTGGCAACAATAGCTTTAAAGAAAAGGATTCTTCAATCTGATCTAGTTGATCTACGAGGATCAGGTGCTTATGATCATATAAAGGAATTAATGGCTCAAAACTTTATTGACAGAAAAAGGCAAAGCGAGGGGAGGTCATACTGGCTAACTCTCTCAGAAAAATTTCATCGAACATTTTCAGTATTGCCAGATACTGGATCATCAGAACCTCCTAAGGCAGCATAGGAGACAAACTTTTCCCTTTTTTACTCATGGAAATCTTTTCAACTTTACTCCAAATACTTTCCCAAACTCTTGAAATCTACTCACTAATTTTGATTATAAGAGTGCTATTAAGCTGGTTCCCAAATCTTGACTGGAGCAACCCAGTTCTTAGTTCAGTAAGTTCAATTACAGACCCCTATTTGAATGCATTTAGAGGGATTATCCCTCCTATAGGAGGTTTGGACCTTTCAGCAATACTTGCTTTTATTGTTCTCAATTTGATGCAACAACTCTTAAATACTGCAAGTCTAACATTTATAGCTGGATCTATGTATTAGATTTCTTACGACTGAAAGCATACAAAATCATCCTATCAAATCGGGAAACTAAAATTATAGTATTTGTTAATTATTGGTAAATATTAATTATCTATTATCACCATCCCCTTTTATTACATTTCTTTTGTCTCTACTAGAAAGTTTTTCAAGGTTGGAAATGGCCACTTCACTCAAGCAAAAACCTAATTCACTACTCAACTGCGATACGTACCAAAGCACATCGCCTAATTCGAGTTTAATAGCTTCTTTAACATTCTCGTCAAAAACTCCATCATTATCTCGGAGTACTTTCTTGACTTTGTCTGCAACTTCTCCAGATTCTCCAGAGAGTCCAAGAGTAGGGTATATAAGGTTAGATCCTACATTGGGATATTTGGCCGTCTCACGAGCCCTTATTTGGTATTCGTTGAGATCCATGAGTAATAATCAAAAAAAGGTTAGTTAATGAGTTTGACTAGGAGATGTTATTTTCCGAATTGTCTAAGGTCCCTTTAATGCCACAGATAGATCTGACTAGAAGGACCAAGATAGTAGCCACTATCGGGCCAGCCACAGAAAAACCAGAAGTTATTGCTGCTTTGATTAAAGCTGGTGCAACAACATTTCGTCTAAATTTTTCTCATGGCGACCATTCAGAACATCAATCTAGAATTAGAACGATAAGAGAAGTCTCAAATGATCTTGGAATCCATGTTGGTATTCTTCAAGATTTACAAGGGCCAAAAATACGACTTGGAAGATTCAAAGATGGACCTATCAGCATTGCTAACGGGGAAAATTTTTCTCTTACCTCAAAAAATGTAGATTGTAATCAACAAATTGCAACGGTTACTTATGATAAACTAGCTGAAGAAGTTAATCCAGGAAGCAGAATATTACTTGATGACGGTCGTGTAGAAATGGTAGTAAATGAAGTAGATAAGCAAGAAAAAACTCTACACTGTAAAGTTACTGTAGGAGGTGTGCTTTCTAATAATAAAGGTGTAAATTTTCCTGATGTACAACTATCTGTAAAAGCACTAACAGAAAAAGACCGAAAAGATCTTGTCTTTGGACTTGATCATGGAGTCGATTGGGTGGCTTTAAGTTTTGTAAGAAATCCTTCTGATATTAATGAAATAAAAAAACTAATATCTGATCAAGGACATCAAACACCAGTTATTGCAAAAATTGAAAAGTTTGAAGCTATTGATCAAATTGATTCAATTATGCCTCTATGTGATGGCGTAATGGTTGCGAGAGGAGATCTAGGTGTAGAAATGCCCGCAGAAGAGGTTCCTTTACTACAAAAAGGATTAATAAAAAGAGCAAATAGTCTTGGAATTCCAATAATTACCGCTACTCAAATGCTTGACTCAATGGCTTCTAGCCCTAGACCGACAAGAGCAGAAGTTAGTGACGTAGCAAATGCAATATTGGATGGTACAGATGCTGTGATGCTCTCTAATGAAACTGCAGTAGGGGACTTTCCAGTAGAGGCAGTATCAACAATGGCCACAATTGCTAAAAGGATAGAAAGAGATTATCCACTAAGGGCAATTGAGAGCCACTTGGCTAGCACAATTCCAAATGCTATAAGTGCAGCAGTAAGTAGTATTGCAAGTCAACTCACTGCTGCTGCAATTTTACCTTTAACAAAAAGCGGAGCTACAGCTAATAATGTAAGTAAATTCAGACCAGCAACTCCAATTCTTGCAGTTACTAGCGAAATAAATGTCGCACGAAGATTGCAACTAGTATGGGGCGTTAATTCAATATTGATTTTAACGAAACAAAGTACCGCAGAAACATTTAACCTTGCTCTACAGGTATGCCAAGATAAAGAATTACTAAAAGAAGGAGATCTAGTTGTAGAAACTGCAGGTACCCTTTCTGGTGTTAGTGGATCTACAGATCTTATAAAAGTAGAAATCGTTAACAGTAAAAAGGGACACTACAAGGAGATTATCTAGTATTTATGTCTAGTAAGTTACCTCTAAAAGAAACACTTAGAATGGCTATAATAACACTTAAAAGTAATAAGTTAAGAAGTGCCCTAACCATGTTAGGTATTGTTATTGGGAACGCATCTGTAATAACCTTAGTCGGAGTAGGAAGAGGCGCTCAAAACTTAGCAGAAAATCAGTTAAGCAATTTAGGTGCCAATGTTTTATTTGTAGTACCAGGCAATAATGATACAAGGAGAAGAGGAGTGACATTTCCTAAAACTCTGGTCTTAAAAGATTCTGAAGCCATAAAAAAACAGGTTCCATCTGTAAAAAGAGTTGCTCCTCAAATAACTTCAAGTGAAGTAGTTCAATTTCAATCTAAATCTACAACTAGTTCTATTTCAGGAATAACACCAGATTTTTTATCAGTAAGGAGCTTTGAGATAGGGAAAGGAAGATTCATCAATGACCAGGACATAAAATCCGCAAGGAATGTAGTTATTTTGGGTCCAGATTTAAAACAAAAGTTGTTTGGCACCTCAATAGCTTTAGGTAGAAAAATAAGAATAAAAAACCAATCATTTAATGTTATAGGTATTATGTTACCGAAAGGAGCTGTATTTGGTAATAACCAAGACGAAAATGCTTATATCCCTTTATCAACAATGGTCAACAGAATAACAGGTAGGGATGAAACTTATGGAATTAGCTTGACATTTATAAGTGTAGAGGCAATTGACGATAAAAGTACAAAAGCGGCAAAATTTCAAATTACTAATCTATTAAGGCAGCGACATAAAATTCTTAGAGACGATGACTTTGCTGTACGATCTCAAAAGGACGCCTTGCAAATTGTTTCTACAATTACAGGCGGTTTAACTCTTATGTTAGCTGCGATTGGAGGAATATCACTTCTAGTTGGTGGAATAGGGATAATGAATATCATGCTTGTATCGGTAAGCGAAAGAACAGAAGAAATTGGTTTGAGAAAAGCCTTAGGAGCGAGAAGCCAAGATGTATTAAATCAATTTTTGATTGAAGCCCTAATACTTTCTTCTTTTGGGGGTTTAATTGGTTCGGCTACAGGCCTAGGTGCAATCTCTATCATTTCATTACTTACACCACTTCCAGCAACAATAGGTACGGTAACAATACTAATTACTGTTTCTCTTTCTGGTTCTATTGGACTAATCTTTGGAGTGTTACCAGCTAAAAGGGCTGCAAAATTAGACCCAATTGTTGCGCTTAGAAGTTTGTAAATATTTTTTCAGAAAAATTATACTCTATATTTAAAAAGAATATTTAGTAGATATTTTTAATCGATAATTATTATCTTATTTTACCTTTAGCTATAAATTTAGATGTTTTACAATATAAATTAGCTGTCTAACCAACGAATATCGATTCAGACCTTTAGAATCCTTTCGAATACTTGAACTCAATGAATAAGCGTTGGCGCCTAATTGCACTATGGATTTTGCCAATTGGCATGGTGCTATTGCTCAGTTGGCAGATCATTGGTGGAAATCAGCTAAAGCCCCAAGCTGATAATGGGACACCTATAGCCCCAAGGAATGCTGCTGTAGCAAGAATGAGTTATGGACGTTTCCTTGACTATGTTGAAGCTGGAAGGGTTACTTCAGTGGATATTTATGAGGGCGGACGCAATGCAGTAGTTGAAGCAATTGATCCAGAACTTGATAATCGCGTCCAGAGGTTAAGAGTAGATCTACCTGGACTTGTGCCAGAACTTATAAATACCCTTAAAGAAGAAGGAATTAGTTTTGATATTCATCCAGCTCGAACTACTCCCCCTGGATTAGGAATTCTAGGAAACCTATTATTTCCATTAATATTAATTGGAGGATTAATACTGCTTGCAAGGCGGTCAAATTCCATGCCTGGTGGTCCAGGTCAAGCAATGCAGTTTGGAAAAACAAAAGCTCGTTTCGCAATGGAAGCCGAAAC
>CACIRS010000027.1 GCA_902589115.1 uncultured Prochlorococcus sp.
TTTTATGCCCCAAAGTTGTTCTTTTTGAAATTTAGATGAAACATAGTTTGGGTTTTTTTGTAATGCTTCAACAGCTAGATCAATAGCACTAATGTTTTTAGGTTCAAGTAGGTGGATAGTTGCAGCTAATGCAAGCATTGGTTCAGCATTTTTTTCAATCTTTAAAACTTTTTCCCATATATTTATAGCTTCTTTGTGTTTATTCAATTCAAAAAGCATTAGCCCCTGATTATTTAGAGCTTCCCAAAAATTAGGTTTTAATGTTGCAGCTTTTTGAAAATATTTTATTGCAATTTTTAATTTATTTTGCATTACTTTTGCATTGCCTAATTGAAAATAACCACCAGCATTATTTGGATCTAAAATCAATCCATTATTTATGCTTGAAATTGCTTCATTAATTTTCTTTTCTTGCAATAATAATGTGGCTTCTGCAAACCATAAGCTTGCTTGCTTCGGATTTAATTGTTTCGCTTTTTGTAATGATTTTTTGGCTTTTTCAAATTGATTCAGTTTTAACTGTGCTTCTGCTAAAACAGACCATAATCGAAAATCATTAGGCTTTAATTTTACCGCAATTAAAGCTAATCTTTCTGCTTCTTTTGGTTGTCCAATTTGCAGTAACTGGGCAGCTGTTTTGCCAATATTAATTCCAGTGTTATTTAAATTTTTTGGATTTGGTTCATATACATATGGAATAAATGCTTGAGCAGCTTGAAAAGAAATAATTGGAATTATTATTAATATACCTTTTAGCCAAATTAAAGACTGGCTCAAAAAATAATGGCTCAGCCTGGCAATATTCATTTATTCCTCTCTAGCTTTTGATTAATATCAATAGCTTTAGCGTTTCGACGCCACATCCAGGGTTTGATTCTTCTTAGTGCAGATCCTTGCAATTTCTCATCCCATATTGTGTCTTCCCATTCTAGTGCTTGGGATTTAGTTAAATTCATCACCCATTCTCTTGGAGCAACTTCTGGATCTTCATTGCTTGGAATTTTCTTTTTGTTCCAAGGGCAAACATCTTGGCAAATGTCACATCCAGCTATCCATTTTCCCATCTTTGCTTGAATTTCTTTTGGAATAAATTGTGATCTGTTTTCAATAGTGTGATATGCAAGACAAGAGCGAGAGTCAATTACAAAAGGTTCTGAAATAGCATTGGTTGGGCAGGCATGTATACATTCTTCACATTTGCCACAAAGTGGTTTGGTTGGTTCATCAGCAATAAGTAGTTCGGTGCACAGTAAATTTCCTAAGACCATCCATGACCCTTGATTTTTATTTATAAGGTTGCTGTTTTTCCCAATCCATCCCAGGCCTGCCTCTTCTGCCCATGCTTTTTCCAGTAATGGTTGAGAATCTACACAAATTTTCCATTTGCAATTAGGTCTTTCAGCTTGAAGCCATTGTCCGATTCGTTTAAGTCGTTTTGTGAGAACTCGGTGGTAGTCCCTTCCCCAGGCATATCGGGCTATTGAGAGGCTGCCTTTTGATTGTTCTCTATTTACGTAATAGTTGAGTCCAACAACGAGAACGCTTTTTGCTCCTTCAAGCAAGGTTTCGATATTATTTCTTCTAGATGCTTCCATCCACTTCATATCTGCCTGGAAACCAGCTTTTAACCAACGTTGCAAAGCAGCTGTTCTGAGATGAATTTTTTCGCTTCCAGGGATGTTGGCAATCCCTACAGGGTTAAACCCTTCTTCAATAGCCTTTTTTTTCAGGTTGGCTGTTAATTCTTTTTGTGTTCTGTTTTGGTCCAAAGCTTGTGATCAGAAACTATAAAACCCTTATTTAGCAAGTGATTTAAAGGAATACTTACCGAAAGTGGGATGCTTTTATATAATTGGTATAGGCTTTTACCCTTTGTTAAACGTTTCTGGTTAATTGAAATTGTTTCTTTGGTTAAATAACCTATTCCTAAGGTAAGTGACATTCAGTGGTCCAGTCCACTCCTAGAACAGAGGTTGCTTTGGCTTCGAGGCTTCAGCAAGATCTCAAAAACGACTTGATAGCAGGGTTGTTGGTGGTTATTCCTTTAGCCACAACAATTTGGTTGTCAACAATTGTTAGTCGCTTTGTGTTGGCCTTTTTGACGTCGATTCCAAAGCAATTCAATCCATTCATTACTCTTAACCCGCTTTTACAAGATTTAATTAACCTTGCTTTGGGTTTAACAGTGCCTTTGCTAGGAATTTTGTTAATTGGTTTAATGGCCCGCAATATTGTTGGTAGGTGGCTTCTTGAGTTTGGTGAAGGTACTCTTTCTAGAATTCCTTTAGCTGGTTCCGTTTATAAAACTCTTAAACAACTTTTAGAAACTTTTTTAAGAGATAATTCCACTCGATTCCGCAGAGTAGTTTTAGTTGAATATCCTAGAGAAGGTCTTTTTAGTGTTGGCTTTGTAACAGGTATTGTTGGCCCTTCACTACAACCTGAATTAGATCAAACACTATTGAGCGTTTTTATTCCTACAGCGCCTAATCCCACAACAGGATGGTATACCTTGGTGCCTGAAGGCTCTGTTAAGGATTTGAATATCTCTGTAGAAGATGCATTTCGAACAATTATTTCAGCAGGAATTGTTAATCCTGATGAAAGAGAAACTCAAGTTAATAGAAGTTTTTCAAGCTTATTTGCTCAATTTAGAGCAACTACCGCTTCATCATCAGCTTCTCAATCCTAAGGGAAGTTTGCTTTATTTATAAATAGATAATGAATCCTAAATCAACTGCAAGGGAATTAGCTCTTTTGGCTTTAGGGCAAATTTCTGATGGTATTGATCAAGATATTCAGTCATTATCATTGGATCTTTTGATGCAAAGAGCTTTGGAAAGTTTATTAGATCATTGGCGAGAAGGATTAGATACTTCTGCTCAAGATTTAGAAAATGCACATCAAAAACTTTTAGATAGTGAGCTGCAAGATTTTGAAAAAAAATCACTAGATGGAGTGCGTTTACATTTGAAAGAAGGATTAGTGCATGCAGAAAAGGTTTTGAATGGTCTTTCTCTTAGCTTGGAAATGCCTAGACTTTTTGCATTAAGTAATGATCCTTTAGTACAAAAGGATGCACTTACAAGAATTCGTTTGGTTATTGAAGAGAGATCTAATATAGATGTTAGATTGGATCAAGTTATGGAAGGATGGAGATTGTATAGATTGCCAAGAATTGATAGAGATATTTTGAGATTGACTGTTGTAGACCTTGTTAATTTAAAAACACCTCCAGCGGTTGCATGTAATGAAGCTGTAGATTTAGCAAATCGTTATAGTGATGATCAAGGAAGAAGAATGATTAATGGAATCCTTAGAAGATTTCAAAACTCAAGTTTTTTACATCTTGCCTAATGGTTTACGATCAATTCAAAGGTGAAAATGTCGATTCTTCTGATAATGAAGAATCTAATTTGATTGAGACTGCCAAAGGAAATAATGATAAAGAAATTAGTTCATCGAAAGGGGAACTAGATTCTTTAGAATGGGCTAAAGAAGCATATGCAAAATTAAAACAAAAACAAATAGAAATTCAAAAGAAAAATCAAGAGGAATTATTTAAAATTGAAGCAAATAAGAATTCATCTTCTTTGGATTCTTTATCTATAGAAAATGATACAAGTTCTACTAATATAGATGTTAAATCTACAGAGCCTTTAAATAGCGATTTAGTTGTTGATTTAGAAAAAGAATCTTTAGAACCAAGACTTGGAGAGTTTGATGATTCTTTTACTTGGTCTGCTGAGGTATTAGCAGCTCAAGGTCTGAAGACTAAAGATATTACGGTAGAGCAAATAGATTGGTTAGGCAGATTAAGAAATGGTCTAGAAAAAACAAGACAAGGATTTGTTACATCTCTTTTGGAGAATCTTGGCGATGATCCTTTAACTCCAGAAGTTCTTGAAGAATTAGAAACTTTACTTTTAAGAGCTGATTCAGGTGTTAAAGCAACAGATTCAGCACTTGATGCTTTGAGAACTAAACTGAACGAGGAAGTTTTAGGGGCAGAAGAAGGATTGAGATTTCTTAAGGAGCAACTATGTGAGATTTTAAATAAGCCTATAAAAGATAAAAAAAATGATTTATTAGTTCCTAAAAAGGGTGTTTTAAATATTTGGTTATTGGTAGGAGTTAATGGTGTTGGAAAAACAACAACTTTGGGAAAATTAGCGAATTTAGCTATTCAAAGTAAATATTCTACTTTGATTGCTGCAGCTGATACTTTTAGGGCGGCAGCAGTTAAACAAGTTGAACTATGGGGTGAGAGATCTGGTGTTTCTGTAATTGCAAATCCTTCTGCGAATGCTGACCCAGCTGCAGTTGTTTTTGATGCCATTGGAGCTGCTAAGTCTAAGGGAACTGATCTTTTGTTAGTTGATACTGCAGGCAGACTTCAAACAAAACATAATTTGATGGAAGAATTACAAAAGATTCGTCGCATTATTGATAAGCTCGCACCAAATGCGCTAGTTGAATCTTTGTTGGTTTTAGATGCAAGTCAAGGTCAAAATGGTTTGAAGCAGGCTATGGCTTTTGCAGATTCGGTTGGGCTTACAGGTGTAGTTATAACTAAATTAGATGGTTCCTCACGGGGCGGTGTTGCTTTAGCTGTTGCCAGTGAAGCAAATCTTCCAATCAGATTTATAGGGGCTGGTGAAGGAATTCGTGATTTGAGACCTTTTAATAGTTTTGAATTTGTTGAAGCTCTTTTGGCAATTCGTTGAATAGGCAGCTTCTTTTCGAAGATTTTGCTAAGTTTCTAATCCTGCAGTGTAAAGGCAGTGAGCAATAAGCCTCTTAGACGTCAATCAGCTGCGTCATTTCATAATATTCCAAAACCTCTTTCAGAAAGTGCGTCTAGCTCTTTGAAAGATTTATTTGACAGTTTGTCTAAAGAACAAAAAAGTAATCAGGAGCTTCTTTCTTCTTTGGCTTTTGCTTTAAGAAATTTTACTAATTTGCATCGTTTTTTGGAGTTAGTTCCAATAGTTGCCTCAAGAATTGTTGGACTAGAAGGTTCCTTATTGGTTCCATTCAAGCAAGATGGTTCTTTATGGAGAGAGCAACTTCAAATATTGCCATCGGATCAATTTTATGAATTAATTAGAAATTTGTTGACTTTAGAAGCTGGAACAAAAATTGGTTTTGGACAAGATCAAGCTCAAATCATTGCTATGGATAGATTAGTTAAAAGAAATATTCCTACTTCTGAAATATTTGCAACTTCTGTAGTAACAAGAGGTTGTGCTAGAGGAAGATTATATGTTTTTTCTTTAAAACATTCTGTTGCATGGAGTGATGTTCACAAGAAATATTTGCAATTAGTTGCCGATTTAACTGGTGTAGCTATTGAAAATGATTTAATTCTTCAAGAAGTTCGTAGTCATGAAAGTGTTGATCGCCAATTAAGTATTGGTGCGGAAATTCAAGGACAACTATTACCGGATAGATGTCCAATCATTGAAGGAGTGCAACTAGCTGCTCGATGTAGACCTGCTTTTCAAGTAGGAGGAGATTATTACGATTTCATGCCTACACGACCAGAGTTACTTGGAAAGCGACGTGAAAAAGGTCGGTGGGCACTTGTCATTGGTGATGTTATGGGTAAAGGAGTTCCTGCAGGCTTATTAATGACAATGTTGCGAGGAATGTTGAGGGCTGAGGTTTTAAGCGGTTTGCCTCCTAATAGGATTCTTCATGATTTAAATCAGCTTGCACAGGAGGATTTGTCTCACTCAAATAGATTTGTAACGCTTTTTTATTCTGATTTTGATCCGCGCAGTAGACGATTGCGTTATGCAAATGCTGCTCATAATCCACCTTTATTGTGGAGAGCAGAAAAAAAATCTGTTCTTAGATTAGATGCACCTGGTCTGTTAATAGGTCTTGAATTAGAAGCAAATTACGGTTGTGAAGAAATTTCTCTAAATCCTGGCGACATAATTTTGTATTACACAGATGGGGTTACAGAAGCTTTGGGACTTACTGGAGATCGATTTGGCGAATCAAGATTAATTAAAGCTCTTGATGATATTGCAAGGAAAGACTTAGACGCTCAAGGTATTCTTAATAATATGTTTTTACGTTTAGATCGCTTTGTAGGTTCTAATCACCATTTGGAAGATGATGCTTCTATGGTTGTCTTCAAAATCAATGAAGATTTGAAGCTGCCAACCTTGACAGATTCCCCAATCTGAATCTTTGACAAACTATTAATTATGATTCTTCGAGGATATTGATATGAAAGAGGTTTGGAGTAATAGGTTTGACAAGGGATTAAATCCTTTTATTGAAGAATTTAATGCCTCAATAGGATTTGATATAAACCTCTTGCAAGAAGATCTTGATGGTTCTATCGCGCATGTTCGAATGCTTGGAAATTGTGGTGTTGTTTCTTCTGAAGAAGCTTTGAAAATCGAGCAAGGACTTGAAAAAATTCGTTTAGAGGCAAAAGAAGGTAAATTTAAAGTTGATATAAAAGATGAGGATATTCATTTTGCAGTTGAACGCCGTTTAATAGCTTTAATTGGGTCATTAGGAAAGAAACTTCATACAGGTCGAAGTCGGAATGATCAAGTTGGCACTGATTTAAGACTTTGGTTGCGTAGAAGAATTGATGAACTTGATTTAAATCTAAAAAGATTTCAAAAAGCTTTGCTTATGAAAGCAAAACAAAATGTCTATACTTTGATTCCAGGCTATACACATTTGCAAAGGGCACAACCACTGTCTTTGGCGCATCATTTATTGGCTTATGTAGAAATGATTCAAAGAGATCGTGAGCGTTTAGCAGATGTAAGAAAACGAGTCAATATATCTCCCTTAGGAGCGGCTGCTTTGGCAGGTACACCAATACCAATAAATAGGAAAGATACTGCATTAAAATTAGGCTTTTCAAAAATTTATAATAATAGTTTAGATGCAGTGAGTGATCGAGATTTTGCAGTAGAATTTGCTGCAACAGCATCATTAATCTTAACTCATTTAAGCCGACTATCTGAGGAAGTAATACTGTGGGCTAGTGAAGAGTTTGCATTCGTTTCTTTAACAGATAGATGTGCTACAGGTAGTAGCTTGATGCCTCAGAAAAAAAATCCAGATGTTCCTGAATTGGTTCGTGGAAAATGTGGAAGAGTGTTTGGACATTTGCAGAGTTTGTTGACAATGATTAAAGGGTTGCCGCTTGCTTATAACAAAGATTTTCAAGAAGATAAGGAAGCTTTATTTGATACTGTAAAAACTACTCAAGATTGCGTTACAGCGATGTCTATTCTGATGGAAGAAGGGTTAGATTTTTGTCCTGATCGCTTAGATAATGCAGTAGGTTCTGATTTTTCTAATGCAACTGATGTTGCAGATTATCTGGCAACAAAGGGAGTACCATTTCGGGAGGCTTATCAGTTAGTAGGGAGTGTTGTAAAACAATGTATTCGTGAAAAGATTTTGTTAAAAGATTTGTCTCTTGAAAGTTGGCAGAAACTTAATCCATTAATAGAGCAGGATATTTTTCAAAAAATTACCCCAAGGCAAGTTGTAGCTTCTCGCATTAGTGATGGTGGGACTGCTTTTGAAAAAGTTGAAGTTCAGTTGAAAGAATGGCTTGATCGAATTTAGTATTGGAGAAATAATGATTTAAACTTCTTCAGGGTTTATTACCTTATTACTGTCAGAAGTGAAATGATTCTCTCAAGTCTCATGATCTAATGGCTAGTTCTAGTCAAATCGTCCTATTTATTTTCGGTCCACAAGTCAAGTGAGTATTTTTGTTGGCAATTTGCCCTTCCGCGCTGAGCAGGAAGACGTCATGGAGTTATTTGCATCTTTCGGTGAGATTGCAAATTGCTCTCTCCCTTTAGAACGCGACACAGGTCGTAAAAGGGGATTTGCATTTGTTGAAATGGCAGATGAAGCAGCTGAAACGGCTGCTATTGAAGCTCTTCAAGGTGCAGAAATGATGGGTCGACCTTTAAGAATCAATAAAGCCGAACCAAGGGGTAGCGCTCCTAGAAGAGGTGGTTACGGCGGCGGCGGCGGCGGCTACGGCGGCGGCGGCGGTTATGGCGGCGGTGGCGGCGGCTACGGCGGCGGCGGCGGTGATCGCAATTCTGGAGCTAAAGGATGGGAAGACCGTAGTTATGGTGGTGCTTCTCAAGACACATCCGCTCAAGATGACGGACGAAGTCGTAGACGCAGAGGTACTGCTCCGGAAGGAGACAGTTTCTCAGGTTCTGATTCCGCTGATTACGGCGGAGCAGAGGGATAAAACTTATTTTTCAAATTTAGTTTTTGTTAAAGCCCAGCTTCTTCTAGTTGCTGGGCAGCTTCTTCGATGATTGTGATATCAGCATCTTTTGTTTGAGCCTTTAAGCCAAGATTTTTTCTCCATAATCTAGAACCAGGCACTTCTTCTACTAATTTCTGCATATGTCTACATATATCCCAAAGTTTTCCATTGTTTGCTAAATGATAATTTGCGTAAGGTATTAAATTTCGAATAACTTCTGAAGCTTTTGTATTTCGAGGTTCTTCACTAAAGATTATTTCATCTATATTTTTCCATCGCATAGGATGTTCATATGCTGCTCTTCCAACCATTACACCATCAAATATTTTTAGCGCCTCTTTGCAGTCACTAGTTGTTTGAATTCCACCATTAAGTTCTATTTTAAGATGAGGTCTTAATTGCTTGATCTTTTCAACGCGATCATATTGAAGCGGTGGTATTGTTCGATTTTGTTTTGGATCTAATCCTTTTAACCAAGCTTTTCTTGCATGAATAGCAAATCTTTTTGCACCAGCTTTTGCTACAACATCTATAAATTCTAAGAGGAATTCTTCACTATCAAGATGATCAATACCAATTCTATTTTTTACAGTCACAGGAAGATTAGATTCTTCTGCCATAGCTTCAATACATCTACCAACTTGATGCGGATTAGCCATTAAACAAGCTCCAAAATTTCCTTTTTGTACTTTTTGGCTAGGACAACCAACGTTCAAATTGATTTCGTCATATCCCCATTCATGAGCCAATTTTGCTGCTTGCTTTAAAAGTTTTGGATCATCTCCTCCTACTTGCAAAGCAATTGGATGCTCAATTTCATTAAAGTCGAGTAAATGTTTTATATTTTTGCTGTGATATAAGGCTTGTGCAACTACCATTTCTGTATATAGCAATGATTTATTAGTGATCTGTCGCATGAGAATTCGGAAATGTTTATCTGTGCAGTCCATCATTGGAGCTACGCTGAATCGATAAGGCTTGAATATTGGCTTTTTAGATTGAGTTAGCATTATTCATTCTTATGAAATAGTTTGTTCGATCTGTATGTTGAGGGGTTTAATAGAAATTGATTCTCGTTAAGGAGAATACCTTTTGATGTTTAATAGGCGCTCATTACTTATGGGATTTTTTACTGGTCTTGTGGGAGTCTTTTTTAAGATTCCAACTGTATTTGCTGCTTCTAAACCTAATGACCTGGATTGGAACTTAACTAAGGAACAGTGGAAGAAACGTCTTTCTAAAGAGGCTTATGAGGTTTTACGAGAAGAAGGAACGGAAAGACCATTTAGTAGTGAGCTGAATAATGAAAAGCGTAAAGGAATTTTTTATTGTCAAGGCTGCGATTTGCCTTTATTTTCTTCAAGCGCAAAGTTTGATAGTGGAACGGGATGGCCAAGTTTTTGGGAGCCATTACCCAATTCGATAGATACCAAGGTAGATTTTAAATTAATTGTGCCTAGGACTGAATACCACTGCCATCGCTGTGGAGGCCATCAGGGGCATGTATTTGATGATGGTCCTAGACCAACTGGTAAACGCTATTGCAATAACGGAGTTGCCCTTTCATTCAGACCCACAAGTTGATTTGATCGTTGTAGGTGGTGGCGCAGCAGGCTATATGGGCGCCATAGCAGCAGCTGAATCTGGTGTGAATTCAATTCTTATTTTAGAAGCTACAAAAAATGTTCTTCACAAAGTTTCAATTAGTGGAGGAGGAAGATGCAACGTAACTCATGAGTGTTGGGACCCTAAGAACTTAGTAATAAATTATCCTCGAGGACAATTACCTTTACTTAGCCCTTTTAATAGATTTGCAGCAGGAGATGCTGTTGCATGGTTTGCTGAACATGGAATTGAATTAATAGCCGAAGAAGATGGGAGAATGTTTCCTGTTTCAAATACGTCTAAGTCTGTTGTCGATTGCTTGAGAAATACAGCTAAAGTTTTGGGCATTTCGTCGCAAACCAAAATTGTTGTAAAAGGCATAAAGTTGGTAGATGGAAAAGGTTTTCTTATTAGTTGTTTGGGTAATCAACAATTTTTTTCTAAAAGATTGTTGCTGGCTACTGGTGGACATCCAAGCGGAAGAAAAATTGCCTTTGCTTTAGGTCATGAAATTATTTTGTCAGTCCCTTCACTTTTTTCATTTACAATTAATTCTGAACTTATTAAAGCATGCAAGGGTATCGCTTTAGATAATGTAGTATTGACATTAAATGTTAATAAGAAACAATATGTGGAAAAGGGACGAGTATTGTTTACTCATTGGGGATTGAGTGGGCCTGCTATTATTAAATTATCCGCATTTGCTGCAAGAAGCTTATTTGATTCACGTTATACTGGAGATTTAAAGATTAATTGGCTTGGTTACGATTTTAATTATGTTAAAAATAAGTTTTTAGAATTTCGCTACAACAAAGCAAAAAGTACAGTTGCTTCTGCTCGGCCATTTAATTTTATTCCTAAACGGTTATGGTTAATATTCTTAATGTATGCAGGAATTAGTCGTGAAATTCGTTGGGCTGACTTGCAAGCAAAAGCCGAAAAAAATCTTATTAATTCTTTGATTATGAGTTCTTATAAAGTAATAGGAAAAGGTCCTTTTGGAGAAGAATTTGTTACAGCAGGTGGAGTAAGATTGGATCAAGTTAATCTAATCAAAATGGAAAGTAATTTGGTTCCAGGATTATACTTTGCAGGTGAGATTTTAGATGTAGATGGAATTACGGGAGGTTTTAATTTTCAACATTGTTGGACTAGTGGTTGGCTTGCTGGGAATGCAATAGCAAATAGTTTTTAATATTTGAAATTCAGGATTACTAAATATTTACTTACAAAAAATCCTTCTTTTCTGTGGATTTTTCCAAATATTACATTTTTTGAGAGGTGCGGGCTTCCGTAGGTTGTGTAATGGACTCTTTCTACTTCAACATATGGTTATCGGATTTGATTACTCTTATGAGTGGAGAAGTACCTTCCTCGATGACAGACTCAGTAAATGATGGGTCAGAAGCTGATCAGATAAATCCAATAGAGCCTAAAGATTCTGAAGGGCTCAATGTTTTAGATCATGCGACTCTAGATGAATCTGACGCATGCTCTAATAAAGATTCTCAAAACATTATCGCTACTGAAGAAGTAGATACTTCTGCGAATTCAGATCAGCAGACTTTGGATAATGAATCTCGATTGCAGCAGTTAGAGACTGAGCATGAGGTTTTGAGAAGTCAGTATATGAGGATTGCCGCCGATTTTGATAACTTTAGAAAGCGACAGAGTAGAGATCAAGATGATCTTAGATTGCAATTAACTTGCTCTACCTTAAGTGAGATTCTCCCTGTAGTAGATAATTTTGAACGAGCTAGACAGCAACTAGAACCAGAAGGTGAAGAAGCTCAAGCTTTGCACAGAAGTTATCAAGGTCTGTATAAGCAATTGGTGGATGTTTTAAAACAATTAGGTGTATCTCCAATGCGGGTGGTTGGCCAAGCATTTGATCCAACTCTTCATGAGGCTGTTCTTAGAGAACCTAGTGACCAGCAATTTGAAGACATAATTATTGAAGAATTGCAAAGGGGTTATCACTTAAATGGTCGTGTTCTTAGACATGCATTAGTAAAAGTATCCATGGGACCTGGCCCTGCTGCATCTTCTGATAAATCAGATACATCTCATGAGGCTTCTGATGATGTGTCTTCTAAAGAAGAGATTGATATTTCAAAAAATGAGGATTAATTCAATGCAATTTTCTTTTACTGTGAAAGTAGCTTAATCATCGAATGGCTGATTATTACGATCTATTAGGTGTTTCCAGAGATGCTGATGGAGATACTCTTAAGCAAGCGTATCGACGTTTAGCTCGTCAGTACCATCCTGATATTAATAAAGAACCTGGCGCTGAAGAACGATTCAAAGAAATAGGCCGAGCTTATGAGGTGCTTGGAGATCCTCAAACACGTGCCCGATACGATCAATTTGGTGAGGCTGGTATTGGTGGTGCCAGCGGCATGCCCGATATGGGCGATATGGGAGGTTTTGCAGATCTTTTTGAGACTTTCTTTAGTGGTTTTGGTGGACCTGGCAATGCAGGTGGTCGTTCTCAGAGACGAGGTCCTCAACAAGGAGATGACCTTCGATATGATTTAACCGTAGACTTTAATCAAGCAGTTTTTGGCCAAGAAAAAGAGATAAAGATTCCACACTTAGAAACATGTGAAACTTGTCGAGGGAATGGAGCCAAGCCAGGTACTGGACCCTCTAATTGCAGTACTTGTGGGGGTGCAGGTCAAGTTAGACGTGCCACAAGAACACCTTTTGGCAGTTTTACTCAAGTAGCTGAATGCCCAAATTGTGGTGGAACAGGACAAATGATTTCCGATCCATGTAATTCATGTGGTGGTAAAGGTGTCAATCAGGTTAGAAAAAAATTACGAATTAATATTCCAGCGGGTGTAGATACTGGAACACGTTTACGAGTTTCGGGTGAGGGCAATGCAGGGTTAAAAGGAGGACCATCTGGTGATTTATATGTATTTTTAAAAGTTAAAAATCATCCTAAATTAAAGAGAGATGGTTTAACTATTTTATCTGAAGTAACTATTAGTTATTTGCAAGCAATTTTGGGAGATGTTATAGAGGTTGAGACTGTTGATGGACCAACCACTCTTGAAATACCAAGTGGAACTCAACCTAATCAAGTTCTTATATTAGAAAATAAAGGGATACCTAAGCTTGGTAATCCTGTGGCAAGAGGAAATCAAAAAATATCTATCAATATTAAAATTCCTACTAAAATATCTGATAATGAAAAATCTTTGCTAGAAAGTTTGGCGATACATTACTCTGCGAAAGGGACACAAAATCATCATCATAAGAGTGGATTATTTACTAGCTTATTTGGCAAAAAAGGATGAGTTTAGAGAAAGATTTTGTTCAAAAACTTGACTTAAGAGGTACACCGTGTCCAGTGAATTTTATAAAATGTCGTTTAGCACTTGAATTATTAAAACCGGACGATTGTCTTCTTGTTGATCTTGATAGGGGAGAGCCGGAATTGATGGTAATTCCTGGTTTAACTAATGAGGGTCATAAAGTAGAAATTATTATAGAAGATATGAGTTGGATAAGATTAAGAATTACATCTGGAGCTGCCTAAATTGACAACAATAAAAGGGATAGTTGTTTCCTTGAAAGCTAATTATATGGAAGTTGAAATTGATTTAAACAAATACTTTACTAGTTCGGATAGTTCCAATAAAAATAATCGATTTCTATGTACAAGACGAAGAAGTTTAGAATATAAGGATTCTTTGATTTATGTTGGCGATAATGTTGAATTAGACGCAGTTGATTGGAAGCATTATCGAGCCGCTATTAAAAGTGTAGATAATAGAAATAATTTCTTTTCTAGACCTCCAGTTGCTAACATCAGCCATATATTTATAGTAATTTCATTAGATTGTCCTAAGTTGGATTATCGGCAAGTAAATAATTTTCTTCTCACAGCAGAACAAAGTTCAGTCGATGTGAGCATTATTCTTACTAAATCTGATTTAATAGAAAAAAATTTTATTCAAGAACAGGTTTATAGGTTTCAAGATTGGGGATATAATTCTATAATTACTTCAATCGTAGATGGTAGGGGAATAAACGATTTAATAGATAAATTAAAGTCAATTAAATTGTCTTTACTATGCGGTCCTTCAGGAGTAGGTAAAACCAGTTTGTTAAAGTATATTCTGCCAGACCAGTCTCTTCGCATAGGAAAATTATCTAAAAAATTGCTTAGAGGAACAAATACGACTAGACATGTTGAATTATTTGCCTTAGATCAAGGAGCTCGTGTTGCAGATACTCCTGGGTTTAATAGACCTGAGCTATTGGTAAACCCTAGGAATTTTCCTAATTTATTTCCAGAATTGAGAGTTCAACTAGAAAATTTTCCTTGCAAATTTCGTGATTGTTTGCATAGGGATGAGCCAGGTTGTGGTATTTCAAAGTCTTGGGAAAGATATTCTTTATATCGAAAACAGTTGGATGAAATGATTAACTCATATCGCTCATTCCAGGTAGATTGAGATTTAAACCACCAGTAATTTCTTCCATTCTTGATTTCATTGTTTCCGTTGAAATTTTATAGGCATTTTGCATGGCTTCTAAAGTTGCTTGTTCAATCATTTCATTTCCTTCTTCAATAATTGATGCATCAATTTGTACCTTGACTGGTTGTTGGTTGCCAGAAAGCCATATGCGTACTCTTCCATCGGAATTTGAGCCTTCTAGTTCCATTTCATCTAGTTCTTGTTGCAGCTTTTGAGCATCTTGTTGGATTTGTTGTGCTTTACGAAATGCTTCGGTTAATTGTCCGAAATTTGGGAGTCCGAATGCTGCCATGTGTTTGATTTACGAGTAGTTAGATTAGTCCCTTTTATCGAAACCGAGCTGTTTTACTTCCGTTCGAAGTCTAAAGCCATATTTTTCTTTCACTCTTTCCTGAACCAAATTAATTAGAGCAGTGATATGTTCCGCTTTTGCATTTCCTAAGTTCACGATAAAATTTGAATGCTTTTCTGAAATAGCAGCATCCCCTATGCGATAACCTTTTAAACCTAACTCTTCGATTAATTTTCCTGCTTTCCATGGCTCAGGATTTCTGAATACACTCCCACAGCTAGGTAATTTGTAAGGTTGACTTTTTATTCTATTCATAAGGTTTTTATTGATTAATTGATATAATTTTTTGCTACTATGTCCAGGATCAAGCTTGAAAATTGCAGATAGAACAATTAGAGGTTCTTTTTGTAGAATGCTTGTTCTGTAGGAATACCGAAGATCTTCCTTTTTAAGATTAAATATTTTTTTACTTGTTAAAGATAGTACCTGAATAGAACTTAGGCAATCAGCAATGGATCCCCCTTGTGCACCTGCGTTCATAACGACTGCACCTCCAATAGTCCCGGGAATGCCAATTCCCCATTCCATACCATGAAGGCCTGCTTTTGCAGCTTGCCGGCAAAAATTTGGAATTGATTCCCCTGCTGCAGCTACAATGAGACCATTTTCTTTATCTATTTTTAATCCATGAAGTTTTTTCATACATATACTTAAACCTTCAATTTCTGAGTCATTAATTAACAGGTTCGAGCCAGCTCCTATTATTTGACATTGTATATGTTTTGAGTGAGCCCATTGCATTACATCTTCTAATTCATCTACTGTTTTTGGCTCGGCAAGATATTCAGCTGTTCCTCCTATTCGCCAAGTGGTAAAGTTTGCTAGGGAAACAAACTTTTCAATTTTGAGCTCATTAGAAAGAATCATGCAGCTAATTTAGAGTAATCACTATTGTTCTGATGGCTTATATTTAATCTATCCCATAGACTATTTATGCTTCCAGCGCCCATAGAAATTATTAGGTCATCTTCTTGACTAAAAAGTTTTACCATTTTAGTTAAATCCTCAAGATTTTTGGCAACTTTTATAGGGATTGTAGGATTAATTTTTTTAATTTCATCAGCTAGTGTTTCACTATTTACATTTTCAATAGGGTTTTCGCCGGCAGAATAGATAGGAGTTAATACTATATAATCTGCTTTGGATAAAGATTGTGCTAATTCTTTTAAAAACTTTTCGGTTCTGCTAAATCGATGCGGCTGAAAGGTTAAGAATATTCTTTTTGGTCTTTTGGGTAATGCGCTTTTCTTAGTTTTAATAATTAGTTCGGCTATTCTTAAAGTTGCTTTAATTTCACTTGGGTGGTGGGCATAATCATCCACGATTTGTCTGTTTTCCCAATTACCTAGAAATTCAAAACGTCTTTTAGGAGTTTTTAATTGATTTAAAGCTTCTTTAAGCTTATAGAACTCTACTCCCGCTAGCCTGCAAGCTGCAAGGGCACCAGTCGCATTATTTAGATTATGAATGCCTGGAATTGGCAATATAATTTCACCTAATAATTCTCCTTTTTCATAATATTTTGCTACAGTTTTTTCGCCATCAATCAATATAGGTATTGCTGAAAAATCAATTCCTTTATATTGTTTTGTTGACCAAGATTTAGTCGATTTAAGATTTGAAGATATATTTGGACAGTCATAATTAACAAGTAGATGTTGACACCTTTTTCCGAATCTTTTCATTGTTTTTAATAGATCAGATAATTTTGAATAAT
>CACIRS010000028.1 GCA_902589115.1 uncultured Prochlorococcus sp.
GTTTGACAAATGTTTGACAAGAAAGTCAAACTTTCGCCGAGATCGATTGGTATGACTGGCCGTCTATACCTTGCGTGAGTAGTACTCTACTACAAGTAGCTCATTGATTTCTAATGCTACCCACTCTCTATCACATTTTCCAGTCACTTTGGCTGACATTTTTGATTTGTCTAGCTCAAGATGCGGGGGAACATTTGCTAATCCAGGGAACTCAAGATTAGCTTCCGCGAGCTTCTTGCTTCCTTTCCTCTCTCGAATAGCTACTAGGTCTCCGGCTTTGCACTGATAGCTAGCTATGTCTAGTACTCGACCATTGATGGTGACATGTCCATGATTAACGAGTTGCCTAGATCCTGGAACGGTAGGCCCAAATCCAAGTCGAAAACAGACATTATCTAGCCTATTCTCTAATAGCTTCAGCAAATTTGTACCGGTTGAACCTTCTTGAGAACGGGCTTTTTTTACATACCGAACAAGTTGCCGCTCAGAAATTCCATAGTTAAATCTAAGCTTTTGTTTTTCTTCAAGTCGGATTGCATATTCAGAGCGCTTGCGACGGGCTTGGCCGTGCTGACCTGGCGGATGGGACCGCTTTGCGGCCTTCCGAGTGAGACCTGGTAGGTCTCCCAAGCGCCGCGTAATCCTCAGTCGAGGTCCGCGGTATCTAGACATAATTAATCGATTAAGAGGACATTCGTGACTTCGAGGCAAATGCTTAGACGCTATGTCCGAGCTGGCTACGATGTACGAGCCTTATACTTTAGCTCTAAGGCTAATTGCGAGATTGAATCGCTTACTTGCAAATTTGCTGTTGGCATCTATTGGCCTTTATAGGCAATGGATTTCACCTTTATTGGGTCCACGTTGCCGCTTCATACCAAGTTGCAGTCAATATGGGATTGAAGCGATTTCCCGTCATGGACCTTGGAGAGGGGGTTGGTTGACGTTAAAAAGACTTTCACGTTGCCATCCGTTTACACCTTGTGGATGTGACCCCGTTCCAGATTGATGAATAAACTTCAGTTGATTTTATATACTCGAAAGGGATGTTGTTTATGCGAAGGTCTTGAGAAACGCCTTAAAAAAATTGCATTGAAAGATTTAAACCCTCCTTTAGAACTCTCTGTAATTGATATAGATTCACCTGCAATAAATGATATTGAGCGTAATCGTTATGATTTAAGAGTCCCAGTACTTTTGATAGGTCATGCTAGTGAAAAGAACTATCTTGAACTACCTAGAGTTTCACCAAGACTAGATGAACTATCTCTTTTTGAATGGTTGCAAAGATTGATCTCTAAATCGATTTTTTAAAAAATTAGCAAAGTGTCAATTTCTTGATCCGATTCTGTGACTAAATCTCTTCATTCACTATTGAAATCGGTAGGTATAGTAATACCTGAAGGTTTTCCAAATCCTATTATAGATAATTTAACTTGTGACTCAAGAGTTGCAAGTAAAGGCAGCCTTTTTATGGGATTGCAAGGAGAAAATTTTGATGGTGGTAGATTTTGGCCTCAGGCATTTTCAGAAGGTGCAGTTGCTGCATTAATAAGCGAAGATGCTGCCAAATCCAATCCACCTAGTCCCAATGATCCTGTAGTTATTTTATCTTCCTCGATTGATAAATGGGCTGGTAAGTTGGCATCTAGCTTTTGGGATAATCCGTCTCAAAGTATGATTTTAATAGGTGTAACTGGGACTAACGGGAAAACCACTACCTCTTATTTAATTGAACACTTAAGTGAATTTATAGGGAGGTCTTCTGCATTGTTTGGGACTTTAGTGAATAGGTGGCCATTGCATTCTGAAATTGCCTCTAACACAACTAATTTTGCTGATACTTTACAGTCTAAACTTGCATCAGCATCTCGTGCAGGAGCTGAGTTAGCAGTGATGGAAGTAAGTTCACATGCTTTGGCTCAATCTCGAGTCTCTGGATGTAATTTTGCTGGAGCTATTTTTACGAATCTTTCTCAAGATCACCTTGATTACCACATCACAATGGAGAAATATTTTGAGGCTAAATCTCTTCTTTTTTTTCCACCTTTTCTGGAACAAGGTGTCCCTAGGTCTGTTGTCAATATTGACGACTTATGGGGTGCTCGACTTGCCAGAAGGCTAGGCAAAAACTGTTGGCGTTGTTCTTTGGCAAATGATGCTTTTGAGTCTTCAAAAGTTGAATTAACTATGACTGATCTCCAATACACTTCAAAAAGTATAAAAGGAATCTTGCATACTCCTAAGGGGTCTGGTGAGTTTGAATCCTATCTTATAGGTAGTTTTAATCTGATGAATATTTTGCAAGCAGTAGGTGCTTTAGTTCAACAAAATTTTCCATTAAAAGAAATTTTGAATGGTATTAGTGAATTCTCAGGGGTTCCAGGCCGAATGGAGCGAGTAGTCATTCCAGAGTTAGAAAAATATTCTTTACCTACTGTTTTGATTGATTA
Organism: uncultured Prochlorococcus sp.; assembly: GCA_902589115.1. Taxonomy (GTDB): domain Bacteria; phylum Cyanobacteriota; class Cyanobacteriia; order PCC-6307; family Cyanobiaceae; genus CACIRS01. The sequence continues at coordinate 2,454 of CACIRS010000028.1, forward strand.
TGCTCATACACCTGACGGCTTGAAAAATGCTTTAACTGCTGCAAGATCATTTAGCTCACGTAATCTAATTTGTTTGTTTGGATGTGGTGGAGATAGAGATAGAAGTAAGAGGCCATTAATGGGAGCTATTGCATCTGAATTAGCAGATCACCTAGTAATTACTTCTGATAATCCAAGAACAGAAGATCCTGAAGAAATAATACTTGATATTGTTAAGGGCATACCTGATGAAAGTGCAATAAATATAGAAGCTAATAGGGCAAAGGCAATTAGAATTGCAATTAATCAAGCTCAAGAAGGAGATGTTATTTTAATAGCTGGTAAAGGTCATGAGGACTATCAAATCATTGGAGATAAAAGAATTAATTTTAATGATTTTGAAGAAGCCAAGGATTCATTAAAAAGTAGATTTAACAATGAATCTAAATTTGATTTCTAATTTAATAGTTCTTTGAGGCTAGATGATAGAACTTCTATTTCCCTAGTTTCGCTTGTTACATGTAAGCATGCACGTAGGCATGAAGGCTCTTCTAAACTTCTAATCCAAATATTTTTTTTGCCGAGCTCTTTAATTATTTGATTATTGGACATGCTAGAAGTAACTTGAAAACTAACTAAACCTGATGGTGGAGAAGAATTTAATAGAGGTTCGGTATTTTTCGTTGTATCTATTAGGTTCCATAGAATTGAACTTTTTTGACAGATCTTAGATGATCTTTGGTTTGCATTGCCTTCTTTAGATAGGAGTTCTAATGAACATCGTAGTCCTGCAAGTAATGGAATACATGAAGTGGCAATCTCAAATTTTCTAGAGTCTTTATGAAAACAATCATTGATATCATGATTAGATATATACTCATTTTTTAGACTTCGCCAACCAATAATTGTTGGCTTTGATTCGACTAACACACGCTCTGAAATTGCAACACCCCCTAACCCTTCAGGGCCACAAGCCCATTTATGACCTGTAAATGCATAAATATCAGCTTGGCTTGCCACTTCCTTAATAGAGATTTGCCCGAAGCCTTGTGCACCATCCACTAATAGATAAGGACTATTCACATGATTAGATAATAAATTTGCAGCTTTTGCTATAGGCATTAATTGACCTGTATTCCAAAGAATATGCGAAAGCACAACTAGACGAGTCTTCTTAGTAAGATTTTTCTCTAATAGTTCAAGAAATTCATTATCAGAAACTTCCTGCTCACTAGCTCCTCCTCTTAGCTTTTCAACAGGCAAGATATCTATTTCTAAATTCTTTCTACTGGCAATTTCTTTACAAGCTGCGACAATCCCTGGATGCTCACAATCACTAATTAGAAGATGATCTCCACTACGAAAAGGTAGTCCCCACAATGGTAATATGCATCCAATTGTTACATTTTCTGTTAAAGATAAGCGATGCTCAGGAACACCACATAAATCTGATAGATATTTACGCGTTAGTCCGATTTCACTTGTTATATATGGCCAGACTTGTGACGTAAACGGGCCTAGTTCCTGAAGCTTTTTCCAGCTATTAGTAATGGCAGCTAAAGAAGGTGTTGGTAGAGGTCCTTGTCCTCCATAATTAAAATAAAATTTATTAGCTAGAGCTGGCATAGATTGCCTTAATAAATTCATTTTTAGATGTCCTTTGAATAAAAATTAGCTGTTAAGCAAAAAAATATTTTCCCTTAAGCAATGTTGTTTGCAATTCTTTTAGCAATGAAGCTAGAACAAAATTATCTTTACAAAAAAAGAAAGCCTCTTAAAAGAGACTTTCTTTTTTTGTATGTTCCATTTTGACAGACAGCTTATTTCTTATTTTTCATAAGCCTGCCCTCTATAGGTCAGGAGATGCTTGTCATTTGAAACTTCCTTTTTCCTTGATGAGTAGATACTTTTTCTATACGTCAGCTCAATCAGCTGCTTAGGAACAGCTTCTTTATGCTGAATGTACTGCTTGCCACGATAGATAAGTGTAGTCATGATTCAGAGTCCGAAAGGATGTCCAGGTCCCCGTTCCATGGCCTGGCTCGAACTGCGCCCTGAGTAACAGGGTGAACGTTTGGTAGCTATAGCTACAAAAAATATATAGCACTATTTTTTTGAGGGATGTAGTTCGCTGTTATACAAAGCAATGAAATTGTGCATATCGTTGCTTGCTACCATTCGTGGACCCTCCTAAGGGGGGGGGGTGGAGGAAAGTTTTTGCATACCGATGGTAAATAAAAAAAACTTACCAAAGTTGACTTTTTGGTGTGCTCAATTGCACTTTTGTATATCTATTAAGTCTATTAAAGACTTTTTATTTTAGTTTTAATAACATTTAAGAAGTGTTTTTGCTGCCTAGCTAGTAAGGCTTAAAAGAATATTAAGCGCTTGTGCAATTTACTGTCTTGGCTTATCTTTTCATTCAATAAGATCTACTTGTAAATTCTTTTGGCATATTTGCTTATTCTCAAATGGCTTTTTACTCTTGGTAAACTGAGTTAAATAGCAATGATTTGTATAAAGAGTTTTGCCCCCAATTGAATGAACTAGGACTGGGGATATATATAGAGGCTTCTGGTGATAAGTAACTCTATGCGGTAGAAGCTCCAAGTAAAAAAAAAGCCTATGCTTACTGAAATTAACGTATTAATTGTTCGGATATCTCATGCAAAACCTATTTGCTAAATAGAAGTTGGAAGTTTTGAAGCAATGTTGAAAAAAATACACGCTGTGAAAAAATTGCTAATGATATAGAAAGCTCTTCTCCTCCTTTCCTCGAACTTTGTGTTCCCTAGAAATTACAGGATGGTTTTGCATAACTTGCCTAAATCTATAAATGGATATCTATTGGCAAAGAATAATACCAGGGAAAGAATTGGATTATAAGGTCAATTATCTTTAGGTATTTCTGTTTAGCATTCTTTCTGATATCTAAATTGTTTTGGTGACTTTTAGGGATGCATTGAGATTCATAGGAAAAATATCTCTTTGATTGTACTTGTGTAGACTCAAGATCATTTTTCCTTAAGATGAAAGGCGCTTTCTACTTTATTGGTTCTTTTCTTAGGTGGTTGGTCCAAAAACCTTCTCAATCCTCGGTCTTGGCGATTTACTTGATAATATTCCACATTTCTATTGGTGTGGCCAAATCTTATTTTTCAGAAAGTTTAGCTCTTGTTGTCCTCATTGGAGTATTAGCACCCTTTATGTATGCAATAGCAAAGGGATTGCCTCTTGATTGTTTGAATTATGAAGCTGCTATTAATAAAGAATTTTCAGTTGATAGCAAGTCTAAAGCCTAATCCTGATCTGTATTTTGGCTAGTTTCCTGATTGGAATCAATTTCTACCGCTATAGAACCTGAACTACTTCACTGACTTCAGGGATCACTTCTCGCAATTTTCTTTCAATTCCCATTTTGAGAGTCATGGTGCTACTTGGACAGCTTCCGCAGGCACCTTGTAGGCGAACTTTCACAACAGGACCATCGATTTCAGCAATTTCTACGTTCCCACCGTCAGCCATAAGGAAAGGCCTTAATTCGTCGAGAACAGTTTCCACGTTCTCTCTCGTGAGGGCCATGGTTTCGCTGTTCATGAAGGTTTTTTTGCTTGTGCTTGCTTAGCCTAGATAATTAGTTCATAACCTGATCAAGTCTTTGCAGTTATTTAGTGTTTTCTTTTGATATTGCTGGATCCGAAACAAAATATGACGCCGTTTTGGTAGGAGCAGGCATTATGAGTGCCACTTTGGCTGTAATGCTTAATGAGCTTGACCCTGACTTGAAAATTTTAATTGTTGAACGTTTAGGAAGCCCTGGCCTTGAAAGTAGTGCTGCTTTGAATAATGCAGGAACAGGTCATGCTGCTAATTGTGAGTTGAATTACACGCCTCTTGATTCAGATGGAAGTTTAAAAATACAAAAAGCTATAGAAATCAATCAATGTTTCGAGCAAAGCCTGGAATTTTGGGCGTCTTTGACTGCTCAAGGAAAACTTACTCCTAACGAATTTCTCCATCTTGTCCCTCATATCAGCTTCGTTTGGGGAGATAAAGATTCGGCTTTTTTGTATAGGCGTTACAAGAAACTTAGTTGTATTGAAAACTTTGCAGCTATGCAATGGAGTGAGGATCCTGGAGAGCTTTCTGAATGGATGCCTTTGGTTATGGAAGGTCGAAGCATTCAACAGAAATCAGCCGCTACAAGAATTGATCGAGGTATGGATATTGACTTTGGCATACTCACTAATGCTTACTTGGACTTGCTTCATAAATCAGGATGTTTAAACATTAAATTCAATACAGAAGTAGTAAATCTTGCAAGAATTGACAACAAAGATTGGCTTTTAGACTTACAGGATGAAAATAATGTTCTTAAGCAAATAAAAACATCGTTTGTTTTCTTAGGCGCAGGGGGGGGGAGCACTTTCTTTGCTCCAAAAATCTTCTATACCAGAATCCTTAGGTTATGGAGGCTTCCCAGTTAGTGGACAATGGTTAATTTGCGAGGAGCAAAGCTTGGTTGAAAAACATAATGCAAAAGTTTATGGAAAAGCAAGGTTAGGAGCTCCTCCTATGTCAGTACCTCACTTAGATAGCCGTTGGATAGAAGGCAAAAAATGTTTATTGTTTGGCCCTTATGCAGGATTCAGTGGAAAGTTTTTAAAACAAGGTTCTCGTCTTGACTTGCTTAAATCAATCACACTAAATAATATAAATCCAATGCTACAAGTAGGAAGGAAAAATTTTGATTTGGTCAAATATTTGATTGATCAATTACGTCAAAGTGATGAAGATAGAATAAATTCATTAAGGAGTTTTTTACCATTGGCAAATCATGAAAATTGGAAGTTATCCATAGCAGGACAGAGAGTACAAATTATTAAGAAAACTCCATATGGGGGAAGTCTACAAATGGGTACTGAAGTTGTTTCGGCCAAGGATGGAAGTCTTGCAGCCTTGCTTGGGGCATCTCCAGGTGCAAGTACCGCTGTATCAATCATGCTTGAAGTATTGCGAAAATGTTGGGGAAAAAAAATGGCAAGTGAATTGTGGAGAAAAAAAATTAGAAATCTGCTACCCAGTTTTGGTCTAGATTTAAGGAATAATCCTTCGCTTTTAATAGAGATGAGAAAAAGGAATGATCAATTACTTGACTTGGCTTGAATTTTCGCATGCGCTTTTTATGGACCTTCTAACCGATTTCTTAAAATCTAGAAAATATTCCTTGGCTTTCCATCTGGAATTCTTATTTATATGACAGAAGTTCCTGCTTCTCGTTTGAGAAATTTTTGCATCATTGCCCATATTGATCATGGGAAGTCAACTCTTGCAGACAGGCTTTTGCAAGATACAGGCACTGTAGCGACTAGGGATATGCAGGAACAGTTTTTAGACAATATGGATCTTGAAAGAGAAAGAGGAATTACTATTAAACTTCAAGCTGCTCGAATGAATTTCACGGCTTCTGATGGAGATCAATATGTTCTCAATCTTATAGATACACCAGGTCATGTTGATTTTTCATATGAAGTTAGTCGATCATTGCAAGCATGTGAAGGAGCCTTGTTGGTCGTTGATGCGAGCCAAGGAGTAGAGGCTCAAACTTTGGCAAATGTGTATTTGGCTTTAGAAAATGATTTGGAAATTATTCCTGTACTTAATAAAATAGATTTGCCTGGCTCAGATGAAGATAGAACAAAAAAAGAAATCGAAGCAGTAATTGGTTTAGATACTTCTAAGGCAATTGCATGTTCAGCAAAATCTGGTCTTGGAATACCTGAAATTCTTCAAGCAGTTGTTGATAGAATACCTCCTCCTTCAGACGCTCTGGATGAACCAACTAGAGCATTGATTTTTGACTCTTATTATGATTCTTATAGAGGCGTAATAGTATATTTTCGGGTTATGAGTGGCCGAATAAGTACTAAAGACAAAGTCTTATTAATGGCTAGTAATAAGAGCTATGAATTAGATGAAATAGGTGTAATGTCTCCTGATCAATGTATCGTTGATGAGTTGCATGCTGGAGAAGTCGGCTATTTGGCTGCCTCAATTAAAGCAGTAGCAGATGCGAGAGTTGGAGACACAATAACTTTGCTGAATTCACCTGCTAAGGAACCTTTGCCAGGTTATACAGAGGCAAAGCCAATGGTGTTTTGCGGACTTTTCCCAACCGATGCTGATCAATACCCAGATTTAAGAGAAGCATTGGATAAACTTCAACTTTCAGATGCCGCGCTTAAGTACGAGCCTGAAACCAGTAGTGCAATGGGGTTTGGCTTTAGGTGTGGTTTCCTTGGCTTATTACATATGGAAATAGTTCAGGAAAGATTGGAGCGTGAATATGATTTAGATTTAATAGTTACGGCACCTTCAGTAATATATAAAGTAAATATGGTAGATGGTACTGATTTAATGATAGATAACCCTGCAACTATACCTGAACCTCAAAAACGTGAATCTATAGAGGAGCCATATGTAAGAATGGAAATATATTCTCCTAATGAATTTAACGGTGCCCTTATGGGGCTTTGCCAAGAAAGGCGAGGTGAATTTATTGATATGAAATATATCACTACTGAAAGGGTAACTTTGATTTATGAATTGCCTCTTGCTGAAGTTGTAACTGATTTCTTTGATCAGATGAAAAGTAGAACAAAAGGTTATGCTTCTATGGAATATCATTTAATAGGATATCAACCTAATGATTTAGTAAGACTTGACGTTTTGATTAATTATGAGAAGGCAGACCCACTTACTACTATTGTTCATCGTGAGAAAGCTTATGGGGTAGGTAAGGGATTAGTTGAAAAGCTTAAGGAGCTTATTCCAAGGCAACAATTTAAAATCCCGCTTCAAGCGTCTATTGGGAGTCGCATAATTGCGAGTGAAAGTATCAGTGCAATGCGTAAAGATGTTTTAGCAAAATGTTATGGAGGAGATATTTCTCGGAAGAAAAAGTTGCTTAAAAAACAGGCTAAAGGTAAAAAAAGGATGAAAGCCATGGGTAAAGTGGATGTGCCTCAAGAAGCATTCATGGCAGTTCTAAAGCTTAATCAATAGAAGTCTTAAGTGATAGTAGCAGTGGTAAATTGTGAAGTTGATTCATTATAATATTTGTCTTCCCTGTTGCTAAAAGCATTCCAAGCAATACCCAAGCATAATAAAATTGCTATAACCCATGTTAGTTCTCCTACAGTAAGCCCTTGATTCCTCTGGTTCATAATGGTTTGAGTAGCAATATACTTTTAGCGGATCATCTGAGGATTTTCTATTCTTTCTAATAAATACTTTAAATTTTGAGCCTACTTCCCTTTCAAGACCTTTTTGCTAAATCCAATCTCTCCAATCGGATGGCTTTGATTGGAGTAGGAATTGTGGCTGCTTATTTGGCTATAGCCTTAGTAACACCTTTATTGATTCATTTTGGGGTTTTGCCCTCTGCTAATGAAGGTCTTTCAAATCCTATTTACTCCTCTCCTTCTTACGAGCATTGGTGTGGAACGGATCGGCTAGGAAGAGATGTATGTGTTCGTACAATGGAAGGGTGCGGAGTGGCTTTAAAAGTGGTTGCTCTTGCAGTCACTCTTGCACTTTTAATTGGCGTGCCATTAGGAATGATAAGTGGATATTTGGGCGGATTTTTAGATAGAGTTCTTGTACTTTTAATGGACACTCTTTATACCGTTCCAGTTCTTTTACTTTCAGTAGTAATGGCTTTTCTTTTTGGAAGAGGTATACTTAATGCCTCCATGGCACTTTGTGTTGTTTATATTCCACAATATTTTAGAGTTGTTCGCAATCAATCAGTTCAGGTAAAAGCAGAGCTATTTATTGATGCCGCAAGATCAATTGGGGCTGGATCTTTTTGGATAATTCGAAGATATCTTTTTAAAAATGTTATTACAACAGTGCCTGTACTTATAACTATGAATGCTGCAGATGCTGTTCTTGTACTTGGTGGATTGGGTTTCTTAGGATTAGGTTTGCCAGAATCCATACCAGAATGGGGGAGTGATTTGAATTTGGCATTAAATGCTGTTTCTACAGGCATTTGGTGGACAGCGCTATATCCAGGTATTGCTATGTTTGGTTTGGTTTTAGGACTTTCTTTTTTGGGGGAAGGACTCGAATCATTTCTTGCTAGAAAAAATTAATATTTAGGATTTAATATTTTATCTAACATTTTAATTTTAAACTTCTAGGTAGATCTTCAAGGATTTCTCCTTGTAGACTTAAATTAGGATATTCTCGACCTTCATTTTGGCACCAAATAGCAACTTCTGGATAAGCCCATTCAAAAATTAGTTTTCTATATAAATGAGGGCTTATTCCCTCTCCCGACTTTGGCACTAAACCAGCAACTTTACGTTGTCTAAGAGCTTCAAAAAGTAATGTTGCTGCTGCTACAGAAACATTTAATGACTGTACCATTCCTTGCATAGGGATATAAATATTTGAATCCATAGCGTTCTTCGCTTCATTGCTTAACCCCCATTTTTCAGCTCCTAAAACAAATGCAGTCGGACCAGTAAAATCACAATCAAGATAATTAGAGGAATTTGATTCAAGTGTAGTTCCAAATAATTTGAAACCTCTATTTTTCAGCTCTTTAATAGCATCATTGATAGAAGTGTGGTTTGTTAGCCCAACCCATTTTTGACTTCCTTGTGCAGTGCTATTAAATGTTAGACCTTTTTTGGAACTACAAATGGTATGAGCTTCAACTATCCCTATTGCATCGCAGGTTCTAATTATTGCTGAAAGATTATGAGGCTTGTCTACTTTTTCTAATAGAACAGTAAGATTCCCCATCCTAGAATTAAGGACGTCTTGAAGCCTTTTGAATCTTCTAGGTAAAATAGGCATATAGGCATGATCATCCTTGTGAAATAATAATAGCAAATCATATAAATACTTTCCTTCTTAAGAGGTTAGTCCTGAGTCTTATTTGATTTCTAATTAATAGTGGATTTTTTCTTTTGATCTTTATTTAGATTGATTGAATTTGAAATAAAATCATCATTGACTATCTTAATGGTTCATTTCTTGTTATAGCCTTGAAGAGGATCTATGATACTTTTGATATAAGTTCATTTGAATTGGTTTCATTTTATGCATGAACATTCCATCTCTTCAAGAAGTATTTGCCAGGGCATTTGTTCATTTTAATTTTATTATTCTTTTTCTTCTCTGCTCTTGAATCACTTAGATACAAATACTCCAGGCCTATTGCCTCGTATTGCTGCATGGGAAGTTTTGCAAGCAGTATCAGCTGGTGCCTTTGCTGAAATTGCTTTAAGAAGAGCTTTAAAAAAGCATTTAATTAAAGGTTTGGATAAAGGGTTGGTAATGGAAATCGCTTATGGATCAATTCGCCAAAGAAAACTACTTGATTCTTGGGTCGATTTTCTAGGGAAGGTACCTGCAAAAAAACAACCTCCAAAGCTCCGTTGGCTGTTTCATTTAGGCCTTTATCAAATTTTATTCATGGAGAGAGTGCCTGATTCTGCAGCAGTAAATACATCAGTCCAAATAGCAAAAAATAATAAATTCACGAAATTAGCTCCTGTTGTAAATGGTGTTTTAAGGTCTGCAATACGAAATAAAAATCTTGGAGTTACGCCGCCTATGCCTAATTTATTAGAAGAGAAACTTGCTCAGGAGCAATCATTACCAGTTTGGTTTATAACCTTATTAATAGATTGGGTAGGGGTCGAAAAAGCCGAATTGATTGCCAGAGCATCAAATAAAAAAACTGTAATAGACTTAAGAGTTAATCGATTAAAAGTAAACATTCAAAATGTTCAAGAATTAATGAATGGGAAACAAATTCAATGTGAATCAATAGAAGATTGTCCAAATGGATTAGAAGTTTCAGATGGCTCAGGGGATTTACGTAATTGGCCTGGATATGAGGATGGTTATTGGTCTGTTCAAGATAGAGCTGCTCAATTAGTGGCTCCTCTGGTGGACCCAAAGAAAGGAGATAGAGTTTTAGATGCTTGTGCAGCCCCTGGAGGTAAGACAACACATTTGGCTGAATTAATGGATGATATAGGAGAGCTATGGGCAGTTGATAGGTCTTTAGAAAGATTGAAGAAGGTTGCTAATAATGCTGATCGATTAGGTCTGAAATGTATAAATATATTTCAAGAGGATGCTTCAATTTTATTTCATAAAAAATCATCTTGGAAAAATTATTTTCAAAGAATTTTATTAGATGTCCCATGCTCTGGATTAGGAACTCTTGCTCGAAACCCAGATGCTAGATGGAGGATTAACCCTGCCAATATTTTAGATCTCATAATCTTGCAGGCTAAATTGCTTGATGGAATTTTTCCCTTATTGAGTAAAGGAGGGAGAATAGTTTACTCAACATGTACAATTCATCCTGAGGAAAATGAAAAACAGATTCGGAAATTTTTGAACAATCATTCCGAAATGAGACTTGTTTTAGAAAAACAAATATGGCCTAACTTTGATGGCCATGGAGATGGTTTTTATATTGCCGTAATGGATATGACCTGAATAATATTTTTTAAAATTTATAATATTATTAGCAATTTATATAACCCTTTTTCGATTGCAGATTATTGGCCCATTAGGCATTTTATCTACTTGTAAACGATAATTTCTTAAAATCTTTCTCGATTTTCAACATAAACTTTTTCCATATAAAAGCTGCTTCTCCACTACTGAAATTTGTTGTTTTATTATCATCTCTACCAAGCCACACTCCAGTGGTTAATTGAGGTATTGAACCAATGAACCAAAGATCTCTTGCTCCTTCTGATGTGCCCGTTTTCCCTACAACTTCTCGTCCTTTTAAAGAAGCGGCAATACCAGTTCCATCTTCAACAACACCTTTGAGCATCCGATTCAAAATATCGGCAGATTGTTCTTTAATTGCTCTAACACCTTGTACACCATTATCAGCTTGACTCCATAAAAGATTGCCATCAGGTCCAAGAATTTCTTCTACAGGACTTGGCTGCATAAATATTCCTCTATTTGCAACTCCTGCGTATGCTGCTGTCATATCTAAAACTGTTTGCTCATAGGCGCCTATTGCAAGGGGTAAATACTTTCCTAAAGGTTGTTGATTCCCTATGCCGAATTTATTTGCTGTATTGATAACTTCTTCAAAACCTATTTTATCGAGAATTTTTACAGCAACAGAATTCAAGGAATATTTTAAAGCATCAGCCATTGAAACTTGACCCATATATTTATTGCCGAAATTTTTAGGGCAATAACCATACCAACATGTTGGCTCATCTTGAAATTTTTCTTCTGGTTTTATACCTTTATTTATTGCTGCAGCATAAGGAAATAACTTAAATGTTGAACCTGGGGATCTAAGCGCTTGTGTTGCTCTATTGAATTGAGTATTACTAAAATCTTTCCCCCCTACTAAAACTCTAACTAATCCAGTTTTAGGTTGAATTGCTACTAAAGATCCTTCTAAATATTCAGGCGTATATGTTTGAATGATTTCTTTTGCATTTTTCTGCCATTTCATATTTAAACTTGTGCGAATTTGTAATCCACCAATTTCTAATTGTTCACGAGATAATAATTTCGGGATTATCTTTGCTACCCAGCTTGTAAAGAATGGAGCCTTGCTATTGAAATATTTTGGAACTGATGGCTTGAGATCTAATGGACTTTTTAATGCAGATAAAAATTGCTTCTCTGAAATAAAACCTTCTTTTCTCATTCTTTGGAGAACTATAGAACGTTGCCTAATAGCTAAATTGGGATTTACTAAGGGTGAAAAAATTGAAGGAGCTGGTGGTAAGCCAGCTATTAAAGCAACTTCTTCTAAAGTTAAAAGATTTGGGGTTTTAGAAAAGTAAACCCATGAAGCATCTGCAATTCCATAAGCTCCTGAGCCTAAATAAACATTGTTTAAATATTGCTCTAAAATTTGTTCTTTATTTAATTGTCTTTCAAGTTTCAATGCAAGTGCGGCTTCCTTTAATTTTCTTGTGAGTGTTTTGTCTTGACTTAAAAAAACTGTTCTTGCTAATTGTTGTGTAATTGTACTTCCGCCTTCTCTTACAGATCGCTCACTTAGATTTCTAAAAATTGCTCTTGAGACTCCCCAAAGGTCCACACCATTGTGGTAGTAAAAACGACGATCTTCTGCTGCTATAAATGCGTTCTTTACTAGAAGTGGCATTTTGCCACTTTTAACTTTTTCTCTAGTTGCTGGACCAAGCTTCTGGATTATTTCCTTATTAGTAGAAATTAGAGTAATAGTTCCTGGGCGGCTAAAAGTTTTTACCTTATTGGTATCTGGAAGAAGATAATCAATTGTTCTTGTAAATAACTCTTCACTAATTGCTATTGAGGAACCAATAACTAATGAAGTTATTGGAATAATCAACCAACTCTTAAACCTAATACTCAAAATGATTGAATTAGTGAGCTATGACCAATTGCTAGTGCAGTTACAAGCATGCCGAGAATTAAAAAAGGTTGTGCACTAGCTTGATACTTAACATCAAAAGCTAAAGGGTCGCGTAATAGCCATATATCCTGAAATGTTATTTGAGGAATAATTAGTAAAACTAAAATGACAGAAGCAAAATGTTGTCCGATTGATATAAGTACTATTACCATTGCCAGTTGAAATAAATCAATCATTGCTGCACTTATCCAACTTGCTTTTTTGATTCCGAATACAACTGGTAAAGAGTCTAGTCCAAGCTCTTTATCACCTTCTACGCTTTTGAAATCGTTAATTACTGCTATACCTAGGCCGGCAAGACTATATGCAAGTGTAAGTATTGCTGTTATCCAAGTTAATTGCCCGAAAAGTGCCTGACCAGCCCACCAAGGTAAGGCTATATAACTTGCACCTAGAGCATAATTTCCAAGCCAACCATTTTGTTTTAGTTTTAATGGTGGAGCCGAATAAATAAAACTTACAAAAGATCCGCCTAATGCAAGCAGAAAAACAGAAGGTGTTGAATGCTTAGCCCATAAATCAAGTGAATAGGCTACCGCTAATCCAGCTAGTAATAGTATCCATATTTGTAGTTTTACTTGGGTAAGTGATATTGCACCAGAAGGAATAGGTCTATTCGGCTCATTAATGGCATCAATTTCTCTGTCGTAGTAATCATTAATAGTCTGTGTATAGCCTGCAAGCAAAGGCCCACTCATAAACATGCAGGCAATGGAAGCAATTACATTTGATATTTGCCAATGGAAGTTCCCACTGGCAGCTGCTCCACAAATAACTCCCCATAAAAGAGGAATCCATGTAATTGGCTTCATTAGTTGCAAACGCAACTTCCAAATACTGGTGGTTTCTGATCCCC
>CACIRS010000029.1 GCA_902589115.1 uncultured Prochlorococcus sp.
TATTCTAGATAATGATAGAAGGGGATTTCGGCTTCCAAATGGATTTTACATAGATAATATTCACAAAAGATTAATAGGAACAAACAGAAGTGAGTCTGTTTATCTAGATAATTACCTTAGATATTTTGGAGACAATAATTTACGAACTCTATCAATAGAAGGGAGCGGAGGAAATGACAATATTGACTCTGGAAACTTCTTTAATGGAAATATTTATAAGTCAGTCACATTAAATGGGGGATCAGGAGATGATACTTTAGTTGCGAGGAGAAATGGTAATAGCAAAATATTCGGAGGTACTGGATTTGATGAGGTTTTAGCTGATAGTAGAGGTCTTATAACAATGGATATGAAATATTATAATCAAGGAGGAAAATTAATCTTTGAACAGAAAGGAGGCAATCCTTATAAAGCAACAAGGTTCGAAATAAACAAAGATGTTGAGCTATTAAAAGATTTTTCAGGTAATTATCTAATCCTCGATCAGCTAAGAAATGGTTATGTAAATTATGTTTCTAATGCTCAAGCAATGGCATACAAAAGAGCATGGCAAAATGGAAATAATTACCCAATCCAATTTCCAGCCCAATCTTCTTACTATAAAATAAGTGATGCACAATCATATGAGGGTGATACTATTTATGCAAAAGTTTCAAGGACTGGGAACACCTCTAGGGGGCACAATATAGATGTAACAACTACAAATGGAACAGCATATTCTAATTTCGACTATCATACGCCCGGCAAAACTATACATTTCGCACCAGGTCAATCCTCAAAAACAATTGCTATTAGAACAATAGAAGATAACAAAAAAGAATCAGATGAAAGTTTTACTTTAAATTTATCCTCTATAGATCCAACAGCAAAATTTCATGATTCAAAAGCAACGCTAACTATATTAAATGATGATGAATCTTCGCCAAATAATTTTTCGCCCACAATTAATTACAACATAAATAATTCAAAGAACTACTCAGTACGTATTGGTGGTGATGTAAATATCGGGAACACAGAGAATAATATACGTGTTGATTATAAATTTGTAGGAACTGCTGGTAGAGACAAACTGCAAGGCTTTTCAGGAGAAAAATTTGGTGCTGACTTGCTTGATGGGAAAGCTGGGAATGATGAATTAGTTGGTTTTAGAGGTGCAGACTTCTTAATTGGTGGCAGTGGTAATGATGAAATCAGAGCAGGGAATGGTAGAGATGTATTGACAGGCGGAATAGGTTCTGACAGTTTGTTTGGAGGATTTGGGAGCAATACTTTTAATGCTGAAAATGATGGGGCTATTGATAAGCTTTATATAAAGAGTGATCAATTAGCCTATAATTGGATTTATGGCAAAGCTGGCAATAGCCCTAATGGCGAAAAAGTAGACAATATTGGGAAGCTCGACAGTAATGATCAAATCTTTATCCAAGGAGCGACTACCTCTCAGTTGACGTTCGGGTCAATCACACATAACACTCCTCATGGAGACAATTGGAAGGGTATTGGTATTTATGCTGCCGGCAATTTAGAAGCGGTCTTTACTGGTGGAAATCTCAGTCAAACTCAACTACAAGCTATGACTTTTGGAGCACCAGCTTAACCAAGCATAGTCAGGTTAAACGGTTAAAGGGTTTGAAAGCTAAATGAAACCGAATCCCTTCTTGAAACGAAAACCAACATTCAAACCCTTTATATCAAATAAAGAAGGTTGACTAAGTCCTAACTAATTCCGAAGTACCTATCAAATTGATGGGTACTTTTTTATCGACTCTTTTCAAAGTTATCTTTACTCAAAGAAAACTCATACAAGCCTCACTAAAAGTCATTACTTTTAGTGCACCGGGAACTTTTTAGCAGCTTTACTTCCAAAGGTGGATTAAAAAAAAAAACACGGAATTGTGTCTTTTCAAGACGAACAGCTGTAGTGGGATACCCCCCCAGCGTTGAAGAATTTCTTGGGCTTTAGGCGGTGGTACTTCGTCTCCATCTCCGATGACTGCTCATCGTAGGGATTGTTAAATACAGTCTGTAACTCCTTGATGAGACTGTAATCACCTTGTTCAGCATTAATGTAAGCGGGTGCAATTAACCACTCGCGCCAGGTGTACTTGGGATTGCTGCGTTTCATTGCTGCAGATGTCAATTTGAGGTCGCTGCAGCTCGTGATGCAATCTCGCCACCGTTGTAGCCAACTACCCCATCGAGTTTCTATCTCGCCTGAACTGGGCATGTAGAAGCTCTGTTTTAAAGATGTAAGTTGCTCTGGAATATGAGATAACTTTCTGAAAAAAATTGTGTAATCAACCTTGGAGACAACCATAAGCTGCAACAGTTCATTTACTAGAGCTGCGTTATAGCTGAGCAAGCCAAGCTTCTTTGCCCACATGCACTCTATCTCTTTACTCATGGCTTCGGCAAAGCCCTCTCGGACCTGATCCAGCCTTGACAATGCCACAGGACTATCGAGGAGGAGAGGTCGAATAGCGGTCCAGAACATTTGATAATTAGCTTCAGCCGCAACCGGTTGATTTAAGAATGAGAAATGGTCACCACCTCCGGTCCAGGGCTGGAATCTAGGGTCAAACAATTCACAAAATCCAAAAGGGCCATAATCGAGGGTGAAGCCACCCGCCGCACAGTTATCACTGTTAAAGTTTCCCTGGCAGTAGCCAACTCGGATCCAATTGGCTACAAGTGATGTGAGCCGACCACGAAATAAATAAGCCAGCTCAACCACTTGATCAGAGAAGGCAAGACTCGGATCAATCTCCTGCTGATAATTCCGCTCGATCAAGTGCTTAACAAGCATATGTAGCTCATTCAGCGCACCCTCATGTGCATTGCTGCGTGCACGACGAGCGAACAGCTCAAGCTGACCGACACGGAGAAAGGAAGGTGCGACACGTGTTGTAATCGCTGCAAAGTTGTCCGCCAAGATATCTGGATCAATGGACCTGGAGTTCTGGGAATACCAAGGTCTACGAACTGATTCAGAACGAGAAACATAGAGAGTTAGAGAGCGTGAGGTCGGAACTCCCAGAGCCTGCATGTAGTCCTGTGCTAGAAACTCACGCACGCTGGAACGAAGGACAGCTCGCCCATCGGCTCCACGGCAATATGGCGTTGGACCTCCGCCTTTCAATTGCATCTCCCAGCGGCTGTCTTTGAAGAGCCCTTCAAAGACGGAAATTGCCCTGCCATCGCCATAGCCATTACCGGTTCCAAATGGACACTGCTGTATATATTCAGTTCCATAGATCGATAAGGCATAACCGGTCGCCCAACCAACTGGGCGCATTGGCGCGCGCGCCACATTCATATCGCCTGTAAACAGACGGCGAAATTGTTCGTCGTGAGCAAGCTCATGGCTCAGACCCAGTTCGTTAAATAAAGTTTTACTATGGGCGATATATTCCGGCGCTGGAATAGCAGTGGGGGTCACAGGTACATAATGACCTGAAAAGACCTGCCGAGGATGGTGATCGCAACCATCCTCGGCAGCTTGAGGATCCGCCTGGAGGGAATTCATTAGCGAATAGTCTGCACATTGTGAAAACTCAGCGAAAGTATTTATTGTCGGCGATTCGAACTCGTTGGAAGTAACTGACATAAATCCAAAAATCGCGTTTCTAAAGTTTTGGGCTCACTGAACATAGCCCTACAAAATTTATCTGAAAAATAATCCAACAAGAAAATTTTGCTGATCATTTTTATATTTAGTGCTAAAAACAGGAAAATAATCGAAAGTTACACATTTTATGTCAACTGCAATATCGATTGAACATTTAACAATGTCAAGCACTGAGCTGCAATGGAGAAAGGATTTAGCAGGCATGGAAAGATCAATCAGTTATTATATTTCGCCAGGAGGGGAGTTAATAAATAGGAACCAATCGGGCAATAGTCTCTCACATACTCCTGAATCTTGGCAGCTTGATTACATGAATGATTATTTAATTAGAGTAAGTAAAAATATAAATTTAACCTTCAAAAAAGTTAGCATTGCTAGCGAAGCTGATTTTAATTTCTATATTCATCCCACGCCCAACAAAAGTTCTCTTAGTGGCTATGGAGGCAATGCTGATACTTTAATGATTAGTCATAGTGTTGGTATGCCAGCACCCTTGCATCTAGAAACTAATCCAAATTTAATTGTTCATGATTTTGAATCTAAAGCCATTCAACGAGAAATATTCATTCATGAATTAGGTCATCTTTTAGGACTTGAGCATCCTTGGGATAAAGATGATGGCGACTTCGCAGTAGACAATTCAACTATACCTCATCAAGCAACAAGAATGGGGTATGATGAACATTCTAGCGGGAATATCGGTTGGTATGAAGATATTGATATACAAGCATTACAGAGCATATGGGGAACTAAAGGTTATAGCAAAGTAGGTAATTCGACTGGTGACAATATTCAAGGGAATTCTGCTACTGATGACAATATTGCAGGAGGATTAGGCAATGACACCTTAGTTGGTTATCAAGGTTCAGATTATCTCTCTGGCGGACAAGGGAATGATATCCTTCGCGCTGGAAATGGTAGAGATTTACTTAATGGAGGCCTTGGAGAAGATGTGTTTTATGGAGGGTTTGGGACGAATACTTTTGAAGACTCAAATGATGGTGCAGCCGACAAGCTTTATCTAAAAAGTGATCAGTTGGCTTACAACTGGATTTATGCAAAAGCAGGAAATAGCCCTAATGGAGAGAAAGCAGACAAGATTGGCCAGCTCGACACTTCCGATCAAATCTTTATTCAAGGTGCAACTACGGCTCAATTGACCTTTGGATCAGTCACACATACCACTCCTTTTGGTGAGACATGGAGTGGTATTGGTATCTACGCTGCCGGAACTTTAGAGGCGGTCTTTACTGGTGGGAATCTCAGTCAAACTCAACTACAAGCCATTATTTTTGGGACTCCCGCTTAAAAAAATTTAGTTGCATAAATAATGAAAAAACTATCATCCCTAAATATAATTATATGAAAAGTGCGCCTCAATCAAAAATTTGGCTTCTCTCTTTTGAGCTTCCTCGCTTGGGAATGGCAGCTATCAGCTGACCAGCGATTTCTTATGGCTTCCATTAAGTCATAAATAAATTCATCTGGGCAATCAAGCTCTTCTTGCAACTCGTTTAATTCATCAATGAAGAACTCCGAGACACGGAATATAGGACCAGTGTTTTGTTCTTCAGTGGGCTTCCACTTCTTACTCATTTAGATCGCTTATTTGGTCTAAATATTTCAAACATCTTGCCAGTTAGGGCAAAGTATCCAATCGCTCCACAAAACAAGGCGAGTGCAACTAGGTTTGAGATAATCCCTCCAATAATCTGGGCTTCTCCAAACCCTAGGAAAGTAATCGAGACAAATATCCTCGCCCAGTTATCGGCAAAATCCATTCCTAAGAACTAATTAAGTAACTTATTTCTGAATGCTTACCAGGCAAGCATTCAGTAGGATAAGAGATCACACTTTTTGCAGTCACACCTGCCACAATTGCTACTGCTCCGATACCTAGTAACCATTTATTTCTAGCATTGAGAAAGAATCTACTCATGACTATTTAAGCTCAAGGATTTCATAATAAGGTCGATCTTCGTAATCAGCATCGGAACAGCAAAGATCCTCATAAATCTCTTCCAGCAAATCATAGGCATCATCGTAATTATCAAAAATCAGAACTGTGATCTCGTCTTCTTGTCCGTCATGCCTTGTGATTATGTATTTCATTGCTTCTATTCGCTAGTAATGAGGAGGGCTTGACTCATCGATAGGGAAATAAGCACGATCTTCTTCGTGTAGCTCTTGTTCCATAAGACTTTCTTCTACTTCATCATAAGAGTCGCAATAAAGATTTCTTTCAAGAATAGTCATTACTTTAGTTCTTTTCTGCCTTTCCAAATCAGCAAGAATGGCAAAGCTAAGAGAGCACAGCTGCCATCAACTAATAAATAGGTGTTGAGCATGCTCACTCCTCAACCTTCACATCTACTGGCTGTATCCGCTGCTCAGTTTTAAGTAGCATCTTTTTGAACGCATAGGCAGCAACACTAAAAATTACCAACACTTCAATGGTCTGAATGAAATCAATGTAGGTAGCAATTTAATGCTTCATGATTTCCTTCTTATAGACCTTTTATGTAGCTCAATGAGCTCCCTTCATTAAAGAAAGATAATGATTCTCAATAATCGAATAGGGACGATAGTGGCCTAACGCTTCTCAAGATGGCTAGAAATACAAATCCTGATAACTTCAACCAATCTGATAAGTGTCGTTATGCCAATGCTCAATTCAGCTACACCAATCAAGGCCCAAATGGCATTTAGAAGAATATCCCTTAAGGGATATTCTTCTAGTGAGTTACTGAACCATCCATGATTGTGATATTGGTGTCAATGGAATTAGCCCAACGCAGTTTGCTTAATTCTTGATAATCCGCTCTTTTATAAGCCTCTAGGGCTATTTCCTTAGAGGGGAATTCAATGATCACAGATAAATGGCCACCATTACCTTCAACGGTTTTTGATTCTAAATCTTTAGCAGCAACCTTTCCTCCTACTGAATCAATCCAAGCAGCAAAACCCTGAACATATTCTCCAAAACCTTTTGGATTTGTGACGGTTGTAGTGACAATCCAATATCCCTTGGCCATGGAATCCTTTGAAGATCGTCAAAGCATCGCATAATTTCAATCTAATTAAACATCAAAAGAATTATCTTTGAGCTACTCCTGACATATGAAAAAACCTCAAGGTGAGTGATATCACTAACACATCTTGAATAACTTCTAAATCCCTTTAATGACATGTCTAATGCTATTCAAAAAGAGTAATAGAAAACTTTTAAGCTTAAAAACAATTCTTCTTCAAGTATTTTTAAACCCTCTGTATTAAAACTGATAGAACTAAGGGCTTTCTTCTAATGGGTGACTCACTACAAAAAGCTTTTTTCGGTGTAATCGCATTGGGAGTTTCATGCATAGCAATCGAATTAATTCCTGTTTCTAGGCAGGCTGCTTATTGGAACCGTTGCCTTGATCAAACAGTTGCTTGGGCCAACGAATCATCAGATTTACGTAAATGGAGTCAAAAAGCCAAAGAGTCTCTTGCCGTAGGTGTATGCAATGGCGCGGTCTACGAACCAAAATTAAAAACCAACTAGAGGCAATCGACTTAAGTAGCAATTAAATGATTCATCATCTCTTTTTTATAGACGTTCTATATAGCTAAATATATCTCCTAATTAATGATAGCGACTTAAAACTTTTAATCCAACGAGTAAGGCCAAGATTACTGCCTCCACCTCCAGTGTTCCAAGTGCTCAATTGAAATCAATGTTTTATGTGCCGCCAAGCTCACCTCAGTTAGACAAGTCTTTGTCCAATGAGGTAGCGACTCCCATAAGTTGACAGGTCCAAATTCGTGTATAGTATAAATGTACTACTAGTAAGCTCATGGCTCCATCTGCTTCTCCTTATTCAGTATTCAAGGTTGAAGACTGGATGGTTCCACCTGCTCCTATCGGGATAGGCCAATGTGTAAAGGTCAAGCCAAGAAAGCGTTACCAGTCAAACGGTTTAACCAAGAAGAAGAGTGGGACTACCTCGAGCACGGAGTCCTTAAGAAGTCACGTTCAGCTTGCGTTTGCATAACCTGCCAACACTTCAACTATTGCTGCGACAAACACTGCCGAACACTTCTTACTTGCCACATCCAACAACGATTAATTCCACACGGAGAACACCTCACCAGTAGATGTCCTCTTTGGCAAAGACGCTTCGAGAAAGATGTTAGATGGTATCCCGAAGCTGCATAAAGAAAGTTCTTTTAAGAACGAGCTAAAGCGTTTAGCCATGAGAAATCTGGAAGTTTCGAACATTCGGTATAGAAGATCTGCAAAGGTCTCTTAAAACAAACTCATTTGAGACGCATGGAAATTATTGATTTGTTCTGCTATCCAACCATCTGAGCACCATCCACTCAGAATTGGTTCCAGTGCTTTCAGATCAATTCCACTTTTTACTGGGGCAATCCAATCCTCCTCTAATCCATTAGGGATAATCACTGGCATTCGGTTATGAAGTGGTCTAACTAATTCATTTGGCTCGGTTGTTAATACACAACAAGTTTCAAGTTCACTACCCTCCGAACTCATCCATCTATTCCAAATCCCTGCAAGCCAAAACGGTTGATAATCTTTTCTTCTAATGCGGTAACTTTTCTCAAAAAAACCACTGGCTGGCAATACGCACCTTTTGTGCCTCCAGCTTCCTCTGAATAGTTTCTTCTCGTTAACAGTTTCAGATCTTGCATTGAACGGCCTTGGCCTTGAAGGTTCAAAAGGATCTTTAGCCCATTCAGAAATAAAACCCCAAAGCATTAAAGAAGTAGATATTTTCCCCTCATTTTTCAAAACAAGAACAGGGTCAGTTGGTCTAATCAATTCCCGTTGTGCGTACTTCTCTTCAAAACCTTTTGGAAGATCCTTCTTTAAAAGCAATGGGAGTTGTTCAAATTTCGTCGTTAGCTCATATTTCCCACACATAATCATTAAGAACAATAAGTACTCTCAGGGATGATAGACGCCAAGAATTTATTGAGAAAGATAATTAAAGCAGGGTTATAGAGATTAGAGAGATTGTTCTATAGCGTTATGTGACCTCAAACTTCTCACTTGAATTTCCAAGGAATGACTCTAAGAAGATTACGAGCTTACTGATTAGCAATAATGGAGTCTCAAAAATAAGACTTTAATTTTTTACCCTGCTATATCCACACTTACTTTCAAAAAATTTCATTGGGAGGCCAGTCGTATTCATAGCTGCTTTGCATTTTTCTCCAACTGTTCCATAAACCTCAACTGTGAATCCATCACCTAACTTTGCATGGCCTTCTAAATATTCTCCAACTGGTGGATTAGCCAGATGTGCAAGGAAGGCATCATCATTTTGGTAAACCTCTGACCATGTGAAGCAAAGTGGGTTTTCTGGATCCTGGTCAAAGGTGTGATGCAACATCCCTGGCTCAGAAGCTTCAACTGCTTTATCAGTCTTAGCCGCAAGTTCTAAGTATTCCGATACTTTGCCAGGCTTAACTTGAATACGAGCGATGAGGATGAAAGGAGTTGAACTATCAAATTGCGCCATTGAAAGAAATTGCATTCCAAAGAGCATTACATAACTGTCTTAGAATTTCTGTGTCATTAGCCATCTTTTCTGGCTCTACTGACAACAGCATTTTTTTCAATTTGATTAAGAGATCTAGTTATAGAAGGGGTTTGGGATGAATCACGATAAAGCTCTAGCTATATAGCATCTTAAAAATAATGCACTGAAAATCTATGCCATGACTTCGATTTAATGCTTTTACTCATTGTGCATATTCAAGCTGGTAAAACTCAAAATATCAACAACTAGGCTTAGGGCTTTGAGCAAAGGGGACTTTCTGAGTGGGACTTCGATTAATGAAGTCAGATTGCCTGAAATTAATTAAGAAACGTCCGCTCGCCCCCTAAGGCGATTTAAATGACCTAGTTTATGTAGAAGAGTTTTGATGTTAGGTGGAACCAGAAGAGTTAATGCAGAGATTGCAAACAGCCGTCAAATTGCATAATCAAGGTGATTTGGATAAAGCAGAAGAGATTTATCGTTCAATACTTTCGTTTGATGCAACAAACTTTTATTCACTTAATTTCTGCGGCTGTATTCAAAGGCAAAAGAAAAAGTATGAAGAAGCAATTTCTCTATTAAGGCAAGCTATAGATGTAAATCCTGATAATCCAGATGCCCATTACAACCTTGGCAATGCATATAAAGATGCTGAGAGATTCCTTGAAGCTATTAGTAGTTATCAAAATGCGATTAAATTTAGGCCTGATTTTGAAGAAGCACATTTTAACTTAGGAGTTTTATTTACTAAAACCAACCCAGAAGAAGCAATTCTCTGCTTCAGAAGAGCCATCGAATTAAAACCAGACTTCACAGAGGTATATTTTCATTTAGGATTGTTGTTAACCAAAAACAAATCTGAAGAAGCAATTATCTGTTATAGAAATGTCATAAAATTAAAACCCGATTTTGCAGAGGCATATTTTAATTTAGGAAATTTGTTAACTAAAACAAAATCTGAAGAAGCAATTATCTGTTATAGAAATGTCATAAAATTAAAACCCGATTTTGCAGAGGCATATTTTTATTTAGGAAATTTGTTAACTAAAACAAAATCTGAAGAAGCAATTATCTGTTATAGAAATGTCATAAAATTAAAACCCGATTTTGCAGAGGCATATTTTTATTTAGGAAATTTGTTAACTAAAACAAAATCTGAAGAAGCAATTATCTGTTATAGAAATGTCATAAAATTAAAACCCGATTTTGCAGAGGCATATTTTAATTTAGGGCTTTTGTTACCTGAAAATAAATCAGAAGAAGCAAATCTTTGCTTCAGAAAGGCCATCCAATTAAAACCAGATTTTGCACAGGCATATTTTAATTTAGGACTTTTGTTTCCTGAAAGTAAATCAGAAGAAGCAATTCTTTGTTTCAGAAATGGCATAGAATTAAAGCCAGATTTTGCAAAGGCATATTTTAATTTAGGACTTTTGTTACCTGAAAATAAATCAGAAGAAGCAACTGAAGAAGCAATTCTATGCTTCAGAAAGGCCATCGAGGTAAAACCAGATTTTGCGGAGGCTTATTTTAATTTAGGAGTTTTATTACCTGGGAAAAAATCGGAAGAAGCAATTCTCTGTTTCAAAAAGGCCATCGAGTTAAAGCCAGATTTTGCGGAGGCATATTTTAATTTAGGAGGTATATGCTTGGTCGATGGTGGGATACATGAAGCAATTGAACTTTATCGTAAGGCAATAGATCTAAAGCCCAATGACGGAAATCTATATTGGAACCTTGCTACTGTGTTGAAATGGCAAGGGAAGAATAAAGAAGCTATAGATTTCTTTAGAAAAGCAATAACACTTATTCCTCATAAGAGGAATTTGTTGGAAGACAAAAAGAAGCCTGACCAGCAAGGAATTCCCGAAGAACTTACAAATGAAGAAAAGCTTTTTCAAATTTCTGACGCAACATTGATCAACCCTCAGCCATTTTGGCAAGAAAGGGTTTATCCTACAGATTCTAAATACTTTAATGAATATATTGCTCAAAATCCAAGAAGAGAAAAACTTGCAAGTCTGATAATTTCGCTAGGTGAAATAAAAAGTGTTTTAGAGTGTGGATGCAATGTAGGTACAAATCTTCTTGCAATACATAAGAAAAAGAATGACATAATTCTCAAAGGGATAGATATCAATGAATCCTTAATTGAATATGGAAAGAAAAGATTTGACGAACTTAATATTAATGTTGATATGCGCATTTCTCCTCTTCAAAAGCTTAACTCAATACCTGAAAAATCTGTTGATGTTGTATATACCAGTGCTGTTTTGCAGCACATAGCGCCATCAGATATACCAGAAATTATTAAAAATATGATAAGAATATCTAAGAAATTTGTAGTAGTTTATGAACTTCATTCTTTCTCGAGAATTGAAAAGAGATTTCATATGATGAATATTGACTCCTGGAATACTTCAGATGGAAGATTCATCCACGACTATTGGTCTTTATTCACAGAGCTAGGGATTGAAAGAGAAAAAATAAGTGTACAGCAAATTGATCCAGAGATTTGCCTCGGTTATATGAGTGATTATAACGCAATCTTTTATGTTCCCACACATTCTATTTGATATCTTAAATTTCGACAAAGTCATCAATTAGATGTTTTCTTTATGGCCATATATTTTTAGCCAAGATCCAAGGTGTTCTCAAGGAGAAAGCATTTAAATCTTATATAGGAGATCAAAACGTCGACAAAAATACAAGCGGGAATTTATCTAACATTTTATCTTTTCTAATTCCATCAATAAATAGTTAATTCTTCTTTGATTAACACCTAGATCACTCGCACCAAATCTAGAAGCAGATTTGATTTGGATAATACTTTTATTTATCTTCAATATCTCAAGGTCATCTGGAAATCTAAAAATCAAACTTCGGCAAACACCTTTCCAATAGTTATTGGTATTTTCTAAAACTGTGGTTCTCGAAAGCTTCTCAGCAATTTTTTTTAGTTGATTAAAAGTTTTATCGGCATCTTTAAATTCTTTCTGAACTAATACACAATTTAGAGGGCTAAGGCAAGCATTTAGACCAGACTTAAGAGATGACATATGAAAGGTATATATTAAATAGGAACATATCAACCTTAGCGAAAGATTGGAATCTCAGCTGGAATACTGTTTTAGACCATGCCACTAATTCCTTCTAATGGCCCACATATTCCTTTTTATAGCAAGAGCTTAGGAAAAATTTCCCTTCATTGGCAAACTGGATGCTAATGATCAAATCTATATCCAGGGTGCAAGTACAGCTCAATTAACCTTTGGCTCCGCTACACATACAACTCCTTTTGGTGAGACATGGAGCGGTGTCGGTATTTACGCCGCTGGAACCTTAGAAGCAGTTTTTATCGGTGGGAACCTTGCACAAGCTCAACTACAAGCCATTACTTTTGGTACTCCAGCTTAAATCGATACAGTCAATAAAGGCTATTAAGCCTCAATCCGTTAACAGAATTAGACCCTATTTATAATCAAAAAGTTGAAAAGGATTTAAACAATTTAAGGGAGTCTCTTGCTTTTTCTAGAGAGGTTTTACTGCTAATTAATCACCTCTCAACAACAAAAAAAGAGGCTTGCTTATTATCAAGAACCAAACTTTTCAAGGATTTTGATTTAAATATCTTTTAAAATAAAACCTTAGAATACTTGAGATGAAATATAATGCTGGGTATTGAGAATCTTTGTGAATGCCATCATCGAAGAGATCACCGAATTCAGGATCTATAGTACAGCAGGAATTTATTTTTCGTCGTGGTTCTAATATTTGTCGTACAGGCTGTCTTCTGGCTCAACTATTTGGCATTTGCCTGTTACTTATTTCCACAGGAAAATTCTTCTATGGCGATACTAACTCCATATCTGAGGAGTGGAAATTATTCCTAATTGGAATTTATTTATTAATAACAGGTTATCTCCTGAAACACTCAAATAAATTTAATAATTTATTCTCAGTTAAATCTAATTCTTTTAGCAGGAAACGAGCACTTGCCCTAATATCTATATTGATTTGTTCTATAATTATTATTTCATACATCAGATTAACCTCAGAAGGTGTTGATACTTATAAGGGATATTTCTTTGGCGAGGGAGGACTTGTCGAATGGACTCAGGTTTTAGTTCTTTTATTGTCTACTAGATTAGCGGGATTAATAGCAAATGATCTTAAGATTAAGGACTTATCGTCAAGAATTAATTTGGCTTATATTTTTATATCTGGCCTTCTATTGTTTATCATCCTTGAAGAGCTGGCT
Source organism: uncultured Prochlorococcus sp. (assembly GCA_902589115.1). Taxonomy (GTDB): domain Bacteria; phylum Cyanobacteriota; class Cyanobacteriia; order PCC-6307; family Cyanobiaceae; genus CACIRS01. The sequence goes on from CACIRS010000029.1 coordinate 13,439, forward strand.
TGGGGACAGGTGATATTTAGCTGGCAATCACCAAGCTTATTTGTAAATATGAATGCACAAAGAGAAACCACTTTGCATAATCTTGTATTCTTTCAGAATATTCTTGACAAATCTTTTCTGCTTATTAGCTTATTGATTTTTATCTTAATTTGCTTAGTTCCTTATTTTATATCTAAAGCACAACGAAATTGGACATCTAAAAATAATTTTTCATTAGGAATCTTTTTACCTCCTACATATTCTTGGCCTTTATTTGCTGGCAACCTTTTTATTGCTTTCTTTGTAGCGAATCCATCAATATCTAATATGATTATAAATCGAGACCAAGAATGGGCTGAACTTCTCTTATATATTGGAATATTTATCTCATTGCTAAGAACCTATGTATTGCTTGGGGACTCAACTCCAAGGAATAAGAATATCTTTCCAGCGTAATCCCTATTTCGTAAGGCTGCCTAATTGCTTATCAGAAGTTCCATCAATAGAAAGACAAGAAGCTCTCCACCAAAAGAAAAGCCAGCAAGCAATACCTATAAACTTAAAGCCTTCTTCATATAATTGCATTGTTGAATAACTTAAAAATAAGGAGTCTTGAAATTTATCACTTAGAATAGAAAGTCCTAAAAATATTGCAGAGAAAAGAAATGCTATACCGTCCAATTTAAGAATAATCTTGTAAAACTTTATTAGTATAAAAGTTGTGAGGACTGCATATGTAACATATATGAAATTCTGCCCAACATGTCTATCATGTAGAAGAAATAGATCATCTAAAGTGAGAACTGCTGTAAGAAGTCCTCCAAATAAAAGCATTTGTCTACATTTAATATTACTTACCAAATCCGAAGTTGATGAAAATAAGCAAATTGCAGTTGCCGAAGACCACATCAATACTCCTATATTCGAAATCATACCTACGATTGTAGGGTAATCACAAGCTTGAATAGGGTCACGTAATACCAAAATCGGATCAATTCCATCTTTGACAGAAAAATAAAGGATGAGAACATAAATAATTATTGCTGGCAGTATTGCGATAGCTGTTACCCGAAATACTGATTTAGTTAAATTCATAGAGAACTTTTTGAATCATTTTAAACAGTATTCAGCAAATCAGGTCAATTCTTTAAAAGGCCCTATAAGCACTTCTTTAAATAAAGGACGTGTCCTGACTTATTAAAGTCTCGGTCCCTTCTTAATTGGTTCAAAAACAGAGGGAATCTCTGGAGAAGCAGTAACCATCATGCACTCTGACATCACGATTAATTGGTGATGCTGATAGTGTCTCAATCACAGATGATTTCTGATTTCCGCGGCCGCCATTATTTCTGCCAAAGTTATATTTAAAGTCTCCACTAAGACGGGTATCAAACGTACTGTCAAACGT
>CACIRS010000030.1 GCA_902589115.1 uncultured Prochlorococcus sp.
TGGATTTTGGTATTGAGCCCATATAATTTGATTAGGAGTCAGAGCACGATAGGTATAAAAAATCAGTGCTTGACTCAAAGGGAGGGATCAAAATACCCCTCCCTTTTCATTTGGGAGTTGATCAAATCAACATTTTTTTGTTTATTGGCAAATCTATGTCTTTGGAAATTAACGGTTGGGAAAGCGCCAATACAAATGAAAAATAGTTATTCATCTACTATTAATTGACTTTTTATCTGGCATTTTGGATGAGTCAGAGAGATCGAATACTTGGTTCCTTTTTTGGATTATTCTGTTTGCCCAACAAGGCGGCACCCAGATTCGAACTGGGGATAAAGGATTTGCAATCCTCTGCCTTACCACTTGGCCATGCCGCCGTTAAAGAGGTTTTAAGCTCTTCATTAGCGGATAGTATCAGTCCTTGCACTCATGCTTTGTTGATACTTTCGAATGGGCATGGAGAGGATGTGATATCTCTTCGAGTTCTTGAAGTACTCCATCAGTTAAAGCCTTCCTTGGCACTCGAGGTACTGCCGCTGGTTGGGGAGGGTAAAGCTTTTAATAAGGGGATTGCAGAAGGGTGGATCAGAAGGCGGGGCCCTTCAATACTCCTGCCGAGTGGTGGTTTTAGTAATCAAAGTATTCCTGGATTCTTTGGTGATCTTCTCGCAGGATTAATACAAGTTACTTGGGTGCAATGGCGCACAGTTAGGAGTGCAGTGAATCATGGAAGGGTGATTTTGGCAGTAGGAGATTCCTTCCCATTATTTTTGGCTTGGTTAAGTGGAGCAAAATATGGATTTATTGGCACTCCAAAAAGTGATTACACATGGATGAGTGGACCTGGCTTTTCTTTGAGTGACTTGTTTCACGCCTTGAAAGGAAGTGAATGGGATCCATGGGAATTCGCTCTAATGAGTTCCTTGAGGTGCCAAATGGTTGCAGTTCGAGACCCTTTGACTGCCAGAGGTTTGCGAAAGCATGGAGTTTTAGCTAAAGCACCTGGTAATCCCATGATGGACGGGATAGAAAGCACACCTCTTCCTAATTCTATTAAGTCTTTTCGTCGCGTTTTGCTGCTTTGTGGTAGTCGCAACCCTGAAGCGAAGAAGAATTTTTACCATTTAATGCAAGCTAGTGAATTAGTTGAGATTAGTGATCCTTTACTTTTGATGGCACCATTAGGTTCAGAACCATTCGTCCATGAAATAGAGGAGATTTTGCAAGAATTGGGCTATAAAAAGGCTTTTATTACCGATGAATTGATTAATTCTCAAACCTGCTGGGTTAAAGGCTCCAGGAAAGTTGTGGTGGGTCCTGGACAATTTTTTCGATGGGTATCTTGGGCTGAGGTCGGTTTGGCTAATGCTGGGACTGCTACAGAGCAATTAGTTGGTCTTGGGATACCAGCAATTTCATTGCCTGGGAATGGACCACAGTTCAAGAGATCCTTCGCGATTCGCCAAAGTCGTCTTTTGGGTGGAGCTGTGATGGCATGTAAAACTCATATTGAATGTGCAAAAAGATTAGAGTTTTTATTGGGAGAGAAATCTTTTCGAAATGCAATAGGGAGAATAGGAACTCGAAGAATGGGTCCAAAAGGCGGCAGTTTGTTATTAGCGCATATGGTTCTGAAAAACTTGTTTGGTTATTCGATAGATTAATGAATTAATCTCTTTAAACTTCAATTTTAACTCTCCTAATTTTTTGTTATGGCTCTTGAAGATCATGATTATTTAAAAATATGTGCTCAATTAGCTTCTTGCTTAAGCATCAGTATTGCATCAGCACGTAGACAGGTTGATCTTGCTGCAGCAAAGCAGGGAATTCGTGATCTTTTAGGGCGCAAAGCTATTGCTGAAAGTTTATTGCAAAAAGCTATTGCTCGAGAGAAAAATGATGGCATTGCATCAGCAGCTCAATTTGATGAGCTTTTAGCGGCTCTTGCTCATGAAGAAAATTTTATGGTTGAGGATTAGTTTTCTTGAGATCATGATTGTTTTGATTAATGTTCAAAAATTTGGTTGAATCTTAATCTATCTAGTTCACTTATAATGGGTATACACTTGAAGCATCTTTGTGAGAGCTCGAATCTTCCTTCTCTCTTAAGCATGTATTCAAGTTTGTCTCTCGCTTCAATTAAATATCTAACGTCATTTGCTGCATAAGAAAGTTGTTCTTGACTTAACTCGTCTACTTTTCCCCAGTCACTACATTGCGATTGTTTATCTAATTCTATTCCAACTAATTCCATTATTAAATCTTTTAAGCCATGACGTTGTGTATATGTCCTTGCAATTTTACTAGCTATTTTTGTGCAGAAAATTTGATTGACTTTGATTCCAAGGCCGCTTTCTAATGCAGAAATATCAAAGCGAGCAAAATGAAAAATCTTTTCTATTTTTGAATTCTCCATCAAAATTTTAAGATTAGGAGCAGAGCTTTGGCCTAGTCCAATTCTTATGCATGCAACATTATCTTCAGAGTCACAAATCTGAACCAGACATATTCTGTCTCTTCCATGAATAAGTCCCATGGCTTCCGTATCCACTGCAAGCTTTTGAGTTTGCCCAAAGAGCTTTGAATATTTTTCATCAAGGTCTCCATCAAATACTTGAAAACTTGCTGGTTTTTTTTGCTGAAAATGGTTCATAAGGTTACTTTTTAAGATTTGAGTTTTGGCCTAGGTAAACAAGTTTGGTTTATTTGGATATTCTTTGAGTAGCTTTGCTTTTAAAGTTTAAGACCTCAATCCTAAAAGCCTGATCTGTTTTTTAAGATGCCTTCATTTTTGTCTTCGACGCTTTTGCTAACTATTTTGCTTGCAATTGGGTTGTTTTTTTTCCTCAGAGCAGCCAGCAAAGATCGAACTACGGATGTAGAAGTTCATTCATCACTTCCTCCTTTACAAGTTCTTAATGGCATAAGTTCTTGGTTGGAGGAAAGGGGATGGAGAAGAGATGGTGGTGATATAGATAGAAAATTGCTTCGATTTAATGGCAATGTTGCAGCCAGTGATTTTCTAACAATTTTTTTATCTCTTTTAGGAGGCCTTGGAGGTGGTTCATTAGGTCTTGTATTAATTGAGCTTTATCCGAATCTTGGATGGTGGCCTTTATTGCTTGCTTTGATTACGGCTCCCACTGCAGGCTTCTTATATCGCAAACGATCATCGCGAATTGAAATTCTAGAATTGCGTTTAATTAGTGACGAGGCAATTGTTGGTAGTGTATTGAAAATCAGGGCACATCGTGATGAACTAATAGCAATGGAACTAGAACTTGCGAAGACCCTTGATTTGGCTAGTGATGGAGCGTTGCTTTCTTCTCCTATTTGATTTATGGGCTTAAAAACAATTTGGTTCAAAAGTGCTTGTTGTCGATTATTTATTTATTCAGGGTTGTCAGCATTATTTGTTTTTTCTTCCAACAATAAAGTATTTACATCTACTAATCACTTAGACCCTTTTACAGGTCCAAAAGCAACTCTTAAAAGTAGATGGGTTGGTTATCAAAAGGCCCCTTTTGAAATACCAATATTAATAATGGCTGGTCATGCGGATTCACAAGGTGCTGCAGGGGCTGGAACTGCAGGTGAATCAGTTGATTTAAAAGGAGCAAAACCTATGGACAGCTCAATGAGCGACGAGCTTTTTTGGAATTTAATGGTTACAGAAGCAGTTGTTAAAATTGGCAGGAGTAAAGGATTGAATATAAGTTCTTATGATCCTGAAGTAAGAAATATAATTGATGGAAATGATCCAAGAACAAATTGGTCAATAGGAGCAAAACATGCTAGGCGAGGAGGATATCCAATAGAAATTCATTTTGATTCTTATGGAGAATATGGCTTTGGATCAGGTTTAATTCCTCCTATATCACGCAACTTAAATTTAGTAGATGAAAGTCTTGCGGAAGTCTTTGGTAAATACCCTATGTTTTTTAGAGGGGGGCTTGGAGCCCCTAGAAGAGAGATTAGGGTATTAGAAATAGCTAAATTAGAGGGTTATCTTGAAAGGGACCTTCGTAATCCAAGTACTAGAAATGTAACTATAAATAAAATAGCTAATAAAATTGTTAATGCTTTAATCGCTGGCCTAAGAAGTTAGAAATAACTTTAATCATAGGCACCATATTGCTTACATGTTTCATCGAGATTTTTATCTTCAAGCCAATTCTGAGGTTTGGTAAATAACTCGGTTAATAAGAATTCTCTTGAATCAGCAGGAGATGAGTACCCATATTCCCATCTTGCTAGAGGTGGTAAAGACATGAGTATAGATTCTGTGCGTCCATTAGTTTGTAATCCAAAAATTGTTCCTCTATCCCAAACAAGATTAAATTCAACATATCTACCTCGTCTATATAGCTGAAACTGTCTTTCACGATTATCATATTTTTCATTTTTTCTTTTTTCAATTATTGGGATATAAGCTGGTAAAAATGCCTTTCCACATGATTTACCGAGATTAAATAGTTCTTCCCAATTGCATGATTGAGGACCAATTGATTTTGATACTCTTGCAGCTTCTCCCTCAAGATTTTGCCCTTTATATATGCTTCCAGAACCATCCTGATAATCATAAAATATTCCTCCAATCCCTCTTGTCTCCTGCCGATGCTTTAAAAAAAAGTACTCATCACACCAAGGTTTTAAAACCTTGTGAAACTGAGGATTAATATTGTCACATGCTTGCTTATGTATTCGATGGAAATGTTTGGCATCTTCTAAATATGGATAAAAGGGCGTTAAATCTGCGCCTCCGCCAAACCACCAGACTGGGCCAGCTTCAAAATATCGATAATTTAAATGAACAGTAGGTATATAAGGATTGTGGGGATGAAGCACCATTGATGTGCCAGTGGCAAACCAAGAATGTCCTTTTGCTTCTGGCCTTTGATTAAGTATTGAAGGGGGTAATTCTTTGCCATGGACTTCAGAAAAATTCACGCCTGCTTGTTCAAAAATTCGGCCATTGCTCATAACTCGGGACTTGCCTCCTCCTCCTTCGGGACGGTCCCAAGACTCCTCAACAAATTTGCTTTCCTGATCAATTTTTTCTAGTCCTCTGCAAATTTCATCTTGAAGATCTAATACCATTGATCTCGCTCTTTCCCTTGAGTCCTTAGGTGGCATCGATAAGCTGCTTTTATAAGACTTTGCTTTGCTTTTGTTTCTCCATGCTTTTAAACCATTTAACCGACTAAGAAAAGGGCTCATAATATAAGGAAATTTGAGAAGTTGACTGTGATTAAAAATTTAAGAGAAAATTTGTTTATGTATATTCGACAGTAGTGCACAAGATCTCAGTATTAGTATCAAACTTAATCTGAATAAATACAATGATTAGCGAGCAGGCTGCAAGAGAAGTGCTAGATCAAATAAAAGACTCGGGGAGTGATACCTCAGTTATAGAGCTTGGATGGGTAGATAAAATAAGAGTCAATCAATCTAGAATTGTCCTAAGACTAAACTTGCCAAGTTTTGCAAGTAGTCAAAGAGATCGATTGGCTAAAGAAATAAGAGATTCATTGAAAAATTTACAAGGAGTCGAAGAGGTACAGATTGAGGTTGGTAATCCTTCAAGTGAGGCAGAAATTGGTCAAGCCGGTCATGGACAAGTGGCACCTTTGCAATCAATACCTGGCGTGCGCAAAGTAATTGCTGTAAGTAGCGGGAAAGGAGGTGTTGGAAAGAGTACTGTTGCAGTGAACATTGCTTGTGCTTTGGCTCAGCAAGGCCTAAAAGTGGGATTGCTTGATGCTGATATTTATGGACCTAATATTCCAATTATGCTTGGAGTAAGTGATAGGACTCCTGAAGTTATCAATAGTGGTAGTGATCAGCAAATTATCCCTATCGAGACTTGTGGTATTGGGATGGTTTCTATGGGCTTATTGATTGAAGAACATCAACCAGTTATATGGCGCGGCCCTATGTTGAATGGGATTATTAGGCAATTCCTATATCAAGTTGCATGGGGTGATAAAGATGTTTTGATTGTTGACCTGCCTCCGGGGACGGGAGATGCTCAGCTTTCTTTGGCCCAAGCAGTTCCAATGGCTGGGGTAATAATTGTTACTACTCCGCAAAAAGTATCTCTGCAAGATGCCAGACGTGGCTTGGCTATGTTCAGGCAAATGAATGTACGAGTTATTGGGGTGGTAGAGAATATGAGTGTTTTTATTCCGCCTGATAGGCCAGACTTTAGTTATGAATTATTTGGTAGTGGTGGTGGAGAACAGTTGTCCAAAGAGAATTCAGTTCCTCTGCTTGCTCAAATACCTATGGAATTAAATACCAAAGAAATTGATACAGAATCTTTACCAATAGTAAATAGCTTTTCTGCTTCATTAAGTGCTAAAGTTTTTAATAAGTTAGCTGAAGATATTCTTGGAATTGTTGATGATAACTGTTAAAAGATAGCATGCCAATAATTAGAAATAAAAATAAGGAAAGGTTTTCTAGAAAGCTTCTTACCTTCCGAAAAGGATTGTTTAATAGTAATTTTATTCTTTGGACTGTTCCTTGCATACTTGTTCTTTTATCTGGATTATTAATCGCTAGTACTCAACGCCAAGCAAATTATGCCGATTGGTATCAACATTGGGTTACTGCCTTAATAGGTATTTTTTTTGCTTTTCTGATTTCACAAATTCCTATAGAAAAAATCAAATCTTGTTTAGTCCCTCTTTATGGTCTAACTGTTTTAAGCCTTTTAGCTGTTCGTTTCATAGGGACATCTGCTTTAGGGGCTCAGCGGTGGTTAAGCATTGCTGGGGTAAATATTCAACCTTCAGAATTTGCAAAATTAACAGCAATACTCTTTCTTGCAGCTGTTCTTGACCGGCATCAGATTGATCGCCCTATCAACCTTATTAAGCCTTTATCAGTAATTTTGCTCCCTTGGTTTTTAGTTTTCATTCAGCCTGATTTAGGCACATCACTTGTTTTTGGAGCTGTTTTGATGATTATGCTCTATTGGTCTGGAATGCCTTTGGAATGGATCTTCCTTGTTTTATCTCTTGGCTTTTCTGCCCTTTTGGCAGGCTTATTCCCATTAGGTTTGAGCCTTTGGATTCCTTTAATGGGCTTTTTGGCCTATCGATCTTTGCCTAGAAAATTCACGGTAACTACGCTCACAATGACTCTTCAAGGTTTAATTGCCTGGGCAACTCCTTGGTTGTGGCTGCATGGATTAAAAGATTATCAGCGAGATCGATTAGTGCTTTTTATAGATCCAGGTAAGGATCCTTTAGGTGGTGGCTATCACTTATTACAAAGTACTGTTGGTATCGGTTCTGGAGGTTTGTTTGGTACTGGACTGTTGCAAGGTCAATTAACAAAATTGCGCTTTATTCCTGAACAACATACAGATTTCATTTTTAGTGCTTTAGGAGAAGAAATGGGCTTTATTGGATCAATAATTGTTTTGGTTGGTTTTTTGTTGTTAATGATTAAGCTTTTAAAAGTTGCAAGACAGGCACGAACTGATTTTGAGTCTTTAGTTGTAATTGGTATTGGAACTATGTTTACGTTTCAGGTGGTTGTCAATATATGCATGACGATTGGACTTGGACCTGTTACTGGAATACCTCTTCCTTTTATGAGTTATGGACGTTCGGCTTTAATAGTTAGTTTTATATCATTAGGACTATGTATTTCTGTGGCGAGACGAGTTCAAACTATTACTAATTACTTGTGACTGCTTCATCAATTTATATACGGGATATTCAAAAGCGTATGGCCGAAGGAGTGCCAGTAGGAACAGTGGATGAATCTATTGCCAGAAGACTGTGGTGGGCGGCTTTAGAAACTTTGCAAGAAGATATTTTGTCCTCAATTGATTTAAGTAAAGGTTTGTGGTTTGCTTCACCATTGCCGGCACTTTATGAAAGGAAATTATTAAGTTGTCTCACAGGCTGGGTTTGGTCTCCTGAGCAATTGGAAACTTTGAAATTGCCAACAGCCGAATTATTACCTCCAAGTCGCATTAGATCAAATCAAGATATAAATCTCTTTGAAGTGGATTTATATAAGCGCTTGCCTTTATTAGAGAATGATGGCCTTGACCCCTTATTAATAGTCATCACTCCTGAAGTACAAGTAGCTCTTGCATTGCAGGGTAATTCAGATAAGCGGCATTTACTTATTCGAAGCGATCAGATTTTTTTTCAAGAACTACTAAAGATGTTAGACATTCGTTTAAATAATGAGGATCCAATTCAAGCTTATGAAGTTCGAAAAGAATTGAGTGAGTTAGGGGAATTGAAAAGTAATAATCATTTGGAAAAAACTTTTTGGCCGCTTTTGTCTCATCGACTTGCTGCAATGGCTCCTAGTTTGGCTTTTCATACTTTCCGAGAGGAAAAAGTGCTTGAGAAGAAAGCTGTTGAAAATGATTGTGAAATTACACTTCTAGAGGCACTTACTCATGAAGTTCGTACTCCATTGGCAACAATAAGAACGTTAATTCGATCTATTTTAAAAAGAAAAGATTTAGCTGATACAGTAATTAATCGTCTTAAAGAGATTGATGCTGAATGTACTGAACAAATTGATAGATTTGGTTTAATTTTTAATGCTGCAGAATTAGAAAGAAAGCAACCAAATGAATCAGGATTGGCTAGCATTAATCTTGGAAATATGCTGGAAATGTTGTATCCAGCCTGGATACAATTACTTGAGCGTAGAGGAGTTACTTTGAATCTTGATATTGCACCTGATTTACCAGAAGTATTAAGTAATCCAGAAAGACTTGAATTGATGCTTGGAGGTTTAATTGACAAAACAAGTAGAGGGCTTCCTCCTGGAGGCACTCTTGCGCTTGAGCTACGTCCAGCAGGCCATCGATTGAAACTTCAAATTTTTTGCGAATCGTCCAATTCTCAACTTTCTTTAAACAAAGGTGCTTCTTCGATGTCTGATCTTGGCGCTGTTCTGAGTTGGAATCCAAACACAGGTAGTCTTCAGATCAGTCAAGCCGCGACACAGCGCCTTTTGGCCAGTCTGGGAGGCACTTTGGCTAATCGTAGAGATAGTGCATTAACGGTTTTTTTCCCAATTGCAGGGGGTAAAAATTGAATTTTTAGTAGATTTTTGTTGACGGGTGTGAACTTGTTGCGCATTAGTGTCATATGGCACAAAACCTAGTGCTACTTTCAATGTGTACAGGAATGCCGATTTTCGAGGCTACCCATGACAGAACAGGCTCTGAAAGGTAATTACCCACAAAACATCGGTAGTACCGGCGGACTTTTAAATTCAGCTGAAACTGAAGAAAAGTACGCAATTACTTGGAGTAGTACCAAGGCTCAGGCTTTTGAGCTGCCTACTGGTGGTGCTGCAGTAATGAATGAGGGTGAAAACCTAATGTACTTTGCTCGTAAAGAGCAGTGCCTAGCTCTAGGAACACAACTTAGGAGCTTTAAACCCAGAATTGAGGATTACAAGATTTACCGAATCTATCCAGGTGGAGATACTGAGTTTCTTCATCCTAAAGATGGAGTTTTCCCAGAAAAGGTTAACGAGGGAAGACCAATGGTTAATCACAATCCTCGCAGGATCGGTGAAAACCCCAATCCAGCTAGTATTAAATTCAGTGGTAGGAATACCTACGACTCTTAAAACCAATTTTATTCAGACCTAAACCATTAACCTGACGGCTTGGGCTGCGATGATCTACTCATGCACAGCTCTAAACGTGCCTCGTTTTTAGATTCAGCTGCCAGTGGTGCAAATTTCATACCATTGGCAAATAGCTGGGCGGCAGATCTTGAAACTCCTTTAACTACTTGGTTAAAGGTTAGTCAAGATAAGTGTCCTGGGGTTTTGCTTGAATCTGTTGAAGGAGGAGAAACCTTGGGTAGATGGAGTGTTGTTGCTTCAGATCCACTATGGATTGCTACTGCTAAAGGGGATCGAATTACTAGGCAATGGCGAAATGGTAAAAGTGATTTTTTTGTAGGAAATCCAATTGATGGTTTAAGAAGCTGGCTCGCTCCTTATAAATCTTGTCCAATTCCAAATATTCCCCCTCTCGGCCAGCTTTATGGAATGTGGGGCTATGAATTAATTAAATGGATTGAACCTACTGTTCCTGTTCATAACCATTTAGAAGGTGATTTGCCTGACGGTGTTTGGATGCTAATGGATAGCATTCTTGTATTTGATCAAGTTAAAAGATTAATTACTGCTGTTAGCTATGGAGATTTAACTCGCGAATCTTCTCCTGATAAAGCATTTGAATCAGCATGCAATCAGATTCAAAAACTTGAGCAACTTATGGCTTTACCTTTAGAAGCTGTAAAACCTTTAAAATGGGAAGAAGATGTAACAAATCCTCCTAGAACCAAAAGGAACTTTCTGAAAGCTGATTTTCAAAAAGCAGTTCTTTCTGCGAAGGAACATATTGCTGCAGGAGATATTTTTCAGATCGTTTTAAGCCAAAAAATAGAAACACGAGTAACTCAACAACCTTTTGACTTGTATAGAAGTTTAAGGATGGTAAATCCATCGCCTTATATGTCTTTTTTTGACTTTGGTGATTGGCAGCTAATTGGATCTAGTCCTGAAGTCATGGTTAAGGCTGAGCCTTGTTCCGAAGGTATAAGAGCAAGTTTAAGACCAATAGCAGGGACAAGGCCTAGGGGAAATAATGATAATGAGGATCAGAAATTTGAAGCAGACTTACTTAGTGATCCTAAGGAAAGAGCTGAACATGTAATGCTTGTGGATCTTGGCAGAAATGATCTTGGACGTGTTTGTAGGCCTGGTAGTGTTCAAGTCAACGAACTGATGATTATTGAGAGGTATTCACATGTAATGCATATAGTTAGTGAGGTTGAAGGATTGTTATCTAAAAATAAAGATGTATGGGATTTGTTGATGGCTTCATTCCCCGCCGGGACAGTGAGTGGAGCACCAAAAATTAGAGCTATGCAATTAATTAATAAGTTAGAAAATGAATCTAGAGGAGCTTATTCTGGTATTTATGGCTCTGTTGACCTTACTGGGGCATTAAATACAGCTATTACTATTCGAACGATGTTAGTTAAACCTCATCCAAAAGGTGGATTCCGAGTAGAAGTTCAAGCAGGAGCAGGTGTAGTTGCCGATTCAATCCCTTCCAAGGAGTATCAAGAAACACTAAATAAAGCAAAAGGTATGTTGACTGCTTTAGCTTGTCTTTCCCCTGGAGAATAATGAATAATAGTTTTTTACTTAAAGGTTTTGAAGTTGAGCTCTTTACGGGTGATAGTAATGGCCAAAATGTAGGAGTTTCATCTGAATTGACCAAAGACCTTTCAGGCTTTGTAACAGAACCTGATCATCGCAATATTGAATATATAACTAATCCTGAGTTGCATTATAAAAACTTAAAAGAAGCTCTTCTTGAACCAAGAAGAAAATTGCGTAATTGGTTAACTCCTAGAAAATTAA
>CACIRS010000031.1 GCA_902589115.1 uncultured Prochlorococcus sp.
ATTACAAATTTCTAGTAGACCTGCTCGTCGCAAGGCTGGAGCAAAAGATCTCTCTAGTTTGAGAGCTATTCCATGGGTATTTGGGTGGACACAAAGCAGATTTCTTTTGCCAAGTTGGTTTGGAGTAGGTAGCGCATTATCAGCTGAATTGGAATTAGATGAGGGGCAGATTGAGATATTGCGTAGGCTTCATCAGAGCTGGCCTTTCTTCCGAATGCTTATTTCTAAAGTTGAGATGACTCTTTCAAAAGTAGATTTAGAATTGGCTCATCATTACATGATAAGTCTGGGCAGTGATAAGAATAGAAAAGCTTTTAATAGTATTTTCCAAATAATTTCTAAGGAATATTTGCTTACTAAAAGATTGATTCTTGAGATTACTGGAAAGAAAAGACTTCTTGGTGCTGACCCTTCTCTCCAATTATCAGTGGATCTACGAAATAGAACCATTGTGCCTCTTGGCTTCCTTCAAGTAGCTTTATTGAAGAGACTTAGAGACCAAAATAGGCAGCCACCAATAAGTGAGGCATCAAGAGTGGATGGGGAGGTAGTAAGAACCTATAGCCGTAGTGAATTATTAAGAGGTGCTTTACTTACAATTAATGGAATTGCAGCTGGAATGCGTAATACGGGCTAATTTGTTTTCATTCAGTCAAAAATCTGGATATCATCGCCTACCGTATGGATTTGTATTGGATAGGTATAATCCTCCTTCTGCAATTGAGTTGAATAAATTACTTTCTAAATGTAAGCTTCAAACACATCCTGTAGATAAATTAGGTCTTGCTTTAGCAAGAAGTGTTTGTCACTTGAGTATTTTTGAGGAAAAAAGCACTAAATTATATGGATTTGTTCGTGCTACAAGTGATCATGGCCTAAATGCAAATCTATGGGATCTTGCTGTACTACCTGGTAATTACCAAGATCACTTAATTGCAATTCTTGTTGATCATGCTTTAAAGATTTTAAGACGTGAAATGCCTGGATGTAGCATCTCTATTTCAGCTCCTTTAATAGCTTTAGAAGCCTTGCAAGAGCAAGGCTTCTTAGTTGACCCTAATGGGATTAGGGCTATGGGAATTAGGCTTCGTTAAATTAATGTAGCTTTACATTTACGAGCATGGAGGGACTCGAACCCCCGACCGTCAGAACCGGAATCTGATGCTCTATCCAGCTGAGCTACATGCCCAAGGTTGGCTATATGCCACAAAATGAGGCTTACTTGCTATTTACCTCAATAGAGCCACTTTAGCTACTAGATGCGTTCGAATGATTCGGCTTAATCAGCTTGAACTTTTTAGATTCCGCAATTACAGCAGGCTCAAGCTTGATGTGAGCAAAAATCGTTTATTAGTTATTGGGCAAAATGGAGTTGGCAAATCTAACCTTTTAGAAGCAGTAGAGTTATTAGGAAGTCTTAGATCTCATCGAACAAATCAAGATCAAGATTTAATTAATTGGGATTCCCAAAAAGCATTGTTAAGAGCACATGCTAATGATGGTGATAATTTAGAGCTTGAATTACGAAGAAGAGGAGGAAGACAGGCCCGAAAAAATGACAAGGTTCTTTCAAGACAACTGGATATCATTGGTCCTTTGAGATGTGTAAGTTTCAGTGCACTTGATCTTCATTTGGTAAGAGGTGAACCTGCTCTGAGAAGACACTGGTTAGATAGATTGGTTCAACAGTTAGAACCAGTTTATTCTGAATTAATATCTAGATATAACAAGTTATTGAGGCAAAGAAGTCAAATTTGGAAGACTCTGAGAATACAGAATTCGAATGATTATTCTGCTTTGTTAGATGCTTTTGATATACAAATGGCATTAGTTAGTACTCGTATTCACCGGCGAAGAAGTAGAGCCATAAAACGCATTATCCCTTTAGCTGCAAAATGGCAGGATTGCCTGAGTGTAGGAAAAGAAAAATTGCAACTTTTGTATATACCTGGAAGTCGATTAGACGGAGCCGAGGCTGAAGAGCCTTGGCGATTATCTATACAAGATCAACTTTTATCTCAAAGAAGTGATGAAGAAAGATTGGGGACATGCCGTATTGGACCTCATCGAGATGAGGTCCAATTCCTTTTAAATGACGTGGAGGCCAGACGATTTGGTTCGGCAGGGCAACAAAGAACACTTGTATTGTCCTTAAAATTAGCTGAATTGGAATTGGTTGGTGAATTGTATGGAGAATCGCCACTATTGCTTTTAGATGATGTCCTTGCAGAATTAGATCCAAGCAGGCAATTGTTGCTTTTAGAAGCGGTTGGGGAAAATTATCAGTGTTTAGTCAGTGCAACACATTTAGATTCTTTTGAGGGAGATTGGCAATTGAATTCTCAAATAGTTCAGGCGGAATCTTTGAGAAGTGAGAGGTAAGTCAGTTAGGGTATACGGCAATTTTGATTGCTTAATGGAGCAGACTTTTTCTTATCTACATCCCAATCCTGGATGGAGTAATGCAGAAACTCCAGGAGTTAAGCCTCCCAGGAACTCTGATGAGGCTGAGATGGTTGGTAAACACTGTATCCTTGAGCTTTATGATTGCGATCAAAACAAGCTTAATGATGAAGCGTTTATAAGAACCACACTTACTTTTGCCGCTAAATATGCTGGAGCTACTCTTCTCAATTTAATTACACATCACTTTGAACCTCAAGGGGTAACTGGTCTTGCACTCCTTGCTGAATCCCATATTTCTATTCATACATGGCCAGAGAGTGGATATGCAGCTGTAGATGTTTTTACTTGTGGAGATCACACAATGCCAGAGAGGGCATGTGAAGCTATTTCTACTGAACTTTTAGCTGAAAACTATTCTTTAAAAAGTTTCCGAAGAGAAACTTCTCTTTCGCATAAGAAAGAGTTTTCTAATACACTTTATATGAATTAAAGTGGTTGTGAATTTTTCTTGAAACTATAAAATGCTTAGTTACTAATCTATATTAATTATTAATATGTCTATTTAGTTTTCCGCTGACTAGACCTTCAAGATCAATACTTACTGTAGTGAACCCTAGCGATAAGAAATCTTTGATAAGCCTTTCGCGATCTACCCTTTCAAAAAACTTGTTAATTTGATCTGAAGGCAATTCTATTCTTGCATTTAAACCTTGGCTTCTAACTCTTACTTCTCTAAATCCGTTTTCTCTAAGTATGTTCTCTGCTTTAGCAACTTGTTGTAGTTTTTCTAAAGTTATTTGTTCTCCATAAGGAAATCGTGAAGCTAGGCAGGGTTGAGCTGGTTTGTTCCACCAAGGAAGTCCCAATGCTTTCGAAATCTTGCGCACTGAAGTTTTACCTATTTTCATCTCTGCCAGAGGGGACAGAACGTCTGCTTCTTTTGCAGCAACTATTCCAGGTCTATGGTCATTAAGATCATCATGATTTACCCCGTCAATTACTTTGTATCCGCTTGCCTCTCTTGCTATCTGTTGTAGATGAGAATGAAGCTCTTTCTTGCAGGCATAGCAACGATTCTGAGGGTTATTGCTATAGGAAGGGTCTTGAAGTTCTTGTGTCTGTAATTCTTTGTGTTGAATTCCAATCCAACTTGCTTGCTCTCTAGCTTCAATAAGAAGATTGGGAGCCAGTGCTGGGGAGACCCCAGTAATTGCTATTGCATTTGAGCCAAGTTGTTCTTGAGCAATTGTTGCGACTAGTGTGCTATCAACACCACCTGAATATGCGACGCAAACTTTCTCTAGGGTTTTTAGATAATTTCGCAATAATGATAATTGTTTTTGGTCTATTTCTGATAGGGGTTCAAATTGTTGAAAAAGCATTTTTAGAAAAGCCTCTTTGAAAAGTAATCGGTATATTTCGCAAATTTGTTTAAGCTCGTCATATAAATGGAGAGATGGACCCGTCCATGGAATCAAAGACGGAAAGCAACAACTCATCAGCTATTAAAAGTTCATCGCGTTCTAGACGTGGGAAAGGTATAGGAATTGTTACTGCTGCTGATAGTCAAGAAAGAAGTCATGGCCAATTACACATATACGACGGCGAAGGGAAAGGTAAAAGTCAGGCTGCACTAGGAGTTGTATTGCGAACGATTGGATTAGGTATATGTGAAAAGCGCATGACTAGGGTGCTTTTGCTTAGGTTCCTAAAGGGGCCTGGTCGAGAGTATGACGAAGATGCGGCTATTGAGGCTTTGCAGCAGGGATTCCCGCATCTCATTGATCAAGTTCGCACTGGAAGAGCAGATTTTTTCACTTCTTTAGAAGCAACAAAATTTGATTCACAGGAAGCTCAAAGAGGCTGGGATATCGCAAAAGGAGCAATAGCAAGTGCTCTTTATTCAGTTGTTGTTCTTGATGAGTTGAATCCTGTTTTGGATTTGGGCCTTCTTGATGTTCAAGAAGTTGTTCGTACTCTTATGAAACGTCCTGCTGGGATGGAAATTATTGTTACTGGACGTGCAGCACCATCCGAACTTATTCAAGTTGCGGACTTGCATTCTGAGATGAGGGCTCATCGAAGTCCAATCATGGAAGATGAGACTTTGAAAAACTTGCCTGCGATTGGAGGAATTGAGATATATACAGGAGAAGGTAAAGGTAAATCGACTAGTGCTTTAGGAAAAGCCTTGCAGGCAATTGGAAAAGGTATTAGTCAAGATAAAAGTCATAGAGTTTTAATTCTTCAATGGTTGAAGGGAGGTGATGGTTATACAGAGGATGCTGCAATAGCAGCCTTAAGAGAAAGCTATCCACATCTAGTTGATCATCTACGCTCTGGCCGAGATGCAATTGTTTGGCGAGGACAGCAACAATCAATTGATTATTTAGAAGCAGAGCGTGCCTGGGAAATCGCAAAAGCAGCTATATCAAGTGGACTTTATAAAACAGTTATTCTGGATGAGTTGAACCCTAGTGTTGATTTGGAATTATTACCTGTTGAACCAATCGTTCAAACCTTATTAAGAAAGCCTTCTGAAACTGAAGTTATTATTACAGGAAGATGTAAGAATTCACCAGCTTATTTTGATCTTGCAAGTGTCTATTCAGAAATGGTTTGTCATAAGCATTATGCAGAGCAAGGAGTTGATCTAAAGAGAGGTGTTGATTATTAAACTATGATTGGGTTGGATCATTCTTTGTTAAGTATTGGCATTATTTCCATTTTCCATGCATCTATCCCTCCTCGTATATTTTTCCCTTTTATTCCGTGATTTTTTAGCGTAATTAAGGCTTTATTAGATCGTTTCCCACTTTTGCAATATAAATAAAGATCTTTGCCTTTAATGAGCCTTCTAATTTCTTCTATTGCTTCACCATTTTCAATTTTTTTCAATGGAATCGATTTTGAGCCATCTATTGAATAGAATTCATACTCATAAGTTTCTCTAACATCTATCAGAACATAATGATTTGCTTTATTCATAATAGTTTCTTTTAATTCTTGTACTGTAATTTGTGTATCGATTAGCTTTGTATTATGACTTTTACTTGGCATACAGAATTTATCGTAATTAATTAACTCTCTAATTCTTTTTCGATATTTACTTTGCTTTAATGTTAACTCTCGGAAAGTCATATCTTTCCCATCTACTACAAGCAACCTACCATTTAAGCTTTTTCCTATTCCTGTAATGATTTTAATAGTTTCATTTGCTTGGATGAGTCCAATTAATCCTGGCATTACACCCATAACACCTGCTTCTGAACAACTTGGGACTAATTCTGGAGGAGGAGGGTTTGGAACTAGATCTCTATAGGTAGGACTGCTCTCATCAAGATTGAAAACAGTCACTTGCCCTTGAAATTGTTCTATTGATCCGTAAATATTTGGCTTGTTAAGAATTGAACATGCATCGCTTATTAAATATCTAGTTGGGAAATTGTCAGTGCAATCACAGACGATGTCAAATGTTTTGAGAATGTTTAAAGCATTTTCCTTATTTAATGATGTGTGATATATATCGACTTGGCAATTTGGGTTGATATCTAATAAATGTTGTCTTGCTGAATCTACTTTTGGCTTATTTATCCATTTAGTTGAATGAATAATTTGTCTATGTAGATTTGACTCTTCGACATTATCAAAGTCTACGATCCCAATTCTTCCTATTCCTGCTGCTGCAAGGTAAAGGAGTAGAGGTGATCCAAGGCCACCACTGCCTATGCAAAGTACTGAACTGTCTTTTAGTTTTTTTTGCCCATCAAGTCCTAATTCAGGAAGGGCTATTTGTCTTGAATAGCGATCTATTTCATCATTTTTTAAATTTGGACCTGGTTTGCCGTTGGATTTCATTTTGGCTGTGAATGACTCCAAGTTCTTTGCCTCAGTAACCAAAATAGCTAATTTCAATAGATTCAAAACGTTGGTTTTTTTTCTCCCACCACCAAGCTCGAATAGCTGCTTCTGAATCAATTATCACCATTAATCTGGATTCTGTGCTCCACAATGAATCCACTCGTGAAGGTATTGCTTTGCCAATTGGATGTGAATGAGCATCTCCTAGCACTATCAAGTGATTTCCTCTTGCCCACTGCTGAGCAACTATTTGTTCCCGAGGATCAATAAGAAAACGATTTTTTTTTGATATTTCAATATTAGTTCGCTCACCTTCTTGGTTACCTTCTTGAGGCTTTTGACTAATGATCTTGAATTTTTCATATGACCAGATATTGCAACAAGGCCATATCACGTGCACTCTAAAGACCTCATTTTCGCGGGGCAGGTAATTGTTTCCTCTCTTGCCAATTAATAAAGCACAGCCTTCTTCTGGTGTTCTGGCTAGGAGAGTGCTTTTCAGAACTCTTAGACATTTTCGATCAAATTCAATAACTTTTGGCTTTTTCATATAGAACTTTGTGGGTTGATCGACAGCAGATATATCTTTGTTCGGACTTTTCTATAGTTTGACACTAGCGTTTAAAAGATTAATTCGATAACCTCAATTCAAAATGCATTCAGTGTTGTGTTCATGAGCGACGGAAGTCCTGAGACAAAGCAAGTCTCTAGCACCGACACGACCCCCTCGGGCAACGCTGTCAATCAAGATAGTGCTAACAATTTTTCAGAAAGGTACAACGATGTTTTGGGTTCGGTAAACGAAACTCTTAACAAGGTTGATTGGAGTCAAATGGGCAAATACGGTAAAGCGGCAGGAATTATTGCCGTTGTAATTGTTGCTCAAGTGGTTATCAAAGGTGTCATAGACACAATTAATTTATTGCCAGTTGTCCCAGGCCTTCTTGAATTGCTTGGAGTAGTTGTCTTGGGTCAATGGAGCTGGCAGAACCTAACCACAAGTGAAAAAAGGAATGCAGTTTTCGAAAGGGTTCAAAGCCTAAGAAAAGAATATCTTGGGTGATTAGCTAATAAATCTTAGAAAAATATTTTTTTAGATTGTTTAAACTGCTAAATACTTCTTGTTTGTAGCTTCCTCCAAATAAATTGGCATGGTTCAAAACGTGATAGAGATTGTATATTTCTACTCTTGATTTTGAAGATTTTGGCAATGGCCATATGCATTCATATTCTGCATAGAATTCTTTTTTGAATCCTCCAAAAAGCTTTGTCATTGCTATATCAACCTCTCTATCAGCCCACCAAGTTGCTGGATCAATAAGAATTCCTTTCCCATCATTTTCAACTCCTGCATTTCCACTCCATAGATCTCCATGAACTAAACTTGGGCAGGGATTGTGGTTGTCTAAACAACTAGTGATTGCTGAAAGAAGAGAGCCTAACTCAGTCAAATCAATTCCCCATTTTTGTGCAATTTTCAGTTGAGGTTTTAAACGAAGTTCTACAAAGCATTCACCCCAGGTGTCTTTCCATCCCCCAGGTTGAGGGCCAGCACCAATAAATGAATCTTTCCCCCAACCAAAACCTTGGGAATTATTGTTTAGAGAGCTCTTATGTAAAAGGGCTAAGCCCTTACCTAAATTTTTTTGATTATTTCCATCAAGGTTCAACCAAGGTAATAATAAATAAGAATTAGTGCCAAAACGCTCAATGCATATTGGATTAGGAATTTTTAGGAATTCTCTATCTGCAAATTTCCTTAACGATTGTAATCCTTCTGCCTCACATTTCAGTCTAGTGAATCCTTCTATGGGAACACTTTTTGCAAATAGTTTTTTATTCCCTTTTAACTCTATTCTCCAGGATTTGCAGAAGGCTTGCCCGCTTAAGCAATAAATCTTTTCTATTACCTCATTGGCTAGAGGTCCTTCGCTGCTAGATAATGCTTCTTGAAGGGAATCTTCCATGTAATTTTTGTATCGCCTTAATTAAATAGATTCTTTGAATGGCTAATCAATCAATAATAGTAATTGGTGCAGGTATAGCAGGCTTAACTGCTTCAGCTCTACTTGCAAAGTCAGGTTTTTCTGTAACTCTTCTAGAAGCTCATAATCAAATAGGAGGATGTGCAGGGACTTTTCGAAGAGGTTTATATGTTTTTGATGTTGGGGCAACTCAAGTGGCTGGATTTGAGAAAGGAGGAATTCATGAAAGATTATTCAGATATTTGAATGTTCCTTTACCAGAAGCAGAAGTGCTAGATCCGAGTTGCATAATTGATTTGAATGACGGCTCAAGACCAATTAATCTTTGGCATGATCCTTCTAGATGGAAAGAAGAAAGACAAGCGCAATTTCCAGGTAGTGAAACTTTTTGGCAACTATGTGCTGAGTTACATCAAAGTAATTGGTCTTTTGCTTCGAGGGATCCAGTATTGCCAATAAGAAACTTCTGGGATTTATCTCAAACCTTCCCAGCTCTTGGCCCTCTAAATTTTGCATCAGGACTATTAACTACTTGTTCGGTTCTAGATTTATTAAAGTTAACTGGATGTGACGGGGACCAACGGTTAAAAAAATTTCTTGACTTGCAATTAAGACTTTATTCTCAAGAGAATTCAGCTAATACAGCTGCTCTTTATGGTGCGACGGTACTTAATATTTCTCAAGCACCTTTAGGTCTTTGGCATATTAAAGGTTCTATGCAAGAACTAAGTAATACTCTTAGACAAAGTTTTTTAAAAGACGGTGGTAATTTACTTTTAAGACATCGAGTTATTGGCCTTAAATCTCATGGGAAAAGTGGTATTTGGAATGTAGAAGTACTAGATCCAAAAAATAATCTTTTAAAGCTAATATCTAATGATATTGTATGCACGCTACCACCTCAATGTCTTCCAGACTTGATCTTTAAACCTTCTAGGATAGAGAAAAAGTATATGATTAATATACAAAATCTAAAACAGCCAAGTGGAGCAATAGTTTTTTATGGCTCTTTAGCACGTGACCGTCTTCCTCCTAGTTGTCCTAATCATCTTCAAATCGCATGTAATGATCCAGGCTCTTTATTTCTGTCTATTAGTAATGATGGCGATGGGCGTGCGCCTTTAGGCCAATCCACAATTACAGCAAGTGTTTTTACTAAAGTTAATGATTGGACTTTTTTAAGTGATTCTGACTATAAATATAAGAAAGAAAAAGAATTCTTAAAAATTATCAAATTACTTGAAAAATTTTTATATATTAACCCCCATGATTGGTTGCATAAAGAATTATCTACACCTAGAAGTTTTGAAAAATGGACTGGTCGACCTCAAGGAATTGTAGGCGGCCTAGGGCAGCGACCTAGAAATTTTGGACCTTTTGGGTTGTCTAGTAGAACACCTCTCAACGGATTGTGGCTGTGTGGTGACTCTATTCACCCTGGTGAAGGCACAGCAGGTGTTAGCCAGTCGGCTCTAATGGTTTGCCGTCAATTAATGGCTAATAGAGGTCATAAGTTGAATATACCTGCTTGAAATTTTATTAATTGCTGATTAAATATGAGTTTCTTATGGCTTGAGTTTCTTCGAGTTCTTTTTGTAGCTCATCCCAATTTTCCGATAAAATTATTTGCTCAAATTCAGATAAACTTTTCTTGTAGTGATCCAAGCTTTTAGATAATTTATTTGCATTATATTTCGCCATTAATGTTCCAAGAGAAGGATTTCCAGCTCCAACTCTTGAAGTATCTAAAAAACCACTGGAAGCTAAATCCTTAGTTAACTCGTTAAGAATTGGATCATCTTTGATATTAACTGACTTTAATAATGCTGCACTTATTATTACTGGTAGATGGGAAATTAAAGCCACAGCTTCATCATGTTTTTTAGCATTAGCAATTAAAAAATTACTTCCGATCTTAATGACAATTTCCTTAAGTATTTCAAGGGCTTTATGCTCTGTAGACTGGTTAGGAGTAATCACCCAAGGTCGATTTTTAAATAAACCCTTTCTGCCCGCTTCTACCCCTGCTTCATTACTGCCAGCCATCGGGTGACTTGCAATGAATCGAGGATGTAGCTTTTCCCAAAGATCTAAAACGGGAGCTTTAACGGAACCTACATCTGTTATCACTGCTTTTGCAGGTAATGAATCAACTAATTCTTTAGATGGGTGCAATAACTGGTCTAAAGGCAGAGCAAGAATTATTAACTCACAATTACTTAGAACCTTTGGATCTCTACTCACTATTGTTGCCAAACCTCTTTCTTTAGCCCTTTTGGCTGTTTGAGCTTTATTGACTAATCCATTTACTGTCCAGCCTAGAGTTTGCAAATCTATTCCTAGGGACCCACCTATCAGTCCTAAGCCAACGATGCCAATACTTCTTTCATGATTGGATTGCTGGTTCATTAATTCAGTTTTGCTCCTAATGTAATTCTGGTATACAACTAAATCCTTTCAATTGTGGAAATAGCACATTTGAAATAACCAGGCCTTATACATGTTGGAAGCACGTGCCCATAATGAATTAAAGAGTTTGCTTAAAGGGAATTCAATACCCTGGCCACATAACCTTACTTTGAGTCGTCTCATCGCTCGAAGCTTAAGGCGTAGAGATTTTACTTTGATTCAGCTTGATCGAAGTAGTCAAGATTTGTGGTGGTTAGGCCTTCTCATTCCTCTTTGTTTAGATTCCGCTGACAAAGTCCTGATCCTTTCAGATTCACAAAGACGACGCTTATTTCAAGTTGAACTTCCTAGATTGAAACTGGCGAATTGTCATTTAGCTTGTTGGGAAGGTATTTCTCCTCCTCCAGCAGGACAACTATGGATACTTAACTATTATGAGTTGATTACTATTTATAAAAATGGAAGTATAGATTCTAAGCAATTAATTTTCCCGAAAGCTGAACATCTTGGTCGCAATTTGAGAGACAATATGTC
>CACIRS010000032.1 GCA_902589115.1 uncultured Prochlorococcus sp.
CAAGATGAAGGGATAAAAATGAAGAAGAAGGTTTATATCTATTCCTCCACTTCTTCTCTGAATTAGGTTGTAATTTAGGATCTACTAATGAATTTTTCACTTCTTCTCCTCCAAAGGTATCCCACCTAGTGGCATTGGAAATTACTGTTTTAGAAAAAATGTTTTGTCCGTTTGCTAAAGTTACTCCAATAGCCTTACCTTTTTCGATAAGGATATTTTTTACTCGGGATTTATATATTATCTCCCCGCCACATCTTTTTAGGCCTTGAACTAGTTTTTCTGCAATAACACCTACACCACCTTTTGGATAGTTTATTCCACCAGCATGGCGATCAGAAAAAACCATTCCTGCATTTATCATTGGAGTACGAGCTGCAGGCATTACTGACCAACAAAAGCATTCAATATCTATAAACTTAAGTAGTTCAGGATCTTTGATATATTTTCTTGCAACATCACCAGCATTTACTGGTAACCACCTAGCAAGCCCTAAACATGAAAATGGGGCTTTAAAAAAAACTTTGGCTAGATATGCAGGATCTTCGATTGATAACAATGGCATTGAATCTAAACAATTAAATACTTTCCAACAAATGTCATAGAAATTTTTTATCCCTTCTTTTTCATGGGGAAAACGAGTAGTAAGTTCGGTAAGAAAATTTTTGTAGTTTCTATTAACTGCAATATTTAATCCATCAGGAAGATGATATTCCAATTGGAATGGGTCAGCAATTGTTTCACATTTCTCCCCAACATCTGCCAATGCCCGTGTTAGCAGATTTGTATAACCTTTTTCCCCAAAACCAAAGATCATTGAAGCCCCTACATCAAATGTGAAACCAGCTCTTTTGAATGATCCTCCACTTCCTCCAGGGATTGTGTAACGCTCTAGAACGAGGACTTTTGCACCTTTTGCTGCTAGTTGGGTGGCAGTAACTAATCCCCCTATTCCAGAGCCAATTATTAATGCATCCCAGTGATCTGATTTTTCTTTTGGTCTAAAATCGTTCATAGTGGTTTAGGAAGTTTTTAATAAGAAGATCTTTTTGGGACTGATCCTTATCAGAATTGTTTTATAGATTTATTGGTTATATCTTCCCAGATCTTTGAGAGCTCTATCCCGGTAGGCTCCATACCTCGAACGTTTGTCTCGAATAGGCTTGTTCAATTCAGGTAAAAGTCCAAAATTTGCTGGCATAGGTTGGAATCCTTTTTTTACCTTCGTGATAGTTTTGTCATTACTAATGAAATTAGTCAGAGCACCTATCATGGTTGTGATTGGCATGGTTATTGGGTCTAAACCTTTGGCTAAAAGAGCTGCATTTGTTCCTGCTAACCATCCTCCCGCAACTGCAGCTGCATAACCCTCTGTGCCAACTAATTGTCCTGCAGCAATTAAATTTGGGCGTTTTCTAAATTGAAGTGTTGGCTTTAAAAGTTTAGGAGAATTTATAAAGGTGTTGCGATGCATTACACCAAATCGAATGAAATCTGCTTTTTCAAGTCCTGGAATCATTTGAAGAACTCTTCTTTGCTCTCCCCATTTGAGATTAGTTTGGAATCCCACAAGGTTCCATAGACGTCCTGCATTATCTTCTTGACGTAACTGAACAATTGCATAAGCACGTTTTGCTCTGCGGACATCCTTATCTTCAACATCACCCCAACGAGGATCCCATATCCCAATTGGTTTAAGCGGGCCATATCTCATAGTATCTTCACCTCTACGAGCCAGCTCTTCGATTGGAAGACATCCTTCGAAAAAGTTTGCATTTCCTTTTTCAAAATCTTTTACTTCACTTTGCTCTGCGTTAACTAGAGCATTTCTAAAAGCAAGATATTGTTCTTTATTCATTGGACAGTTGATGTAATCAGCATCTCCTTTGTCATATCTGCTTGCACGGAAAGCTTTAGACAAATCAATACTTTCTCCTTCAACTATTGGACTTGCAGCATCAAAGAAATGACATTCTTCTATACCAGTGAAATTTTTGAGATCATTAGCCAAAAGCTCGCTTGTAAGTGGCCCTGTGGCTATAACCGTGATTTCTTCCTCATGAGGTAGTTGCAGCTGCTCATTTCTTACAATTTTAATTCGAGGATTTAAAGAAAGAGTATTAGTTAGTGCACTGCTGAATTTCCCTCTATCAACAGCTAAGGCGCCTCCTGCTGGAACTGAATATAAATTCGCGGTTTTGATGACCACTGATTTTAAGCGTCTAAGTTCTTCTTGAAGTAGACCGCTCGCACGATCTGCATTGAGGCTCCCGAAGCTATTACTGCAAACTAGTTCTGCAAATTCATTTGTGTGATGAGCTGGAGATCTTTTCTGAGGGCGCATTTCTATAAGAGTTACATCCACTCCAGATTGAGCAATTTGCCAAGCTGCTTCAGTCCCTGCTAAGCCGGCGCCAATTACACGTACAGAAGAAGGCTCCTTCAATGGTTGGATTTTAGAAATAACCTAAGACTAAGAAGAATTGACTCTTTAGTGGTTAAGCCTTCAAGCAAATTTCTTGAGATTTTCGTGTGCGAACTGACAGAACACTTCATTTGTAGAAGGGCAGCGTGATAATTTTCATTCGTGCATGAATGCATTCGGGTCGCTAGCTCAGCGGTAGAGCATCCGGCTTTTAACCGGCTGGTCCTGAGTTCGAATCTCAGGCGACCCATAATCAATTAACAATTTTCTCTTTTGTAAGCCATTTAAAAGTGTTATGCGGATTGAATGATTGGCGTATTTGCTGCATTGGTAGCTTCCTTTTTATGGGCGGGTTCAAGCTCAATTTGGAGTGCAAAGGGCAAATCATTTATTCCATTTGATTTAAATCTAATTAAAACCCTTGTTGCGACTTTGTTTTTTTGTCCATTGGTTTTATCAATTCCTTGGATAAACCAATTCTGGCCAATCGCTATTCTCATGTTGAGCGGAGTAGTGGGCATAGCGCTTGGAGACACCCTCTACTTAGCTGCATTGCAGCGTCTTGGAAGTAGAAGAACTTTGACGATAGAAGCTCTTTCTCCACTGATTGCAGGACTGTCTGGGACTCTTTTGATGGGCGAGGCAATTTTGCCTAAAGCTTGGATAGGAGTTTTTTTTGTCTCTTGTTCTGTGTTTTTGGCTGGTTATCA
Source organism: uncultured Prochlorococcus sp. (assembly GCA_902589115.1). Taxonomy (GTDB): domain Bacteria; phylum Cyanobacteriota; class Cyanobacteriia; order PCC-6307; family Cyanobiaceae; genus CACIRS01. The sequence continues at coordinate 3,133 of CACIRS010000032.1, forward strand.
ATATCCATCTGTTCAAGATTTGAAGGGAACCCAATCTTTCCTTTCAATTAACTCTGGCTTTTTACTTGCTTTTGCATCCGTTTTATCTGGGGTGTTTGGAGCGGGACTCTCTCGTCTGGTTTTGATGAATGGACAATTAATGCCTATTCAAACAGCTGAAATTCGATTGATAGGAGCTTTAATTGCTTTATTGCTTTTTTTTAGAAGAAGGATAGTTTTTGTACTAGATAATAGAGAAAGCTTTAGATCTGAATTCCCTTATTTCATATTTGCGACTTTTTTAGGAACAAATCTTGGGATTTTTCTGCAACAAATTGTGTTTCAACAACTTCCAATAGGCCTAGGCACAACACTTTTAAGCACCTCTCCAGTGATGGCCTTGCTTTTTTTAAGGTATGAAGGAGAAAAAATAAGCACATTTGCAATTTTTACTTCATTGATTTCTTTGGTAGGTATTGGGTTAGCACTAGGTTAATTAAACAATTTATAGCTATGTAAAAAATTTCGCATCAGATCTCTAGGTCAATGAGCTAGAACAATAAAACATGTATTTTTGCTATGCCCTTTGGTTTATCTAGAAAGCAAATATTGGGTTGGGGACTTTTACTCACATCGATTAAAGTTGCTTTTGGTATTTGGCTTGTTGGCCGGTTGGGCCTGCAATTACCTTGGTAGCTTTTCCAATGAGTTGATTTTTTCATTGTTTTTATTTTGTTTTTAGGATCGAAACATATTCGATAAGGATCGTTTTTTATAAATCTTTCTAGGCGATTTCTTTAAAGGGCAGCCTCTTTATCTAAGTAATAATATTCTGATTTTGTTTATAGGATTAATAATTTGGATGTTTCTTTACTCTATGGAAGAAAGTTAGACTAAAGGTTGAAAATGATTAGATGCTCTCTTAATAAGTGCTTACGCCTATAGACATAACTAAAGGAAAGCATTAGATGTAAAGAAGACCTGTATATTTTCTTGACTTCCCTTTCTAAGTGCTGATTTTAGTGTTCTTAGGCAAAATCCTATTAGGAGGTTTGGTATGAATAAATGCAATGTAGAACCAAAATATCCTTTCTGTAATTTTCCTCGAAAGGATATTGCTATACAAGCATTGTTTAGTCTGGCTTGGCGAACAGAGAAGAAATCAAGACCTAGTTGGCTAATTAAGGAACTAAGCCTTTATTCTTGACTAAAGATTTAATTTCCAATCAAATATAAAAATTAAATTTATTTATACTTAATTAATCTCAAGTAAGCCAAAGGCATCTTTTACTTTTTTTAATGTTGATTCTGCAACTTCCTCGGCTTTAGTTCGTCCTTCTTCAAGGATAAAATTTAATTGATCAGGATCTTTGATTAGCTGATTGTATTTTTTCTGTATAGGTTCGATTTTTGATATACAAGCTTCAGTTAAAAGATTCTTAAACTTTCCCCAACCTATTTCTTTACACTCTAGTGCTGCACTTTCCTTATTAGTGCCACTCAGAATGGTATAAAGTGTTAGTAAATTATTTGCTTCAGGCCTATCTGGATTATCAAACTCAAGACCCAAAAGTGAGTCTGTTTTGGCTCTCTTTATTTTTTTTGTTATTAGCTCAGGTGCGTCTAATAATCCGATCCGACTCCCTTCATTAGGATCGCTTTTGCTCATTTTCTTTCTTCCATCTTGCAGGCTCATGATTTTTGCACCTTCTTTCATGATTAAAGCTTTTGGTATTTTTAAAATTGAATCGTTCCCTTTGATATTGAATCTATTGTTAATGCGTTGCTGAGCAATATCTCTTGCTAGCTCAAGATGTTGCTTTTGATCTTCTCCAACTGGTACAAGATCAGATTGATATAGAAGTATATCTGCCGCCATTAAGACAGGATAATCAAGTAATCCAATGGATACATTGTCTCCTTGTTTTATAGCTTTTTCCTTGAATTGGATCATCCTCTCCATCCAATTTAAAGGAGTCACACAATTAAGTAACCAACAAAGTTCGCTATGGGCAGATACATGACTTTGAACGAATATTGTCGATAGTTTGGGATCTATTCCACATGCAACATAAAGTGCTGCTGTGGAAAGAGTATTTTCTTTGAGGTCATTAGGATTATGTCCTACAGTTATTGCATGTAGATCTACTACACAGAAAAATGTTTCATGTGTTTTTTGGAGATCTACCCAGTTCCTAATAGCTCCTAACCAGTTACCAAGATGAAGTACTCCTGTTGGTTGGACTCCAGAAAGGACCCTTTTTGTCATTGTTAATTTATTTATTCGCTAGAGGTATTTGATGAGCTCTCTTTTTCATCATCTTGTGATGAATTAACCTCGGGAATTTTATCTGCAGAAGAATTTATTTCTTCTGATTGTTCAGTGATTTGATTTTGTGAAGTCTCGATATTTTCTTCTGTGAGTTCATTGATTCCTTCGGAATCTGTCTCTTCTGGCTTTGGTGTAGAGGTCTGAGGTTTTTCGGGTCTTGCGAAAGGATTTGGCTTGACCCCTCTCCTCCCGACTGTTTCACTCTCAAAACGATCCCTTCTGTCATTTTGGTCCCTTTCGTTATTTCTGTTCCCCCTGGAGCCTTGTTGAGCTCGATGCGTTGTTAATACATCATCTAATTTCCCTTCCTCAAGCATTTGTCCAAGTGTTCTTAGAGCAAATCCAAGAACAGCAACAGTCGAACGAAGCTGGAAGGCTTCTTGAAGCGCGCGCGCTGCTCTCATTTCGTTATCACTTAAACGAATACGAAAACCTCCTCCATCTCGGTTGGTAGGACCTCGTCCTCCACGGAAGCCGCCTCTGGGATTTTCACGATTTCCCTCGAAGTTCCTTCTGTTCTGTTGAGGATCGCTGTAGGAATCACTCATTGGCCTTGTGCCTGCAATCACTGGCAAGTGTGCCTCATCACAGCCCACTTTTGTCGGAATTTGTCTTCTCCTTGATGAGATTCACATTTCATTTATTGAAAAACAAAAGATGGATTCAATCTTTTCTTGAATTGACATCTTCCAATTTCCCTTTGTTTAAGAGGGTTTTTGCACCCAAGCCTATCTCTTGAATTTGCTTTGAGCTCTGAATGAGCTAATAAGAAAAGGTATGTAGAAATTCTGTGAAGACTCCTTTAAGTAATGGTCTGGATCAGACCGTAACTAATTTTTCCTATGGAAAAATTGGTTTTCTATTGGGTGGGTTATTGATTAGTCAATGGTTATTGACTGATTTCATTCATTTTCCTGGTGGAAGCTTTGGATTATTTGTTTTAGTGGGAGGAACTTGGTGGCTTTTCAAGCCGTCTAAAAAAACTTTTGATTCCCCTGTTTCTACTGAAGGTTGGGTGAATAGATGCAAGCAGGTTTTTGAACAAATTGGTTCGTTTGAAGGTGAGCAGCAGTCTGAAGAGGAGAAGAAAAAAAAACTGGCACTATTGCAGTCTGCAATAGAACGTCCAGAGTTACAGACTTTGGCATGTGTCTGTTCAGTTGGCGCAAAATTACCTTCAGCAGAAATGCTCAAGCTGGCTTTAGACGGATCAACATCTGTGAATTTGTCCTGGCCAATGCCACTTCCTCTTAATGATGAGTCATGGGCTTGGCCTGATTCCCTTTATGAAAAAGATTTGCTTTTGTTTTTTGTCTCGTTGCCTTTGAGAGCTGCGGATCTTTTATGGCTTGAAAAAGTACCTGAGGATCAACAAACTTGGTTAATGGTTCCTTCAGATGATTCTGCTGATTGGTCTAAGCAATTGGAAGCTTTAAAAGCTCAACTTCCTGCTAGGTGGAACAAACAAATCCTCAGAGTTAATAATTCAGAAACTGAATTTCAAATTGCCTTGAGCCCTGTTTTGAAGGCATTACAAAAATCTCGACAGAATATCGACCTAACTAGGCAGAGGCTTTTGGCGCGTTTGCATACCAGTTTGCAATCAGATCTAGAAAAACTACGTAGAAAGAAGTTTAGAGTCGTTCAACAACGTTCACAATGGGTAGTAGCAGGAGCAGTATTTGCCTCGCCAGTAACTTCAACTGATCTCCTCGCATTGGCTGTTGTTAATGGCTTGATGGTTAAGGAAATGGCAAAGATCTGGAATTGTTCGTGGAAAGCTGATCTAATGCAATCTGCAGCTAAACAATTAGCAACCGTTGCTGTAACTCAAGGTGTAGTTGAATGGAGTGGTCAAGCTTTACTCGCAGTAGCTAAGCTTCATGGAAGCAGCTGGTTTGCTGCTGGAACATTACAAGCACTTAGCTCTGCATATTTAACAAGAGTTGTTGGACGATCGATGGCAGATTGGATGGCACTTAATAATGGAGTAGCTCAACCTGATTTGGCAGCCTTGAAATTGCAATCATCCGAATTAGTTGCGAAAGCAGCTAGAGAAGAAAGAGTAGATTGGTCTGGCTTTATAAAACAAGCTGGAATTTGGATTAATGAGCAGAATCTACAACATGGAAAATATTCAGATTCTCTTGAAACTACATAACAAATAATTATTTTATATTTAGAATGATAATATTATTTCTGAACAAGATATTTCTAGGAGAAGGATTACTAAATTGAACTACACCATCCTTAGAAAAAAAATATATTATATTTTTTTTGCGGTTCCTTCTTTACTCTTTCTACTAACTGCCTGCTCATCCTTTAAGCGAAGCGAACCTACACCCGGAAATTTAAATAACAAACCTTTAATTCTAACTACTTTTACTGTTTTGGCAGATATTGCTAGGAATATAGGTGGTGAGCGTGTAGTTGTTAAATCTATTACAAAAGTAGGGGCAGAAATTCATGGATATCAACCGACCCCCAGCGATATAGTGTCTGCTTCAAAGGCTGATTTGATTATTCAAAATGGATTAGGATTGGAGCTCTGGTCTGAAAAGTTTACGGCGGCAGCAGGAAATGTTCCAACTGTAGTTTTAAGTGACGGAATAAAGCCTCTTTTAATTCAAGGGGATGTTTATGCAGGAAAGCCAAATCCTCATGCTTGGATGTCTCCCAAAAGAGCCATTCATTACACAAATGGTATTAAGAATGCTCTTGTTAAATTAGATCCTGAAGGAAAGGAAATTTTTGAAAGCAACGCAAGTAATTATAAATTAAAGCTATATGAACTAGATCAACAACTAAGACATAAGTTGAGTTTGATTCCTAAAGAAAAGAGAATTCTTGTTTCCTGTGAAGGAGCGTTTTCATATCTAGCAAATGACTATGGCTTGGATGAGGCGTATTTGTGGCCCGTAAATGCTGAGAGTCAAGTAACACCTAGAAGTATGTTGAAATTGATCTCAATTATTAAGGATCGAAAGGTTCCTACAATCTTTTGTGAAAGCACAGTTAGCGAAAAAGCACAGCTTCAGGTCGCAAGGTCCAGTGGAGCTTCATTTGGAGGTAAGTTCTATGTCGATTCACTGTCTGGGCCTAAAGGACCTGCTTCAACATTTTTAGATCTTCATCGTCATAACGTTGGATTGATTCTTCGTGGATTAGGTTTTTAAAATGCCTTTAGAAAATGAAACCACTTCCAATTAATAAAAAGTTTGATCCTGAGCTTCTTAGAATCGAAGCCGATCAAATATGTGTTGATTACAACGGTACTGTTGCTCTATATGACGCCAGTTTGCGACTTAATGCTGGGGTCGTATGTGGTTTGGTGGGTATGAATGGTGCTGGCAAATCAACTCTCTTTAAAGCCTTGATGGGCTTTGTTCGGCTCTCTCGTGGTTTCATTCGAATAAATGGCTTGGATTTGGCTCAGGCTCAACGCGACCAGGCTGTTGCCTATGTCCCCCAAAACGAAGGGATTGATTGCTCATTCCCTGTAAGTGTTTGGGATGTCGTGATGATGGGCCGTTATGGCTCAATGAATCTTTTACGCATTCCAAGGGCTTCAGATAGAAAGGCTGTTTTACATGCACTCGAAAGAGTTGAACTTTTGGATTTAAGAAACCGTCCAATTGGAACACTCTCTGGAGGTCAGCGCAAAAGAGCTTTTTTGGCTCGAGCGATCGCACAGCGTGCATCAGTGCTCCTTTTGGATGAGCCTTTCTCTGGAGTAGATGTGCGTACAGAGAAACTTATGTCAGAACTATTTTTGCAATTTCGTCAAGAAGGAAGAACTGTTTTGGTCTCTACTCATGATCTAGGTCATGTAAGGG
>CACIRS010000033.1 GCA_902589115.1 uncultured Prochlorococcus sp.
AAACTTTAGTAAATATTCAAAAGCAAAGCATTTCTTTACCCTCAAATGCTTTGGTGGGGACTGCAGTTATAGATAAGAATGGTCAAATGGAACCTAGTGCGGGTTGGGTCGATTATGGGTTGAGTTTCCGTTCAAGATGTGTCAATGCAAGCTTTGGCAAAGCCACCCCAATACAGGTTGATTGGTTAAGTGGCTGCAACTTATTTTTCAAACCGAAAGCGCATGCATTTGAACCAAGATTTGATGAGAGCTTCCCTTTGTATTACGAAGATATGGACTTTTGTTTGAGGCTTGGAGCCAAGAATATTCCTAGTTTATGGCTTGCAAATATTGTTATTGGTCATGATCGAGGTTTAGGTAGTAGAACATCTCTTTCTAGAAGACTAAGGTTATCAAGTTGTAGTTATATAAGATTCCTGCAAAGACATCTCCCTGCGTGGGTTCTCTATCTTCGTTCTATGATTTTGGTCTTTAAGGCAATATTACGATTGCCAATTGACTTTCAAACCAGTTGCGCTGTTATTCAGGGATGGTTTGAAGCATTTAGAAGGCCAATAAAGTGAATCAAGCACCCTTAGCTTTATTTAATGGCAGTTATTTGGGCAACAAACCCACTGGTATAGGAGTAGTAGCAAGAGATTTGGTGGCTGCTCTTGATCCCCAACTCGTTGCGTTTTTGGATCCTTTAGGAGGTTCCCGCCTAGGTAGCATCTCGATTCCTTCAAATCTAAATCCTGGTTTTGGTAGTAAAGGACATATTCGTAGGTTGATTTGGACGCAAAGACAACTTCCACTTTTAATGAAAACGTCAGGAGCTCAATTCCTTATCTCTCCTTTGCCTGAAGCTCCTTTGATGTCAGGAGTTAGGTCTGTTGTATTTGCTCATGATTTATTACCACTTAGATATCCTCAACTATCACCTCTTTTGGCTTATCACTTGCTTTATGTTCCATTGGTTCTTCATAGTTCGATGAAAGTTCTTTGTAATTCAGAGGCAACTGCACAAGAAGTGCATCATCGTTTAGGTATTCCAATTAGAAAACTTGTGACGATTCCATTAGGATTTAATCAAGATAAACTACAACCTTTAGGTTTAGATAGAAAACCATTTTTTTTGGTTTTAGGTAGACATGACCCTCATAAAAACCTTGCAAAGATATTAGATGCTATCTCTTTATTAAATGATAAAGAACTTCAGGTTTGGTTTGTGGGGCCTCAAGATAAAAGATATACGCCTAAACTTAAACAAAGAGCAGAGAAATTAAAAATATCTAAACGATGTAGATGGATTTCTTGGGTCAGCGATGAAGAGCGTTTACGGTTATTAAATAGTTGTCAGGCTTTGGTTATTGCAAGCCTTTGGGAAGGTTTTGGGTTGCCAGCACTGGAAGCAATGGCTTGTCATACGCCAGTCATAGCTTCTTCAGGAGGAGCTTTGCCAGAAGTTGTAGGGAATGCAGCAATCATTGTTGACCCATTAAATCCTCATAGTATTGCAGATGCTATGAGGATGATTATTTCAGATATCACATTAAGAATTAAACTAATAGATTATGGAATTAAAAGATTAAAAATGTATACCTGGAATAATTCAGCAAAAATAGTTGAATCAGTTTTGTCTGAATTATAGAAGAATTTTATTTCAAATAGTATTGTCGCTATTTGAACCTTTTACACTCATCCCTAATGGATGACTAGGATTGCATAAGTCTTCATAACTCCCTGAGGATGCAACCAGACCATCTTTTATTTCATAAATTTGATCACATTTTGCTAACGTATTTAATCTGTGGGCAATTACGACTGTTGTACATCTCCTTCCAACTATCTCCAGTGAATTAATTACATCACTTTCAGTTTTTTCATCTAAAGAACTTGTTGCCTCATCTAGAACTAGGAATTTTGTTTTTCTATAAAATGCTCTTGCTAAAGCTAGTCTTTGTCTTTGACCACCCGACAAATTGAATCCATTTTCTCCTATACATGTGTATAAGCCATGTGGCATTTCTGTAATCAATTCATAAAGTTGTGCTGCATATATCGCTTCCCAGACTTCATCATAATTTATTTCTTCTTCGACTCTTCCTAAAGCTATATTTTCAAGAATACTTGCATCTAAAAGATGAATATTTTGAGGGACTTCTGAGCAACATCTTTGCCATGCAGATATGTCTGTAGATGCTAAGGGTATGCCATCTAATTGCATTTGCCCTGTAGTGGGCTCTAAATGAGCTAAAAGTATGCTTGACAAGGTTGTTTTACCACTGCCGGTTGGCCCAAGCAGTGCTACTCTAGATCCAACTGGAAGATTAATTGATATAGATCTCAATGCGGCCTGATCTGTATCTGGATATCTATAACCTACTTTTTGTAGAGATATTTCTCTCCTTGGAAAAACCCCATCTGGGGATAAACTTTTTGAGGAAATAAATGCTCTTTGAGGTCTGGGTAGTTCTAAGTAACTTAATGCTGAGTCAACTTCAGGGAGAGCACCTCTTAGCCTTGTAATTGCTTTAAACAAATCTTGTAAAGGAGGTGTTATCTTGACAGATGCAACTACAAAAGTACTTACAAAAGGTATTATAGTTATAGCAAGATCTTCTCCTCCTGCTTTGCCAATTTTTGGTAATAATGCTGCTGAGAAAATAAATGTAATTGCCAATGGCTCTATAACAAATCTTGGAACATCTGGAAGTAGTTTAGACATCCATTCAAATGACTTAGCTGCTTCCCCAGCTTTAACAAATTTTGATTCAAAATATTCACCAGTATGTGTTAGATGAATATCACGAATGGAATAAAATATTTGGTTCAATAAAGAATTGGCTAAAATATCCAGCCTGACTCGTTGCTTGGATGCATGTCTTAAGTATGGAACTACCAAGGAAGATATTGCTAAGAATGCTATTCCTAGAAGGCCTAAAAGCACCATGGCTTTTAGGCCTAAAGTTAAGCCCAGAGCAATAGTCAGGAAAGTTAGGACAATAGAACTTGAGGCTATTGTAAGTATTGGAGCTATAATTAGATCAGAAACTCTTTGCATATTTGCCATTATTTGCGCAGACAAAGCTGAGCTTTTAGCAGTTAAGTAATACTCATAAGGCTGGCCAATTACCCTGCCTAATATTCGATCAGATATATCCCTCCATACCTGAGCAGTTAATCTTTCTTGTACAACTTTAAGAAATAATTTCGTAGTAGAACCAAGCCAGCTTAATAGGATAAAAATCAGGACTAACCATAGGGCTTGGTCCCCAGGTGAACCTCCAAAAACTTTTATGCCTGGTATGGAATCCTGTAAATCTTGGCCTACGAGGCTTCCAGCAAGTCTTGCGGCTACTGCAACAATTGCTAAATCAAGTATGCCTGTTGTAGCCGAAAGTGGAATAACTGCAATTAAAGACCTGACTCTTCTGCGGGGGATTACCCGAAATAGTCGTCTAAGTCGATGAAAAGTCTTGCCCTTTAGAACAGGCACTAGGGACTCCTTAATGCCCAACTGTTTTTTTAATTTATTCCTAGAAGAGTCGAATTTGCTCTAATAAGAGCCAGTATTCGAACCGATCACATGGACTTTGAGATTAGTGCCCTATGAAATTAATTTAATAACATGACACCTTTGACTAGGTTTCTTATTCATACTTACTTTTGAAAATATTATAGATATATTTAAGTCTTGTAAATTGATTTATACTTATATTTAAAGATTATTTGTTGACGGCTCGAAAAGATACAAAAAAAATAACTATAGAATCATCCACCTCAATTCTAATCTAATCAATAAACACTTTTCTTTTTAGCGGCTTTTGTTCGAAAATAATTAATGTACTTTATTACATTAATTTCTGTTCTACTACTTTGCCAGCTCTTGGTATTGACTATTTAGTTTCTCTATAATTATATTTATTCTTTGTATTTCAGGATTGTTTTTTATGGAATCGTCTATTCTTTTGGTTGGCATTCTTAGCTTCTTTGATATCACTTCTATTTCATTTATTAATCGCTCTCTATAGGAATTTAGCTCTTCTATCGATTCTTTAAGTTCTGATGGTTTTGGTTCTGACATGAATTTATTGAATCGTTTAGACATTAGCTCAGGCTACTTAGAGCTAGATCTCAACTGTAAAGATCTTGAATTGATAAACCTATCTCATCTAATTTTCTATGATCCCTTTATCAGATTGAACTTTCTTGACATAACAGGCTCTTGTCATGAGCTACCTTCGAGGCAATTCAGTTACGAACCGTTGCGGTCCATAGAATCCAAGCCCTTCCTTTTATAAGCGAGGCTTAAGTTAGTAGCTGGCGTGTTTTATCTCAGATCAGAAGCACACCTAATTGCATAACTGTTCGTTCCGGTCTGCCAACTTCACAATGCTAGACGCATTTTCTCGTGCTGTAGTTTCTGCTGACGCCAAAGGCGCCCCAATAGGTAGTAGCGATTTGGTTGCTTTAAGAAAGTATGTATCAGATGCCAATAAGCGAATAGATGCGACATTGGCAATTACTCAAAATGTTTCTTGTATTGCAGCTGATGCAATAGCTGGAATGGTATGCGAGAACACAGGCATGACTCAGCCTGGAGGTAATTGCTATCCAACTAGAAGAATGGCAGCTTGTTTAAGAGACGGAGAGATAATTCTTAGATACGTAAGTTATGCGCTTTTAGCTGGAGATGCGTCGGTCCTTGATGATCGTTGTTTAAATGGTCTTAAAGAAACCTATATGGCTCTTGGAGTTCCGATAGCTAATGCTGTACGTGCTATTGAAATCATGAAGATAGCAACAGTTGCAATAATGACTGAAACTAATTCTGGACGTAAGATGTTTGAAGGTATTAATTCCGGATCGGGCTCTCAATGCAAGGAGATAGCTGCTGAAGCGGCCTCTTACTTTGATCGTGTAATTAGCGCAATTAGCTAATTATTCTTTCAATTATCCCCCCCCCCCTCATAAATCCAATCCTTTTAGTAGCCCTCTCACCATGAAATCTGCAGTAACAACAGTGGTGATAGCAGCTGATGCAGCTGGCCGTTTCCCTAGCATTAGTGATATTGAGTCTGTTAAAGGTTCTTTAGATAGAGCTTCTGCACGTTTTGCCGCAGCAGAAAAACTCGCTGCTGGTATAGACAAAGTTACAGAGGATGCAGTAGATGCAGTCTATAAAAATGGAATTTATGACCAAGCAAATAAAGATAAATGTGCACGAGATATTCACCATTATCTGAGACTTATTAATTACTGTTTAGTAACTGGAGGTACAGGTCCACTTGATGAATGGGGAATTGCTGGGATGCGTGAAGTAATAAGAGCTCAGCAGCTTCCAACTGCGGCTTATATAGAAGCTTTCTCTCATATACGAGACAGAGTTTGTATCCCTAGAGATATGGACCAGCAAGCTGCAACTGAATTTAAAGGATTAATTGATTATTTGATTAATGCTTTAGCATGAAGGAATATAATTCCTAAAGTTTAATTATTATATTCTTTTTATAGACTTTTTCTTGCCTGACATTAAAAATGTGTTCAATTAATTTTTAGTTTTTATCCTTTTTAATTTAATAAATGCAACACAGTATAGAAAAAATGCAAAAGAAAAGTATCGATGAGCTATTTGAAGATATGGCTCATCCAAATCCTAATATAAATAATCTTGCATATTATGGCATGCTTCGTGATTGGCCTGAAGAATCTATTCGCAGACTGATAAGCAATTTAGCAATAGATGATATATCTCTTAGGCGAAAATCTATAACAGCTCTTTCTATATTTGGAGAAAAAATAATAGACCGACTTATTGCACTATATTTAGGAAAATATGATAATACACTTAGGTTAAGTTGTTTAAAAGTCTTTGTTAAGATTGCAGCAAGTGCTCCTGAAATTCAATTTCCTAAAGATATAGCTAAAGTTATTGCTGAAGCCAGATCAGATGATTCGGTAACAATAACACTTACGCTAGTGACATTTTTGAGGCAATTAAATAGGACTGGGCTTGATACTCTTATAAAGATGGCAAATGATAGCAATATACTTAAAGCAAAAGCAGCAATAACTGCTATTGCTGAAATAGATGGACCTATAGCAATTAAATGTTTAAAAGATTTAATTGCAAATGAATCTACGGATGAATTTATAGCTATAAGTGCACATGAAGCACTTATAGCTATAGATCAGAATACTAAAATTTTATCATAAATAAATATTACTTTAACCTACCCTTTGCTTAGATTCCTAATTGCTAGTTGGAGTACAAGTAATACGTCCTTACTTTCTTCTTTTGATTCTATATCTTTTAGGATTTTTATTGACTCTAAGGAATTTAATTGCATTAAAGAAAGTGCACACCCTTTTCGAATATCTTTATCTCTATCAAATAAAAGTGTGATTAAAATTTCTTCGGCCCATTTAACTTCATCAAGAGTTCCTATTAATTTAATTGCTTGCAATCTAACCTCATTGCTTTTGTCCTTTAGTGCTTTTATTAAAATTTCTTTTGAGGCTTGATTGCCTAAGGATTTAATTTGTTCGCCAAGGGCGGCAATTGCTGCTGCACGTACTTTTGGCTCATTATGATTAGCTGCTTCTAGAAGAGTTTCTGAGGCTTCGCTTCCAATAAATGCTAGTGCCCAAGTAACAAGACCACATTGCATCTCTGTACTTTTAGGATTATTTAAAACTTTTAAAAGTAATTTTGCTGCGTCTGCTCCAAATATTGCCATGGCTCCTGCAGCAGAACCTTGCACTACTGGATCGGGATCATTTGTAAGAGCTTTTAGCAGCCCTTTTAAGGCACGTGGATCCCCAACTAATTTAAGTGTTTTTGCAGCTGCTCTTCTTCTTATGACGCTTGAATCGTCATTGAGTGCTCTAAGTAGAGCTGGTAAAGCTGGTTTCCCAATGACTCCCAGAGCTTCTGAAAATGTTCTTCTTATTAACCCCCTCTCATCTGCTAACCCAGCAACAAGTAGATTAATGTTTTCATCTGTTTGATCAAGTGTTGCTCGATTAGGTAATTGATTTTTTAATTTATTAGCCAATTCAAGTGCTTCATTTTTATCCAGTTTTTTGAGTTCAATTGCCATAATATTAATTTCTTTTATTTAAAAAATAAATATAGTCTAGTTATTTTAACCTTACATAATGAATTATTATAGACTTTGGATTTTTAATTTACAGGATTTTTATTTTAGGTATAATTTATTTCTATTCCAATTAGCTTGTTTATCAAAGAACCCTCATGTCTATTTTTGATGGAAAATAGAGGCTTTGATAACCTTCCTTATTTAAGCAAGGAAGAAGCTCTTAAAATACTTGCAACTCCTTTAGAACGCTTAAAATTATCTAGCGATTATTATAAAGCAGTTTTTCATTTGCAAAAATATCCTTGCTTGGAAACGAAATTAGCACTGCTGGAGTTACTAAAATTAGAGAATTATGAGCAACCTATCAACATTGCTAAAAGAAAAGCAATTGAGGTATTAGCCAGATTGGGATATATAGATGTCATTCCACTTATTGGTAAATATTTGGACAGCTCTGATCCTTATCTAGTAGAAAATGCAGCTTGGGCACTTAATTATATGGGCTGTGAAGATGAATACTTGAAAACAAAACTTTGTAATTTGCTAGATGACCCTAAACAAAATAGACGACTTTTGATTCAAGTTCTATGTGGTTTAGGCGTAGATAAAGCATTACCAAAAATCAAATCTTTTTTAAATGATGAAAATTGTCCTGGTTCAGTATCTGGTGCTTGCATTGCAGCAATTTCTAGATTATCAGGAGAAAAGATTAGCATTTATAAATTAAAAGAAATTTTAAATTCTCCCAATCAAAATGATAGACAATGTGCTGTTCAGGATGTAATTGATATAGGTGACATTAATTTTTTGCCATTAGTTTTGAAAACACCAGTTGCACCTTATTTTAGGATGAAAGCCTTAACTGAACTATGGCCTAAAGAATCTAAACAGATAATAGGTATGAGTCTATTTGAAATTCTGGATTCCTTAATTAATGATCATCCAAATAACATAAAGATTATCAATATTCATAAGACTTTACCTGATACTGTATCTTTGGTTGAAGATTTATTTAATCCGGACTTTAATAAATGTTATTTTGCATTAAATACTTTAATACAAAAAACGCCAAAAGATATATGGAAATATCTTTTGGCTAATTGGAAAAGATTGGAAAAAGATTATGGAGCTATTTATTTTGTTTTACAATTGGCTAGAAACTCAGAGGATTTAGATCCTTCGATAATTAATCAAATTGAGGATTTATCAATAACTTCTATGTCATCAAAATGGCCATCTTATATGAAGTTTAGACCCACTGCAGTTTTGACGCTTATGAAATTCTGGCCAGAAAAATACTTTAATGAGTTAACAATTTGGCTTGATGAAAGAAAGAATCCTTTCTGGGCAACCCGTTATGCAGCACTAATGTCATTGGAGAATAAAAATATCTTTTCAAATAAGAATAATATCCTTTCGATTTCGGCTAATGACTCTAATCAATTTGTAAAATTAAAAGCAGAAGATATTATATTGAAAACCTCTCAATCTTGAGATTTCTGGACTATAAAGTCTATTTAAAAATAAATATTTTTATCATTATTAATTATCCACTTTGTATCTATCTCTTTGGAAAGCGTTTTAATTTTATTGAATATAAGTGGACCATTTTCCGAGCCCCATTCAACATTATCATTGTTTATATTAAGACCTAAATCAAGGCTTAACCAAACCTTCTTATTGAAAAGAACTTTACTTTTGAGATAACTAATTTTTCCTGCTCTATTAATTAGACATTTTTTCCCAGACTCAACTTTACCTTTGTATGTGCCAGGTTTAATTTCCTTGAAATACATAGAACATCCATCTCTAGGCTCTATATTTTTATGTTTTAATGTTTTTAATAAGTCTGGCATAAATCCACTTCCAGCAAATCTAATTGGATCCTTTAATTTATAGTTTTTCATTATATATATATTGTTTTCTAAAACAAGTTTATGGACTGCCTGTCTGTATGGAGACCAAGGAG
>CACIRS010000034.1 GCA_902589115.1 uncultured Prochlorococcus sp.
TAGCGGTAGTGCCAGAGATTGTTTCTGGCAAAAGACTTTTTATGAGCACCACAAACGGCACAAGATCACTTCAGCGTGTTTGTAACGTTAAGAATTTGTTCACAATGGCTCTGCCTAACCGCTTGGCTGTGGCAAACAAATTAATTTTAGATCACCCAAATCAAGTATGGATTGTTGGTAGTGGTTGGGAGGGAGCTTATTCACTAGAAGATTCTCTTGCTGCTGGAGCTTTAATTGAAGTAATTCTTCAAAACGCAAATGGAATGGACATTTCTTTAGGAAATGACGAAATTATTTCTGCTCTGGCACTATGGGAGAAATGGAAGGATCATCCAGAAGGATGTTTACGTATGGCGACTCATGGACAGAGACTAATAAAACTGGGAGATCATGATGATGACTTTAAATGTTGTGCACAGTTGGACATAATTGATGTTTTGCCTACCCAAACAGAGCAAGGTGTCCTTCGATCTGCTTGATTACTTAAAGTCCCTTCCTACTTTTTTGGTTCCGTGAAAGATTTTTTGGCTGCCGCTGTGCAAATAACAAGCACCTCGCAGCCAGAGGTGAACTTTGCTGTAGCAGAAGAGCAAATCGAACTTGCCAGTCGCAGAGGAGCTGAGTTGATTGGTTTGCCTGAGAATTTTGCTTTCATGGGTAGTGATGAACAGCGGTTAGAAATTTCCTCATCTCTCGCTGATAAATGCAGCAATTTTCTTGTAACGATGGCAAGACGCTATCAAGTTGTCCTTTTAGGAGGAGGCTTTCCTGTTCCTTTTGGGGATGGCCAACACACATTAAATAGAGCTGAACTAGTAGGGCGAGATGGTCAGCTCCTGGCTAGATATGACAAGATTCATCTTTTTGATGTGGATCTTCCAGAAGGTAATACTTATAGAGAATCTGCAACGATTATTCCTGGTAAAGATTTACCTCCAGTTGTAGATGTTCCAGGATTATGTAAAGTTGGCCTATCAATTTGTTATGACGTTAGATTCCCCGAACTTTACAGATATCTTGCTGATAAGGGTGCAGAACTTCTAATGATTCCTGCTGCTTTTACTGCATTTACAGGTAAAGATCATTGGCAGGTTTTACTTCAAGCAAGATCTATTGAAAATACTGCTTATATTTTGGCGCCTGCTCAGACTGGTATTCATTACAAGCGTCGCCAAAGTCATGGCCATGCGATGATTATCGATCCTTGGGGCACTGTATTGGCAGATGCTGGAATACTTCAAGGCGCTGCAATTGCTCCAGTAGACCCTTCTCACACTGAGAGAATTAGAAAGCAAATGCCTAGTCTTAACCATAGAAAACCAAGTTTATTTTGATATGGCTTGGGGTTCATTCCGTCGTCTTGCTTTTTTCATAGCAGGGAGTTTTCCATTATTTTTTATATGGCCAGCTCTACCTTCTAGGTCTGCAAGCGCTCTAGCTGCTTGGGCCTTAGAAAAAAATGGGGTTTTAGAACTTCGTACTTCAGCAGGGGCTGATTTGAAAGCCTTTTATCAATTTTCAGACTCGGACAAAGGTCTTCGTGTTTGGATTGATTTTCCTGGGGAATTAATTACACCAAGAAGTTTGCCTGGGAATGGACCTGTCTATCAAATTCGCTTAGGTATTCCTTCTCCAGGAGTAACTCGTTTAGTAATCGAGTTCAATAAAGGAGTAAATCTTGATCTAAGAAATCTGAAATTGATAGGTATTTCACCAAACAGATGGAAATTAAATTTTAAAGGAATGCCTATAAGTGGATTTAATCGTATTGGGGAAGGCAATGTTGTTTCATCTTATAATCCAAGAACTTACTCTAAAGTTAATAATCAAGTAGGTAAGATCTCATCTCTTCCTTCTGTTGCTAGAGATAAATTTCTTGTTGTAATCGACCCAGGCCATGGCGGACCTGATTCTGGAGCGGTAGGAATTGGAGGCATAAAAGAAACTTTTGTAGTTTTAGATATTTCTCTCCAAGTTGCAAAACTTCTTGAGGAAAAAGGTGTGAAAGTTAGGCTTACTAGGAAATCAGAAATTGATTTGGATTTACCTCCAAGAGTTGCTATTGCAAATAGGATTCGTGCAGATGCTTTTGTAAGTATTCATGCAAATGCTTCTAGGAACTACAAAAGAGATGTAAATGGAATTGAGACTTTTTATTTTTCGGGTTCTCGAGCATTAAATCTTTCCAGGAAGATTCAAACAGAATTATTAAAGGTTTCTCCTGATAGCCCTGATAGAGGAGTTCGTAAAGGTCGTTTCTTTGTAATAAGACGAACTAATATGCCAGCAGCATTAGTAGAAGCAGGATTCTTAACTGGTCAGCTTGATGCACCAAGGCTTGCGAACTCGACTCATAGGAGAAGAGTTTCTTTTGCTATCGCAAAAGGAATTCTGAATTATTTGCAGGAGGTCCGTTGAACTCCTGTTTGGGCATTTTTGATAGCGGGGTTGGCGGATTTACTGTCCTTAGACAAGTAGTCAAAACTTATGGTGACGTGCCTTGTGTTTATATTGCCGACACGGCAAGAGCTCCTTATGGAGAAAAGTCGCCTGGGGAAATAAGATTAATTGCAGAGGAAGTTGTTCAATGGTTATCTGAAAAAAATGTTTCTGCACTATTAGTTGCTTGCAATACGACCAACTCGTTGGCTTTAGATGTTGTTAAAAAAATCTCTAATCTTCCTGTTTTAGGTTTGATTCAAGCTGCTGCTGAAATGATTTATGAGGATAGGGTGGGTGTTCTGGCTACTTCGGCTACTGTCTCTTCCTTGGCATATACCAAGGAAATCTTGTTGAATAAACCAAACACATTCATTGTTGAGCAAGCCTGCCCTAAGTTAGTCCCTTTGATTGAGTCAGGAAATTTAGATACGGATGAATCTCGTAAATTGATTCATGAATATTTAAGGCCTTTATTAGCTGCAAAAGTACAAGCGATAATCTTTGGATGTAGTCACTACCCTCTGCTAGAACCTTTGATCCAAGAGTTGTTACCAAAAAATATAAGAATGATAGACCCGGCAGTAGGTCTATCCTCTAATATAAGTAAGGTGACTGGACTTAATAAGGTACCAAATGATATTAAATTGTCATATAGAAATACCAGAGTTTATACTACATCAAGTCCAAATACTTTCGCTTTTCGTGCAGTTCAGTGGTTAGGAGAAATACCTTCAGTTGAATTAATTTCACTGCGATCTAAGTCGTGTTTCTTCTAAGATCATCTTAACGAGGAATCTAATGGCCACAGTCACGGAGTTGCTGCAGCCTGTTGAGCTGGATCTTGAGACTCTGCTCAATGATCTTCGTAGTCTTATTGGAGCTGGACATCCAATCCTGCAGGCAGCTGCTGAGCATCTTTTTAGTGCGGGAGGCAAAAGGCTCAGACCTGGGATAGTTTTATTGATTTCTAGAGCTTTATCTGTTGATGGCGAACTTACCTCTCGGCATAAGAGGTTGGCAGAAATCACTGAAATGATTCATACCGCCTCTTTAGTTCATGATGATGTTGTGGATGAAGCTGCTACTCGGAGAGGGGTACCTACAGTTCACAGTCAATTCAACCATCGAGTAGCAGTTCTTGCAGGAGATTTTCTTTTTGCTCAAGCTAGTTGGCATCTGGCAAACTTAAATAATCTTGATGTTGTAAAACTCTTAAGTCGGGTAATTATGGACCTTGCAGATGGAGAGATCAAACAGGGCTTATATAGATATGACGCAGGCCAGAAATTCTCTTCTTATTTGGAAAAAAGCTATTGCAAAACGGCATCATTGATAGCAAATAGTGCTCAAGCTGCAGGGGTTTTAAGTGAACAGTCTGATGAGGAACTTAAAAAGCTGTACTGTTTCGGTCGTCAGCT
Organism: uncultured Prochlorococcus sp.; assembly: GCA_902589115.1. Classification (GTDB taxonomy): domain Bacteria; phylum Cyanobacteriota; class Cyanobacteriia; order PCC-6307; family Cyanobiaceae; genus CACIRS01. The sequence goes on from CACIRS010000034.1 coordinate 3,861, forward strand.
TGGATTGGCTTTTCAGGTGGTTGATGACATCCTCGACTTCACAGCTAATGACAAGCAATTGGGCAAACCTGCTGCAAGTGATTTGGCTAGCGGATATCTGACAGCACCAGCTTTGTACGCCTTAGAGGAAAAACCAGCTTTATCTGGACTTGTAGAACGTGAATTTTCTGCGGAAGGAGACCTTGAAGAGGCATTGCAATTAGTAAGGGATTCTGATGCAATTTCTCGCTCTAGAGAATTAGCTAAGACTTTTGCGAAGGAATCTAGAGAGTCAATATTATGGTTAAAAGAATCTGAATATAGTAGAGCCTTATTAGAACTCCCAGAGTTTGTTTTGAGCAGACTTTATTGATTTTTCCCTTGAGGAAAAGCCTTTATAAGTTCTTGAAGAGGTTTATCAAGATTTTTAATTAGATGAATATTTGATATTGATTTATATTTTTGAAAATCTTTTAAATCTTCTTTGCTTTTAAGAATCCATACTTCACAACCTGCATCAATGGCTGATTTGGCTCCTGCTTGAGAATCTTCGAAAGCCCAGCAATATTTGGGATCAACTCCTAGTTTCTTTGCACCTAATAGAAAAGGATCTGGATTGGGTTTGCCTTTAATTAATTCTGGATCGTCACCTAAGACTCTTATTTGGATTAACTTTAACCAATTATGGTTATTACTTTTAAATGAAACTGATTCAGAGGCACTACTAGTTACAAGTGCCATCGGCATTCCATTATCGAAACACCATCTAACAAGTTTTTCTGCACCAGGCATCGGTTTAGCTTTGCTAATAAGGTTTTTAGAAATTGGTTTATGTTTTGATAATAAATCTTGTATATCTAATGGATGTAGAGCTAGATCAACAATCTGTTTCGCACAATCCAATCTTTTTTTGCCTCTTAAAGAAAGGAGTTGATTTTTGTCTAGGCAAATACCAAAACTTGCAGCAGCTTTAAACCATGCTTCTCCATGAAGAGGTTCTGTGTCCAACAACAATCCATCTAGATCGAATAAACAAGCTTTAGGCAAATAAACAGTCATTCTTCACTTTTCATGTAAATAAGCTTCCCATCCTTTGGATAGTTCTACTATCAACTTGGTTGTAATTGTCGCGCCAAAAGCCAACTTGTTTCTATGTCTAAAGATTCTTCTAATACCATCGAATCAATTTTGCAGGAACAGAGAGTTTTCCCTCCCTCAAATGATTTAGCAAGTCAATCAAGGATTGGCAGTTTAAGTGTTTATAAAAGAATGGTAGAAGAAGCTTCAAATGACCCAGAGCGATTTTGGGGCGATTTTGCTCGTTCTGAACTTCAGTGGATAAAACCTTTTGATAGTGTTCTGGACTGGTCAAACCCACCTTTTGCAAGATGGTTTGATGGAGGGAAAATTAATATCTCCTCAAATTGTTTGGATAGGCATTTACATGGTTCTCGAGCTGAAAAGCTGGCTTTGATTTGGGAAGGAGAGCCTGGAGATACAAAGTCGTTTACTTATAAACAATTACATAAAGAAGTTTGCCGTACTGCTAATGCACTTAAGGCACTTGGAATATCTAAGGGAGATTTGGTCGCTCTTTATATGCCAATGGTTCCTGAAGCAGCTATTGCAATGCTTGCTTGTGCTCGTATAGGAGCACCTCATTCTGTTGTATTTGGAGGCTTTTCTTCTGAGGCTTTGCGAGATCGTTTGATTGATGGAGAAGCTAAAGCTGTAATTACTGCTGATGGAAGTTTTCGAAAAGATAAAACTGTTTTATTAAAACCTGCTGTCGATGCAGCTCTTGCTGATGGAGCATGTCCATCAGTTGAATCAGTCCTTGTCGTTAGGCGTGTTAACGAATCCGTTCAAATGAATAGTGGCCGAGATTTTTGGTGGCATGAACTTGTTGATAGTCAGGATGAGGAATGTCAACCGGAACCCATGGAAAGTGAGGATAGATTATTTGTGCTTTATACCTCTGGATCAACAGGAAAGCCAAAGGGAGTAGTTCATACAACTGCTGGATATAATTTATGGTCTCATCTAACGTTTCAATGGATTTTTGATATTCGTGATGAAGATGTCTATTGGTGTACAGCAGATGTTGGTTGGATAACTGGTCATAGTTATATCGTCTATGGACCTTTATCTAATGGTGCGACAACTGTTATGTATGAAGGGGCTCCAAGGCCTTCTAATCCAGGAGCATTTTGGGAGCTAATACAGAAACATAAGGTATCTATTTTTTATACAGCGCCAACTGCAATTAGAGCATTTATGAAGTCTGGACGTTCCATTCCAGATCAATACGATATGAGTAGTTTGAGGTTATTGGGAACAGTAGGAGAACCAATAAATCCAGAGGCATGGATGTGGTATCGCGATGTTATTGGAGGGAACCGCTGTCCAGTGGTAGATACTTGGTGGCAAACAGAAACTGGTGGAGTGATGATTAGCCCTTTGCCAGGTGCGACACCTACTAAACCAGGATCTGCAACTTTCCCTCTTCCTGGTATAGAAGCTGATGTGGTTGATTCTCAGGGAAAATCAGTTGAATCGGATGAAGGAGGATATTTAGTTATTAAGAAACCTTGGCCAGGAATGATGCGTACTATTCATGGCAATGAAAAACGTTTCAGGGAAAGTTATTGGGAATATATTCAACCTTCTGATGGGAGTTTTATTTATTTTGCTGGAGATGGTGCTCGAAGAGATTTGGATAATTATTTTTGGGTAATGGGGAGAGTAGATGATGTGATTAACGTTTCTGGCCACCGTCTTGGAACAATGGAAATTGAATCTGCCTTGGTAAGTCATCCTTCTGTTTCCGAAGCTGCTGTGGTGGGACGCCCAGATGAACTTAAAGGAGAGTCGATTGTTGCTTTTATTACTTTAGAAACTGGAAGAGTTGCAAATGATCAATTAGTTGATGATTTGAGTGAGCATGTATCAAAAGAGATAGGAAGAATTGCCAGGCCAGAAGAAATCAGATTTAGTGATGCTTTACCTAAAACTCGAAGTGGGAAAATAATGAGGAGGATTCTTCGAAGTCTTGCTTCAGGAGAAGAGGTTAGAGGTGATACAAGTACATTAGAAGATAGATCTGTCCTTGATAAACTTAGAACTTAAAACTATAAACTTTCACTCCATTTTGTTATTACCTTTACGACCTCCTTTAGGTTGTTATACCTGTACGAGTTATCCACTAAATTACCAAGTAGGTTCTTGCTGATTCCAGTACTGGCTGGAGTAAGATGATCCCCTTCTAATATTAATTCATTTGAATTGTCATCATCTCGACCCTTTAAATAATCTAATAGCAATTCACTTTGATCAATATTATCATTATTGAACTTTATTAAAAGATTTTTAGATTGAATATAGTTTTTACTAATTAAACTCATTGTTTCTTTTGGGTTGGGAGTAAATTCAGTTTGGAGTCCAAATTTTGGGGCTAATTTCTTCAACATAGGGATTGAATTATTTGCACCAAAATTATTAAAGCTCAAGGAGATAAATCCTTTACTGTTTCTTCCTCCATCAGGTGCTAGTAAATGAAGCTTGCAACCAAGACTGTGTCCAATGCGAATAGATTTTGGTAAGCAGCCAACTCTATTCTCTAGATTTTCTCTAGACTTACGGAATTCTTTCCATGCTTCATTTGATTGAGCTTGATGGTCAAGGCCAGGAATATATCTCCAGGCATGTATCGCTATATGCTTCTTAAAAAGTTCTTCTAGTAGACGTTTGTAACTTATTTGAGGACTACTACCTAAATAACTACCTCCAATCATTTCGAAAAGTTGGACAGGCCTGGCTGGCCAAAGACACCAAATATTTTCTTTACGCCTCCAATATGTCATTTAGCTTTCTTGATATTTGTTATTATTTCAAATGCTCTCTGTATATGCAAATGATTATTTAAAAGATTGTTGAAAATATCTACTATAATTCCCTTCTCATCGATTAGATAAGTAACTCGTCCAGGTAAAAAAACAACAATGCTTGGCACATTAAATGCAATACGTAGCTTATTACTCTTATCACAAAGCAAAGGAAATGTGAGATTATTCTGCAAGGAAAACTGTTCATGGCTACGTCTATTTTCTCCACTTACTCCCCAGACTTCAGACCCAAGACTTTTTAAGGAAGTTAGATTTTCTTGGAATTTTCGAACCTCTTCAGTGCATCTAGGAGTGTTATCTTTTGGATAGAAAAAAACTACAAGTATCTTCCCTATAACTGATTTGCTCTCCCTTAACAAATCTCCTTGATCTGGAAGGGAGATCTCAGGGGCGGCACTCCCAATACTGATGGCCATTGTTCCTTAAGGTTTTATTTGGTTAAAAGTAATGTTTCATCTGGAATTTGCGAGAGAATATTGAATAATTCATGATGGAGATGAATTTGAAAGAAGATACCGAGAAGAAATCAGGCGAAGGACAATTAGATCTCCTTCAAAGCCTGACTTCAGTGGAGTGCCATCAAGCAACTCAGCCTAAGATTAATTCAAGAATAGATTTTAAATCTTCTTCTTCAAGCAATTCTTCTTCTAATCCAATCGAATTACCTAATTCACTTCTGATAATTGATACAGAAACAACTGGTCTAGACCCAGATAAAGACAGTTGTGTTGAAGTAGGCGCAATACTTTTTAATGTCTCAACTAGGTCAACCTTGGCTCAACAATCTTTTTTGATCCCAGTTGAATCAAATGATGCTGAGTTGATCAACCGGATTCCAGCTTATGTTTCGAGGATTTCACAGCCTTGGCAACAAGCTCTTAAATATTTAAATGAGTTAATTGACTTCGCTGATTTACTTGTAGCGCACAATGCTTCATTTGATAGGCAATGGTTCGGGAAAGATCCTTTACCAGAAGTTTTTAAGCCATGGTTATGTTCAATGGAAGATATTAATTGGCCTTCTAATAAGCAACTTCGTCCTAGGCCCTCAGTAAGAGATCTTGCTTTGGCATATGGGATTCCGGTCTGGTCGGCTCATAGAGCTCTCACTGACTGTATTTACTTAGCAGAAGTTTTCAGTCGATGTGATGATTTAGAAAGTCTTCTGCACCATGGTTTAGAACCAAGATGTTTGATGAAA
>CACIRS010000035.1 GCA_902589115.1 uncultured Prochlorococcus sp.
GCTCTACCTCTGAGCTAATCGCCCTCAGGGTCAGTCTCAAGCTTTCACTTCGACTGGACCTAATAATAAAGTTAGCAGTTGAAGTCCCCTATTCTCTATATAATTCAATCGCCCAGCGATTACGTTTAGTTGGATTAATAGAAATTATTTTTAAATTTCCTTTGTCTTCGTGTTGAATTTGATCTCCAGCATTTACTTCTTTACTCGCTTGTAATATTTGTTCCCAATTTAATCGAATTTTCCCTGCCTTTATTTGTGCAACAATCTTCGTCCTTGAAACTCCAAAACCTGCAGAAGCTATTGCATCTAAACGATAAGATGCTTCTACTGTATTAAAGCGCTTGGGTATTTTTCTATTTGGATACTTGATCTTTTTTATATCAATAGCTTCGCAATAGAGTTTAATCTCTCTGACTTCTGCGTTTTTCCCATTAAGAGTTTCAGCTGCTTCACATGTACAAAAGGCTTGTGCTCCACGGTCATTTTGTATCCAAATATCTCCTATCTGATTAGCTGCTACTCCAATAATTTCTAATGCGTTTCTAATTTCAGCCTGACTAGGTTTATCGAATAGAAAGTTACCTTCTATATGAATTCCTTGTATTTGAGGAGAACATAGGGATATCTCCTCCTCATCAATTGCTTTGCATAGCATCCTGCGTCTTTCTGAAAGAGGATGGCCTCCATTTGTTTCCCATCTCAAATTATTTAATGGCCTCATTCTTTTGATTGCATCTTCTCTAACTGAGGCGGAAATAAAATCACTCCAAAATGTTTGTGATGTGCGAAAAAACCATTCTGCTTGTTCTATAAGAAGTTTCATCACTTCCGGTTCTTTAGATCCTTTTAAAAGCTCATCTCTTGAAAGCTTCATAAATCTCGAAGTCTAAAAATTTGATTAGGCTTGATTTCTTTTAAAAGGGTCCAAGGTAAGTCAATTTCTATAGGTGTCTCTACGAGGAGAAGCCAAAGGCCATCTTCGCTGAATTTTTTGAGTGAGCGTAAGTCGTCATTTTTTTCTGTATTTACACTGGCCGCAGCAACATAACTACCCATCCATCCGGATCCCATACCTAGAAGGCTCCCAATAATGGGCTCTCCAATGTTCCCTAATCCTAATCCCGAAAAAGTTTGAAGACCTGTCATTTGGGAGAAGGTGAGGCCCGCTATAAATCCAAAGGGAATTAGCCACAAGGACATAGTCTTTTGCCTTTGCTGCCTAGAGATCTTTGGATTTAAAATAGGAATCGATTCAATGGAAACGGGTTTTAAAGCACTAGATGGGTTAACAGGAGAAGACACACGTTGATCTAATGACACTCCTGTCGGACCTTCTAATGAAGAAGGTTTTATTAGCTGACAAGTAACAACTGGAGTAGAGGAATTGATGAGAGTCTCGTTTAATTGAGTCGCTGCTTCAACTTCTTCAAGCACTATGACGCAAATTGGCACTAGTTCATTCCTCAATTGTTTTCATTTTGAACTTTGATCCACGGAATACTGGTAAGTATCAATTAGATCTCTAAAGTTCTTTCGTCAGTCTGACTTGTTTCATGACGAAAGTTTTAGTTTCAGACCCTATTGATCAAGCTGGGATCGAAATCTTGAGCCAGGTAGCTCAGGTAGACCAGAAAATAGGCCTTCCTCCTGAAGAGCTCATAGCAACTATTGGTGAATATGACGCACTAATGATTCGATCTGGCACGCAGGTTACTTCTGAGGTGATTAATGCAGCCGAAAAGCTCAGAATAATTGGCCGAGCAGGAGTTGGGGTTGATAATGTTGATGTCCCTTCTGCCACTAAAAGGGGGGTATTGGTTGTTAATTCTCCGGGTGGAAATACAATTGCCGCCGCTGAGCATGCACTTGCATTGCTCTTAGCAGTTTCTCGTCATATACCTCAAGCTCATTCGAGTATGGTCTCCGGTCGATGGGATCGAAAGAAATATCTAGGGAATGAACTATATAAAAAAGTTTTAGGAGTAGTGGGACTTGGCAAAATTGGATCCCATGTAGCAAAGGTTGCTAATGCACTGGGAATGGATGTTATTGGCTTTGACCCTTTTATATCAGCTGATCGCGCTCAACAAATGCAGGTTCAATTAATGTCAATTGAGGACCTTTTTAAGCAATCTGATTACATCACTTTGCACTTGCCAAGGACTCCAGATACAGAAAATCTTGTAGATGCCAAAATGTTGGCAACAATGAAATCAACAGCAAGATTAGTTAATTGCGCTAGAGGGGGGATTATTGATGAAGCTGCACTCACTGAAGCATTGGAGTCTGGGCTCATAGCTGGAGCTGCTTTAGATGTATATGCAGCTGAACCATTACAAGTTGACTCTCCATTGCGAGGAGTAGATGAGAAATTAATTCTTACTCCTCATTTGGGTGCCTCAACAGCTGAGGCTCAAGAGAATGTAGCTATAGATGTTGCTGAACAAATAAGAGATGTATTGCTAGGTCTTCCTGCAAGAAGTGCAGTCAATATACCTGGACTTAGTGCAGAAATTATGGATAAATTAAAGCCCCATTTGCAATTAGCAGAGACACTTGGCTTACTTGCTAGTCAGTTGTCAGGGGGGCATATGAAGGAATTAGAAGTACGTTTGCAAGGTGAATTTTCACAGCATCCATCTCAGCCTTTAGTTATTGCAACGTTGAAAGGTTTATTGAGTAATGCGTTGGGAGATCGAATAAATTATGTAAATGCAGCTTTAGAGGCAAAAGGAAGAGGTTTGAATGTTCTTGAAGTAAAGGATGAATCTAGTCGAGATTTTGCTGGAGGTTCAATTCAACTATCTACTCGAGGTGAACAAGGAGGCCATAGTGTTGTTGGAGCTGTATTTGCCGATGGAGATCTACGTATTACAGGAATTGATGAGTTCCCTGTCAATGTTTCACCTAGTAGACATATGCTTTTTACTCGACACAGAGATATGCCTGGAATTATTGGGCAATTAGGTTCTTTACTAGGAGAACATAATGTAAATATTGCTTCTATGCAGGTAGGAAGGAAGATAGTCAGAGGAGATGCAGTTATGGTTTTAAGTATTGATGATCCAATCCCACCAGATTTATTAACTGCAATTCATGGTATACAAGGAATTCAAGAAGCTCATCCGGTCACATTATAAAAAAAATCAACTAGTCCATCCAATTCAATCAATCAATGGTTGATCCTAATCAGTCTTTTTGGTGGCTACTTAAGCTATCTATCCCTTTCGAGTTAGAAGAAACGCTGATATGGAAATTACAAGATATTGGAATTTATAGGTTTGCATTAGAGTATGAACCTGAAGATCCTTCGAAAAGACTATTCAAGGTTTGGTTTGATCCGTTTGTATGGACTGACATTAAAAGACAAGAATTGATCGATTCAATTAATCCTTTAGCAGCAACATTTGGTTTGAAAATATTATCAATTATATGGGAAAAGGTATACGATGAAGATTGGAATACTAGCTGGAAAAAACATTGGGGACCTGATCCGGTTGGAGATTGTTTATTGATACTCCCTGCTTGGTTAAATTCACCTGCTAAATATTCTGATCGAATTATAATAAAAATAGACCCTGGCAGTGCTTTTGGAACGGGTAGTCATCCAACTACTCGATTATGTTTGGAAGCCTTAGAACGTTTACCTCCTTTTGGAGACAGGGTGGCAGATCTTGGCTGTGGAAGTGGGATTTTAACTATTGCAGCTTTAAAGCTTGGCGCTAAAAAGACATTTGCTTTAGATATAGATTCTCTGGCTATTAATTCAACCCTAGTCAATCTAAATTTGAATAATATTAACCCCAGTAAATTTGCTGTGGCAAATGGCTCAATAGAAACTCTTCATAAATTAATTAAAAAAAAACCAGTTGATTTGTTGGTTTGTAATATTCTTGCTCCAGTAATTAAGAATATGGCGGGACAATTTGACAAAGTGATATCTACAAAAGGCCGAGCATTATTAAGTGGATTATTGGTAGAGCAGGCTGATGAAATTAAAATGATTTTTGAAAATTTAGGTTGGCAAACTTTTGCTTCTTATGAAAAGAATGGCTGGGGACTTATAGAGGTGCGCAGACCCTAACAGTAATTGTCTAAAACATTAGAATTGCTTATCTATTACCCGATTCCTATTTGTTTAAATTTTATTCCTTCTAGTAATTGCTGTAAATTCCCCTTGAGAAAGTAAAAAGGATCGTCCATAATGTGATATTTTTTACTTAGCTTCAAACTGAAAACCCTTTCTTTAACATCTCATGGCTTCTTATAAAGTCACCCTTCAAAATCAAAGTGAGGGTCTAAATAAAACAATCGAAGTACCTGACGATCAGTACATTCTTGATGCTGCTGAGGAGCAGGGTATCGACCTCCCATATTCATGTAGAGCAGGAGCCTGTTCTACTTGTGCAGGTAAAATCACAGCCGGATCAGTTGATCAGTCCGATCAAAGCTTTTTAGATGATGATCAATTGGAAGCTGGCTTCGTATTGACCTGCGTTGCTTATCCAACTTCTGACTGCACAATCACTACTCATGCAGAGGAAGAGCTCTATTGAGCTCAATTTTGAGCAACTAGTCTAAATTTCACAATTGCTTGCACTTAACCCTTTTATTAGCCACCCTCATAGGGTGGTTTTTTATTGGGGTTCTCCTCATTGTTGTTTTAGTGAGTTGTAATTCAGTGAGCGATAAAAAATCTGCCACCGCACTTTTAGAGCACGGCAGTATTCATCCAAGTGACGGAGGCCAATTTAGCTTTCGAGTAATAGGCCCATGTTGCAGATTATTTGACCGTGAAGAATTGCCTTGGCCTTGTTCTCGATTGGCCTGGAGAAGCAAAGAGCCCAGTTGGAGAAGAATTGGAAGTAGGTTTGTGCCTGATATTGCTGCAAGGCGATGCCCGTCGTATGCAATAGAGCTCCTCCAGCCAGGCTCTAAGCCAACTTCAACTGTTTTAACTTTATTCTCAAAGCGATTTAGCCCTGTAATGCAAGAGTGGTGGTATAGCAGACACCCGCGTTCAAGACAAGCAAGCAATTTAAAACCTTTTTTTTGAAAAGAAATTACTATCTAGAAGCTTTATTTTTTATCTCAATAGTTAGGAAATCTTTAGCCAAAATAGTGTTTGGAAAAATTGCCCTTGCTTCTTTTAAAAGGTCATTTGGTGTTACACGATTACCAGGAGCATATCTTGGGCTTAAGTGTGTTAAAGCTAATTGACCGACATCAGCTTCGGCTGCGACTTGTGCAGCCATTGTGCTTGTTGAATGTTGCCTTTGATATGCCATTTCTGCATCTTCATGAGAATAAGTAGCTTCATGTATCAACAGGTCAGCACCTTGAGCGAGTTCAATTGCGGCTTTAGAAAAAAGTGTATCTGTGCAATAGACCATACTTACTCCAGGTTGACTAGGACCACAGAAGTCTTTTCCATTTACAAGAGAACCATCTTGAAGGGTTACTGTTTCTCCACGTTTTAATGCTGCATAAATTGGACCTGGTGGAATCTTCATTTCTTTAGCAAGATTTAAATTAAATTTTCCTGGTTTGGGCTTTTGATCAACTCTGTAGGCAAATGCAGGAATCCTATGTATTAATGGAGTGCAACGAACAACTATGTCCTCGTCATCAACTAAAACTTCGTTTGTTTGAGCAGCTTTTTTAACACGATTAATCTTTATTGGATAACTTATTCTGCTTGAACTACTTTGCAAAACCCCATTTAAATAAGTCTCAAGAGGATCGGGGCCAAAAAGATTTAAACCTGAGCTATTGCCTGCTAAACCTAAACTTGCTAAAAGGCCAGGTAATCCAAAAATATGATCACCATGCATATGAGTTATAAATATTCGACTTAGTTGAGATAGGCGTAACTCACTACGCAGAAATTGATGTTGAGTTCCCTCGCCACAGTCAAAAAGCCAAAGTTCAGAGCGTTGTGGTAAGCGCAAAGCAACTGCTGACACATTGCGCCCCCTAGTTGGAACGCCTGAACTTGTACCTAGAAAGGTGACCTGCAAGGTCTTGAACTCTTTATTTTTGTAAGTTCATTGACGATATTCCAAGTTGGCCGATTGGGTCTATTGAGGCAAACTGGAATTTCTTGGTTGATTGTTTTGGTGCCATTGCCAAGTAAGTCTTTAGGTTATTTGTGTGGGGTTGTGATTGTTTTTGCCTGTTCGAATGGCAAAGCAGTTGCTGCATCACAACCCATTATGCGTGTTTTAGTTCAAGAGGCTAGGCAGCTACGTATTAGAGCAGATGCTCAGAAGCCTTTATTGGTAGATGGATTAGGACGACGGTCGCAGAGAGTAGGAGCATTTTCTTTAAGACAAAGAAATGGTGGGTATCAATTTAAAATCGATCAAAAACTCGACAAGTGGGTTTCTGTTGATCCAAAGCAACAAATAATTGTCAGAAGTAGAGATCCTAGAGGTATTTGGTTAGGAAAACGTCGTTATAGAGGGGAATTAAGGGTTTATTTGATTTCTGGGAAATTACTCGTGGTTAATTATTTAGGACTGCAAGATTATTTGCAGAGTGTCGTAGGAAGTGAAATGCCTAAGACCTGGCCCATGGAAGCTCTCAAAGCACAGGCAGTTGCAGCTAGAACTTATGCCCTTAAGAATTATGGTAAAAAAAGTTTTTATGACATTAAATCGAATCAATCTAGCCAGGTTTATCTGGGAGTTGAGGCTGAGACAATAATGACTAATAAAGCAGTGGCAAAAACGCGTTCATTAGTAATAACCCATAAAGGTCAATTGATAAATTCAGTTTTTCATAGTAGTTCAGGAGGTTTGACTGAAGCGAGCGGAGATGTATGGAAGTATCAATTGCCTTATTTAGTTAGTGTTCCTGATTTTGATCAACACGGATCCGTTCATCAGTGGAATAAAAGTTTTAGCCCAAAAGAGTTGAAGAAAAGTTTTAGTAATATAGGTGCAATAAAGAACATTGAGTTATTGAATATTAGTCCAACTGGAAGAGTACTTAATGTAAAGGTTAAAGGTTCAACTGGAGAACTTAGTCTTACCGGCAAAGAACTGAGAAAAATCTTGGACTTAAAGAGTACTTTGGTTAGGTTTAAAATGATATCTAAGAATTCTTCCAAAAAGAGTTTATTTAGTTATTACCCTGCTTCTTCAGTATTTATCTTTGAAGATGAATCACCAACATTGACTATGAGGAAATCAAAAGGTTTTTGGCGGGACTGGGATAAGGGAGGTGAGTCCATTATTAATACAAACTTACCAGTAATAAGTTCACCACCAAAATTAAATATTTTGAAGAAATTAGATAATATAAACCGAATAAATGATTTACCCCCTTTGCCGGAAAAAGATCAGAATATTTTCTTGTTAGTTAGAGGCTATGGAGCAGGACATGGAGTTGGAATGAGTCAATGGGGTGCTAATGGTCTTGCTAGAAAAGGTTTAAGCTATCGAAAAATTATTAATCATTTCTACAAAGATGTAAGAATTCAATCTTATCATAATATATTATAAATTATTATTATGTCTTATAAATTTCCTTTTAAATTAACAGTTTCGGAGAAAACTGAATCTTTGATAGAATTAATAGTTGATTATATAGAAAAAAGTTTTTATCAGAGACTTTATTTCGATTCGCCTAAGCCTTTGGGATTGGCTACAGGAAGAACTATGACGCCTATATACAAATCATTGGTAAAACGACTTAATTTATGGCCCCAAGAAGATCTCAAACTTTTAAAAGAAGGTTGGTGTAGTTTTAATTTGGATGAATATGTAGGCCTCGATACTAATGACAATAGGAGTTTCTGGTACTATATACATGAAAACTTATCAATACCTCTTGGGATTCAATCAGGCAAATTCTTTACACCAAATGGTAAATCCAGTGATCCTAATTTAGAATGTAATTCTTATTTAAGTAAACTAAAAATATATGGCGGTATAGGAATTCAATTCCTTGGATTGGGTGCTAATGGACATGTAGGATTTAATGAGCCGCCATGTGATTATAAATCTTCCTGTAGAGTGGTTTCATTATCTGATACTACTCGTAAGCAGAACTCTTTTGCATTTGGTGATGATCTAAAGAAAGTTCCGGAATCTGCAATAACTCTTGGAATTGATGAGATATTAAATTCCGAAGAAATCCATTTAATTGTAACAGGAGATATGAAATCAAATATATTAAGAAAATTACTAATTTCTTCCCCTTCAGAAAATCTTCCGGCAAGTTGGTTGAAACTTCATAAGAAGGTTTTTTTATGGGTAGATGGACCAGCTTATAAGTATTTTAAATGATATAAATCTTCCTTATTGAAAATACTTTTAGGCATATATCAAGATTCTCTCTATTAAGAAAAAGCTTCTATCGTAGATGTTTTTGTATCTCAATCTTTAGTA
>CACIRS010000036.1 GCA_902589115.1 uncultured Prochlorococcus sp.
TATTAGCAGTAACTACAGATTTGCCTGATTTGATTGCTCTCATTATTAATGTTCTTGCTGGCTCAATTCCACCAATTGCTTCTACAACAACTTGCACAGAAGGATCATCAACTACTTCTTGCGGGTTTTCTGTTAGAAGTTCTTTGTTAATAGAAATATCTCTTTGCCGATTCACATCCTTTACCCCTATCTTGACTATCTCTATATCTGAAACCAAGGGATTTCGTCCCTTTGGATCTTTAAGAATGCTTAAAACACCTGATCCAACTGTTCCAAGACCTAGAAGGCCTATACCAATTTTCGTTCTCATTGCTTTTAAGAATTAGGTTTTTTAGATCAAGCTTTAAGAAGCAGTTTCTAATGCTCCTTTGCTCTTTAGTTTTTGGGCTTGAGCTTTCATGTTCATGAGGATATTAAGAAAGCCATTTGATCTGGAAGGCGTCAAGCTCGTTTGAAGTCCAGTCGCTTGGATGAAGTCTTGATTTACAGCGATTATCTCTTCCGGAGTAAGATCGTTTAGTCCTTGTATTAATAATGCAAGCAACCCTTTTGTAATTAGAGCATCTGAGTAGCCTTGCCATTGCACTTTCTCTTTTACAAGTTCTCCAAGGACAAAGACTTGTGAGATACATCCTTTTACTTTGATCTTTTCTGTTATTAGCTCTTTAGGCATTAGGGGGAGCTTTTTTGCAAGCCAAAGTATGTATTCATAACGTTTCTTGGGATCTTCACACCGTTGGAGACGTTCGACAATTATGTCAAGGTTTTTGCTGCCGTAACTTTTATGAGCTGAATTGGCAGAGACCTTATTCATGGATAACTATCAGAGTTTTGAATTTCTTAAAACAGCCTAACTAGTCGTGGTATTGACCTTTTAGGAATAATCAGCATCAAACAAAATTTTGGACTTTGTTATGCGTGTCATTCCTTTTTCGGTAATTCGACCATTGAAAGGAATGTCCCATGATTCTCTAGGCAACGGTTCTTTAGAGATGCATGCTTCAGGAAGGACTATCAAGGAAGGAATAGAGCGCCATTTCGCATCTTTCATCAGTCTGTCGTAATAACCTCCTCCTTGTCCAAGACGATATCCTTCGTTATCGATAGCTAGAGCTGGAATTAGAAGAATCGACATTTCCTCTGGAGATAAAGCAGGTTCATTTAATGGTGCAGGAATTCCAAAAAAATCTTTTTCTAGAGCACTAGATTTCCAAGGATGATAAGTAATTAATCCTTTTTCTTTTATGGCAGGAAGTGCTAATGGAATACTAAGAGTTGATTTTAATTGAAGTAAGTCAACTTCTCCATTAATTGGCCAATAAATTCCTATGTAATTTCCCTTTGTTTGATTACTTGAGTAACTTAACAAAGTTTGTCTTGTTTGATTAAAGATTTTTTTCGCTACAAATGGATCAATCTTAGCTCTAATATCTTTATAATGCTTCCTAAGGACCTTTTTTTGATTTGCTAAATACATTTTTAAGTAATATTATCTTTGATACCATCCAGTAAGTGCAATTGCCAATGCATCTGCAGCATCGTCAGGTTTAGGAGGATAATCTAGCTCCAATTCTTTCATGACTGCATCTAGAACTTCGCTCTTATTTGCTCGTCCCGAACCTGCTACAGCTAATTTGATTTGCATAGGAGGAAATTCAATTGTCGGAATATTATTTTTTGCAAGGGTCATAATGATTACTCCTCTAGCTTGTACAACATTAATAGTGTTATTCGACCGATAAAAAAAGAATTTTTCTACAACTGCAAGTTCTGGTTTCCATATTGAAATTATTTCATTTAAATCAACTGCTATTTCGACCAATCGATGGCCTTCTTGAGGATTTGGCTCGGTTTTTATGATGCCACAATCAAGCATTGAAAGTTTGCTTGCATTTGTATCAATTACTCCATAGCCAACTCTTGCAAGACCAGGATCAATTCCTAATATCCGCAAGGTTTTATCTCGACGCAGTTAATTCGAATTCAGAAATATCAGCATTTTCATTGCGTTCAAACACTTTGCAAAATGCTTTCACTACACGATCTCCTGAATCAACCTGTTCAAGTGGATCCTTCCTTAGCCTATGCCTAAGAGAACATGAGACCACCCTGGCAATATCTTCTTCGGAGACTTCTGTACGGCCTTCGAAAGCGGCGAGTGCTCTGGCTGCTCTATTAGTGACTATGTCTCCTCTTAATCCGTCCACATCAAGTTCTCCGCAGACTCCGGAAATTTTTAGACGCAGTTCATTGTCAATAGAGACTTGGCTAAGCCGATTTTGTGCTTCTACAACTTTTGCTTGTAATGAGTCTTGATCAGATTGTTTAGAAATTGAGAAATCATCTGGATCGTTGTCGAAAGCAGTCCTTTGGTCAACGACTTGAACTCTTAATTCGGCATCTCTAACAGTTCTAACCTCCACGCTCATTCCAAAGCGATCAAGAAGTTGAGGCCTTAATTCACCTTCTTCTGGATTCCCTGAGCCAATAAGTACAAATCTGGCTGGATGTCTTACTGAAACTCCTTCTCGTTCTACTGTGTTCCATCCTGAGGCTGCAGAATCTAAAAGAACATCAACTAAATGATCATCCAAAAGATTGACCTCGTCGACATAAAGAAGGCCTCTATTTGCTTTCGCTAGGAGTCCAGGCTCAAAGGCTCTTATGCCTTCACTCAGAGCCTTTTCAATGTCTATGGTTCCGCATAAGCGATCTTCTGTAGCGCCAAGAGGAAGATCGACCATCGGCACTTGCTTTTGATCTGTTGGAAGACTTTCGCCTCCTTCAATTCGATCCCTTACATCGCTGCTTTGAAGATCAGGGTCTACAGGTGAACTGTTATAGGGATCGCCTGTCACAACTTCAATCCCTGGAAGAAGATCTGCTAGGGCTCTGATTGTTGTTGATTTGCCAGTGCCCCTGTCTCCCATGATCATCACACCTCCTATTCGAGGGTCAATGACATTGAGTAGTAAGGCCAATTTCATTTCTTCTTGGCCAATTACTGCGGTGAAGGGGAAGACCCTGCGCTTCCTGGTTGAACTCACGATCGAAAACTTGATGTTGTTTTGGATTGTTTCATAGGTTAGGAGTAACAGGTGAATGTTTGTGTTGGTTTTAGATCCCTCGAGAAGCACTATTTTTGGAGTGATTCCATAGGTCATTAATAATGATAAGGATCTCTTGCAAACTGAATTTTTTGATTTCCTATTAGGCATGTAAACACTCTTTCTGCAATTGAAATGCTCGTTTAAATGTGTTTATTAAGATCTTTACATAGAAATCACAAAGATATGTTTTGTGCATATCCAATTCAAAATCTTTTCCAATAGAGGCCCTTTTATTGTCTTAATGGACTGAAGCAACTTTATTGAGAATTCACTTCAAATCAAAATTATTTCAGAGCTTTAAATGTCTTGATTGAATCGACGAGTGTTTTATTTATTGATTTTTGGACCCTTTTGGTTTCAGGAAAGGAGCGCTAGCGGCAGCCATCTCTCTAATGAGTTCTGCTGATCGAGGGTCATTAAATGGACCTTTGACGATGAATCCAGCTACGGCTCTTTGCATATTAGGCATTTGTATTAGGCCAGTATCTACATAAGCAATACCAATATCACCCGTTTTATTGTATACGCGATAACCTTTAATAAGTAAGTGATAATCAGGCTCTTGGCTTGATACACCTAATCCCCTTAAGAGTCCACCAGGCAATAAACTATTGGTAGTTGATGTACTCATGACTTCTCTGAACAGATCCCTAGATCTTTGACTTAGGAATAACCCTGCATCAGCAATTGCAATGGCTTTTGCTAAATCTCTTGCACTAGTAGTGTTGGTGCCTTGCAGATCTGGTAATAAATTATTAATTGCAGTTTCATTGAAACCTAAAAGTTTTAAACGTTCATTAATTATTTCTTTCCCTCCTAATCTTTTGATTAAAAGATTGGTGGCAGTATTGTCACTAACGCGAATCATTTCAGTGGCAATTTCATGAATAGGAAAAAACTTGCCTATGGGTTGGTATGCCATCCAACCAGCTCCTCCACCAATAATTTCTTTGGTTAATTGAAGTTCCTCATCCCAAAGAAGCTTACCTTTATCTATCATCTCAAGAGTTAATAGAAGTAAAGGAACCTTTATTGAACTTGCTGCTGGTAAGGGGCGTTTGCTATTTAACTCAGCATATCGACCATCATCTAGAAGGAATAAAAAGCCACTTGCTTCTAGATCTTGGTGTTTATTTAGAAGCTTGCCCCAAGTGGTACTTAAGCTAATTATTTCCGCTTGCTTATCTTGGAAATTGTTTATTGATCTACTATTTTCATCTTTAAAGAAATTCTTTTGTGAAAGACTTTTTTTATTTCTGACCCTCGATCTATCTTTAGAGGTCCAGTTTGAATTCCTTATATGATCATTGCGATTATTTAAAGCTATTGTTTTTAATATTGATCCAAATAGAACACCAAGACCAATCCCCATTATTAAAATGTTTAGCATTGGCCTAAATGTGCTAATGGCAAAGAATTTTTTCTGGGAAGGGCGATTATTAGTCAATTTGATGAATGCTTGGAATAACTTTTTAATTATCTTTTGAGCTTAATGCCCATCTGACTTGTCGTAAAATGCCTCGAATTAATGATATCTCTTCTGATCTAATATCTGCTCGATGTAAAAGGCCTTTAATCTTAGCCATTCGGGATTTTGCAGTGTGATCTAAAAGGAATCCAATTTCTAGAAAAAGACTTTGCGCATCTTTAATAAAATCATTGATTTCAATAGGAGTAGCTGGAGTGTTGGTTAGAAAAGCTTTAGAGTTATTCTTGGATAATTTGCTTTCTTTAAAACTTTTAATTTCATGAAGAAGGATTGCTACTGAATGAGACAGATTGAGGGAAGGATAATTAGATGAAGTTCTTATAGATATTACTTTTTGAGCAATTAAAAGTTCTTCATTTGTAAGCCCGCGGTCTTCTCTCCCAAAGACAATTGCTATTGAGGAAGCTTTGTTGTTATTTAGAAGCCAAGGTAAAGCTTCATCTGCAGAACTCAAACAAATTTCTCCATGGTCAATTCGACCACATGTTGCAATAACTTTGGAACAGTCACTAACTGCATCTATTAAATTATCAAACTGAATAGAGTTATCTAGGAAATTTTTTCCTTTTAAGGCCATTTTCTTTGCTTCTAATCCATTGATTTGACATCTAGGAGATACAAGCCTTAATTCGTCAACTTCGAAGTTTGCACAAAGTCTTGCAACACTTCCTACATTTAAACTTCCGTTTGGTTCAACAAGAACAACAACAATTTTTGTTGGTTGAGACAGAAGGTTCAAATTATTGAATGCAAATAAGATAAAAGGTCGGCCATGGCTTGTGGTTCCATTTGAAAGCTTGGCATAGGAGGCGTCCTCCCTTTAACGACTTGAGTGATTATCTCTTTGTCATTCCTATGATCAGCTATTTCTTGCAGGTTTGGGGCTAGAAGGCCCTGGGCGCTAACTCCATGGCATCCAGCGCAGTTCATGCGAAAAAGGCGGTCTCCTGCCTCTCTATTGCCTGTCAGATGAAGTGTTGCATTAACGTATGGGTCGGATTGTGATGTCCACAAAATCCAGGAAACGAATAATATTGTGGCGGTAGCCCCAAAAACAATAAGAGCTCTTATGAGCCCACTACTGTTTTTGGTTTTACTTGCTGCGGATGATGAATCCCCTGTCACAGAAACTACTGGCGCATGAAACAATTGTGCTTAAGACTTTCATCTAGTGCGAGCTCATGATTGAACCTCTTCTTTTGGGAATTGTATTGGGTCTTGTCCCAATCACAATTCTTGGGCTTTTTGTAGCTGCTTGGAACCAGTATCGACGGAGCACTCCTTTAGGGGGCTAATAAATAACAAGGCAGTACTTCCATAGCTGCGGCGATCTTGCTCAATCCACTCTGGGGATGGCTGGAGAGGTGTTTTGGTGGAATGTTCGCATATCACAATTGCATCTTTTCTTAGCCAAAATCTTTCAATTAGGAGCTTCAAAATAGGTTCATATAGATTTGCTGTGTATGGGGGATCTAAATAAACAATGTCAAAACCTGGGGAATGGCCTTTGAATGCTTCTATTAGGTTTTTGCTAAAGGTTCGTTTTCTTAACCAGGCTATTGCGTCTTGATGAATGATTTCTGTATGCGCTTTATCTTGAATTCCTTCGTTGATTAAAAAAATATTTGATTTACAGGTATCAAATGTTTTTTTGTCTTTCTCAATTGCAACAACTATTTCAGCCCCTTTTTGTAAGGCTTCGCAACTCATGATGCCACTTCCGCTGCAGAGGTCTAACCAATAGCAATTCTCTATTTTTCTCGCCAAGATATTCATTAAAGCTGTCCTAACAAGACTAGTTGTAGGACGTGCTTCAATCCCTTTAGGACTTTTAACTTTGCGGCCGCCAGTAATTCTTAATTGACCATTAGCCACAATTATTGAGCCTCATTTTTAATCCATGTAAGCCAGTTT
>CACIRS010000037.1 GCA_902589115.1 uncultured Prochlorococcus sp.
ACAGGTTGTTTGATAATAAACTGCGCTATCGACAACTTAATAAAAGGTCAGGCTGGTCAGGCAATCCAGTCAATTAATATTATGAGTTCTTTTGACGAGAATATAGGCCTTCCAGTGATACCTTTTTATCCATAAACCTCATTCGACTCTTAACATACGACCTGCCATTGCTACTCCTATAGGTAAAATTTTATGTTCTTTATCCTGAATTTTTTTCAATAATTCACTATGGGTATATTCTGGTAAAATAGGTACAATTGACTGGGCAAGAATAAGTCCTGAATCTATTTCTTTGTTGACTAGATGTACAGTACAACCAGTGAACTTAACCTTAGCTTCTAAAGCTTGTTGAACAGCATTTACTCCTTTAAAACTGGGTAATAATGAAGGATGTACATTTACTATTCGATCTTTATATTTATTAATTAGAACCTCTGTTACTATTCTCATCCAGCCCGCCATAACTATTATATCAATTTCAAGGTATTCAAATATAGAGATTATTTTTTTATCTAACTCTTGTCTTGATTTGTAGTCTCTATGATTTAGAATTTCAATAGGTATACCTAATCGTTCTGCTCTTCTTAATGCGTAACATTCTGGATTATTTACGACTAAACATTCTACCTTTGCACTTAATGTGTTGTCTCTTGTCGAATTGACCAATGCTTCGAAGTTAGAGCCATTTCCTGAGGCCAATATTCCCAATTTGAGCTTAGGTGTAAACTTAGGCAACTTTGAAAGGTAGGGAGAAATAAGTAATTGATCATATTTGTGGATAAAATCATCCTGATGACTAGGATTTATATATTTACTCATAGTTTCAGATTTATTGATGATTGATTTGTTGATGTTGAGGTTGATCTAACTCAAGCTAAAAGCCAGTTCCTTAAGGTAAGCCTAAAGTGCAAACCAAGATACAGCAAGCTAAAATTTGCATTGCCTGTATGGACTCCAGGTTCTTACACAGTTAGAGATCATGCTCAGTATCTATATAATCTTAGTTTGTGTCAATCTGATGGAAATATCGACTTAGAAAGGGAATCTACTAATAAATGGTCAGCAAATTTATCAGACCTAGATTCTATTCAAATAAATTATACAATTGAAGCTAAAACATTAACTGTGAGGACTTCTTTTTTAGACTCGGATATAGCTTCACTTAATCTTGCCTCTGTAATTATTCTCGTAGAAGGACATAGACTATCCAATTACAGAATTAATTTCCTATTGCCCACAGATTGGACAATTGCTTCTCCATTAGAGGGTAATACTTCATTTAATGCTGATAATTACGACCAACTAATAGACTCACCGATCCACGCTGGAGTATTTCACCAGTATGACTTTAGTGTAAGGAATTTTGATCATAAGATTGTTTGTATAGGTGATTCACCAGAAGGTCTACCATCAACTTTTATAAAAGATGTGAAATCAATATGCGAGTCTGCTTGCACCATTATGTCTTCTGATCCGCCTAGCGGAAATAATTATTTGTTTGTCTTATATCTTATGGAATATGGATATGGAGGATTAGAGCATGATTTTGCTTCCGTACTACATTTTAGTTGGAGAGACTTACTTAATCAAAAAAAATATAAGTCTCTACTTCAATTGATAGGACATGAATATCTCCACCAGTGGAATATAAGACGATTAAGACCTATGGAATATATGAAATATAATTATGATACGCCTGTTATTACAGATTCTTTATGGTTTGCCGAAGGTATAACAAGCTATCTTGATCTTTCTATAACGTTTATTTCGAAAATTAATAATCTTAAGGATTACCTTGGCGATTTGTCTAATGAATTCAATCGTTATTATAATACTCAAGGCAGATTCATACAATCATTGGCAAGTAGTTCGGAAGAGGCTTGGATTAAATTGTATAATCAACATAATTCATCCTCAAAAACACAAGTTAGTTATTATAATCTAGGATGTTTACTTGCATTAGCATTAGATATTTCTCTTTTGCAACGAAACTATTCTATAGTTAATTTGCTTAGGGAAATGTGGGTTAGATACGGGCTTACCAATATTGGTTATAAGAGATCTGATATAAAGTCAATAGTAAATGAAATAGATCCTATGTTATCCATTGAGCTAGATTCATGGTTGGATCTACCATCTAGCATACCTTTTGAAAAAATATTATCCTATGTTGGAATAACTATAAAGGCACTCAAATCAAACTATCCATATACTGGTATTTTAACTGAGGTTAAGGAAGGTAATATTTTAGTAAAACAAGTCTTCACTGATAGCCCAGCTAATAATGCTTGTTTAGTAGAAGAAGATGAAATTTTATTTATAAATGGATATAGAATAAGAGAAGAGAAAGATATTAATAATATCCTAACTATTAACAAGGATCACAAAATTCTATGCAGTCGACGTGGTCGACTAAAGGAAGTAAATATAAAACCTCTAGAATATTCCACTAAGAAATGGTATATAGAACTCGATCCTAAAAGCACAGATAAACAGGTAGAATTAAGAAATAGATGGTTGAAATTCGGAGGTCTTACTATATGATCCTTTTATGTCTTTATAATACTTAAGATAGTTTTGGCTTTTTGAGTGTACTATTATTATCATGATAACTCTAGATCACAAAGATATTAAAGAACCTTTTTTATATCAACCCAATCTACAGTTTTCATTCTTTAAGATAACCAAATGGATTTTCCAGACTTTGATAAAAACAACTACGATTCACAATGGGAACGGTTTCAAAACCTACTCTGGTATGACAAACATTTAGAGATGTGGTTGGATATAAGTAGGATATATTTTAACGACTCCGATTTAAAACATCTAGATGAGCCCTTCCAGCACGCATTTACAGCCCTGGATTTACTTGAACAAGGATCTACTGCAAATAAAGATGAGAATAGACAAGTAGGTCATTATTGGCTGCGTAGCCCATCCCTTTCACCCACGAAAGAGATGGCTGATGACATAAGAGCAGAGATAGAGTCAATAGAACAATTTGGTAGCGATATTATAAAAGGAAATATTAGGAGTGAAACAGGCAAGCCTTTTACAGATGTATTATGGGTTGGCATAGGAGGGAGTGGATTAGGACCTTTATTAATTATCAATTCACTATCGGAAACTAATAAGGGACTTAACTTTCATTTTATTGATAATATTGATGCTTTTGGTATATCTAATACACTAAAAGAATTAAGTCCCAAATTAACTACAACATTATTTATCACTGTTAGCAAATCTGGAGGAACTCCTGAACCTAGAATAGCCTCTCAACTAGTTCGTAGTTATGTAGAAAAAGAAGGTGTTAATTGGCCTAATCAATCTATTGCAATTACTATGAAGGGTAGCCAACTAGACCTTCAAGCTAGTAATGAGAACTGGCTCCGTAGATTTGATTTGCCAGAGTGGGTTGGAGGTAGAACAAGTATCACAGGAGCTGTTGGACTCCTTCCATTGTCATTAATTGGCAGGAGTGGAAATGAATTTTTGGAAGGTGCATCAAAAATGGATCAACTTACTAGACAAAGGAATATATTAAGTAATCCAGCAGCATTATTAGCAGCGAGCTGGTTTTTTGCAGGCAATGGAAAAGGTAAGAGGGATATGGTTGTATTGCCATACAGAGATAACTTAGAAGTTTTTAGCAGGTATCTCCAACAATTAGTAATGGAATCTCTTGGTAAGAAATTAGATAGAGATAATAGGATTGTTAACCAAGGCCTATCAGTTTTTGGTAATAAGGGTTCCACAGATCAACATGCTTATGTACAACAATTGAGAGATGGTTTAGACAATTTTTTTGCTACCTTTATTGAAGTTACTGAAAAGAACGAAGATATCCCATCTGATAATGGGGAAAACCCTAATGATTTTTTATCAGGTTTCCTTCAAGGTACTAGAGAAGCTCTTTCTCAAGGGGGTAAGCAGAGTCTAACGATCACTATGAAGAGAATTAATGAGCATTCTCTCGGATGTTTAATCGCATTATTTGAAAGGGCTGTAGGACTATATGGAGAACTTATTAATGTTAATGCTTACCACCAACCAGGAGTAGAGGCAGGAAAACTAGCTGCTAAGGATATTTTAGTACTGCAGTCCTCCATAGAAGAATTAATTTCCCATGACAAATATTTTTCTATTGAAGATATTAGAATCTCTACTAATACAAAATCAAGTGAGACTATTTATTGGATAATGAGACACTTGTCAGATGGTGATAAAGTTTTTGAGGTAAAGGGATCTTGGAAAGAACCAAATTCATTAAGATTTAGAAGATCACCACAGATTAATTCATAAAACTATATTTATTAATTTACCAGGAACAATTATGACTCTTTTGGGCAATTTGTTTCCAACCCATTTATTAGCAATATCTGAATTTAGTGTTAAGGCTTCTATTTCTTCTTTTGAGGAATTAGATGGAACAACAATTTTACCCCTTACTTTTCCCATTATTTGTATAACTAATTCGTAGGTGTCTTTTTCTAATGCTTTAGCATCATATATAGGCCATTGTTGTTTATGTATACTATCTTTATAGTCTAATTTATGCCAGAATTCCTCTGCTATATGAGGAGCAAAGGGAGCTAATAGTTTAATAAGGGTAACTATTGATTCTTCTAAGACCTGTAAATCTACTTTGTATAAATGGTCTGATATAGAATTACTTAGTTTCATTAGTTCGGATATAGCAGTGTTATGTTGAGGCTCTGAATCTAAATCTTCTGATACTGATTTGATTGATTTATGAGTAGCTCTTCTTAGATCTTTGTTTGCTTTATTATTAACTTCAATATTTACTTCATTAGCTTCTCCTCTATCAAGTAAAGTTGAATTAGTTAATACAGAATAACTATCTATTAATTTCCATAGTCTATTTATAAACCTATATTGTCCTTCTACATCTGCGTCATCCCATTCAAGGTCCTTTTCAGGTGGAGCTTTAAATAATATGAAAAGCCTTGCTGTATCGGCACCATATTTGTCTATTACTGTAGAGGGATCAACTCCATTGTATTTAGATTTAGACATTTTTTCGTATATTATTTCTAGGTCATCACCAGTATTAGGATCAGTTGGATTTTGTAGATCCTCGATTTGGTCGTTCGGTATATAATTACCAGTTTTTCTATTTCTATATGTAATACCTTGAACCATTCCTTGTGTTAGTAATTTCTTAAAAGGCTCATCTATAGAAAATAAACCTCTATCTCTGAGAGCTTTTGTTATAAATCTAGAATACAAAAGGTGTAAGATTGCATGCTCTATTCCTCCTACATACTGGTCAACAGGCAACCATTTATTTATTGCCTCTTTTGAAAAAGGCTTTGCTGTATTATTTGGATCAGCAAATCTTAAGTAGTACCAGGATGAGCAAATGAATGTATCCATAGTATCTGTTTCTCTAGTTGCATCTAAACCGCATTTAGGGCATTGACATTGTTTCCATTCTTTATTAGTTAGTAACGGAGAACCTCCTTTTTTCTCTAAATTTA
>CACIRS010000038.1 GCA_902589115.1 uncultured Prochlorococcus sp.
GCATTTATGGACCGGGACGTTCTGCAATTGAAACTATTCTCAGCGGGAAAAGCAAAATGGTTGAAAAGTATGGCCAAGTTTTTTCTAGGATTCATATAGATGACATAGCTGGTGCGGTGATCCATCTAATAAACCTTGCAGCAATAGGCAAAAGCCCAACCATAATCAATGTTGCAGATAATATGCCAACGGCCAACATAGAAGTCTTAACTTATGCAGCAAAAATATTAAATTATCCATTACCTGAAATTGAAGATTTTGAAAGTGCTGCCAAAAATATGAGTCCTATGGCCTTATCTTTTTGGCAAGAGAATAGAAAAGTGAGCAACCAATTACTTTGCAAAGAACTTGGGTATTCTTTAATACATCCAAATTATATGTCAGGACTTAAAGACTGCTTAAAACATGTCAAATAAATCATTTTGTCTGAATTATTGATCTTTAGTAAATTTTTTCAAAATGAGCTATGGCAAATTCCAAAATGTTTAAAGATCATAAAAAACCATTCCAGTTCTTGCAATCATTCATTCTATTTAATAATGAGAAAGCCATCGTGTTCATCAATAAATAAACAATACAAAAAAAACTATTAAGCAGAATTCTAAGTATGTCTTCCCAAATCAAAAAAAATCAAAATAGCAAATTTTTGATAATTTCCTTAGGAGACCCTGCAGGCATTGGTATTGAAATTACTTTGAAAGCTCTTGGCTCTGGAGAATTGCCATCAGAGATGAGGCCAATTTTAGTGGGTTGCAAAAAAACTGTGGAGAATATTTATTTTCAACTTAATAAAAAAGGCATTAAAAAATTACCAAATTTCAATAATTTAATTTTTGAAGATCTGCCACTTGATATGGAAATAAATCCTGGAAAGCCCAATAAATATAGTGGCAGAGCAAGTTTTAAATGGTTAACTCATGCAACTAATTTAGTCCTAGAAAAAAAAGGATCCGCATTAGTTACTGCGCCAATTTCTAAAAATCATTGGCATGAAGCTGGATATTCTTATCCAGGCCAGACTGAAAGACTTGCTGAAATATCTAATTCGAATAATGTTTCAATGTTATTTACAGCAATTTCTCCCATAAATGGATGGAGGTTAAATACCTTACTTGCTACAACTCACATACCATTAATTGAAGTCAGCAAGCAATTGTCACCTGAACTTCTAACAAACAAGCTCAATGCACTTGCATCTTTTTGTAAAGAATATGCAGACAATCCAGTAATTTTAGTCTCTGGTCTAAATCCACATGCTGGTGAAAATGGAAAGCTTGGGGAAGAAGAGATTACATGGATAAATCCTCTTTTAAAAAAATGGCAAAAGATCAATCCAGAAATAGAATTAAAAGGTCCAATTTCTCCCGATTATTGTTGGATACCTGCTATAAAAGCATGGAATGATGAACAAACTTTCATTAAACCAAATGGTATTCTTGCTTTATATCATGATCAAGGATTAATCCCAGTTAAATTAATTGCCTTAGAAGAAGCAGTAAATACAACATTAGGTTTACCTTTTATTCGTACATCGCCTGATCATGGCACCGCCTTTGATATTGCTGGAAAAGGAATAGCAAACTTTCAAAGCATGCTTGCTGCGATGAAAACTGCATGGGATCTAAGCAAATAACTTAAGAAGATTTAACTCTCATTAAAACCTGACCAAACTCAACGGGCGTACCATTCTCAATGAGAATTTCAACAACTTCTCCACTAATTTCAGATTCCAATTCATTCATTAATTTCATTGCCTCCAAAATGCATATTGTTTGTCCAATACCTATTGAATTTCCTACTTCAACAAAGGCAGGCTCTCCAGGAGCAGGAGAACGATAAAAGGTTCCAACCATAGGAGCTGTTACATCAACCAAGTCTGATCGGGATCCAGGCACCACTGGAGGCGGACTGCTAGGCGTGGTGGAAGATGGTTCAACTATCAGTTGCGGAGCAGAGACTGGCTGCATCGAATCTGCAGAGGAAGCTTGAGGTGACTGAACGACCCCTAACGATGAAGGTATATTCCGCCTTATTTCCAAGCGAAAATCTTCACCTTCCAAACGAAACTCTTGAATATCGCTATCAGCTAAAGCTGCTAATAAACGATGAAGTTCCTCATGATCAAGTTGAATTGACATTAGTTTTCTCGACCTAGATAGCTGTCATTGCGCGTGTCTACTTTGATCTTCTCCCCAATAGAAATAAATAAAGGCACCATTACTTGAGCCCCAGTTTCAAGAATGGCCGGCTTTGTACCGCCAGTAGCTGTATCGCCTTTCACGCCAGGATCAGTCTCCTTTACTTCAAGAACAACGGAATTGGGAAGCTCAACCTCAAGAGGGTTGCTATTCCATGAGACTACATTCACCTCCATACCTTCCTTTAAATATTTTCGGCTTTCACCAATTTGTTTAGCTGTAAGCCTAGTCTCCTCATAACTTGACATGTCCATAAATACATAATCTTCACCTTCCATATATGTGTGCTGAAGAGTTGCTTTCTCTAGTATTGCTTGAGGAAGCATTTCTCCAGCTCGAAAAGTTTTTTCCACAACATTTCCACTTTGCACGCCCTTTAATTTGGTCCTGACAAAAGCAGAGCCTTTACCAGGCTTGACATGCAAAAATTCAACAACACGCCAAACTGCGCCATCGATTTCTATCGTGGTGCCAGTGCGGAAGTCGTTACTGGAGATCATTCCAGACGCACGAATTAAGCGATCATAAGACTGTGCGAAAGTTCTGCAATTATCTGAGCAATGACAATTTCACGTCTCCTAATTTTCCTAACTGGGTTAGCAACCACTCTGAACCTCTGGTGGTGTCAACCATCAATGGCTGCACTCCCTCTAGGAAATGCCGTAAAAGACCCTTATTCTCTACTGCGCAATGCGCTACCAATGGAGCAAAAAGATCTTAGAAATTTGCAACATAAACTTGAAGACACAAGTGATCTTGTTAGGGGCAGTAGATGGCCAGCAGTCAGTAAAGCCATATCATCTAGTGCATTCATTGTGACCAATAGAAAAAATGAAATTCTTGAATCAATCCCTAATGACAAGAAAAAACAGGCTGAAGAAATTTTATTATCCCTAAGAAAGGACTTAAGCCATATAGGTGAACTTGCCAATGCAAAAAATAAATTAGAATTTATAGAGGAAAGGCGTAAAAGTCTCACAAAGATTGGAGAGCTAGAAGCATTAGTAATGCAAGAGGAATTTCCATACGAAATTCCAGAAGAATTTAACGAATTACCAAGACTTCTTGGCAGAGCGAATGTCAGCATAAAGACAACAAAAGGTACTATGAATGCAGTTATTGATGGTTACAATGCACCTCTTACTTCTGGATCATTTGTTGATTTGGCATTAAAAGGTTTTTATGACGGATTACCTTTTTCTAGAGCAGAAGATTTTTATGTTCTTCAAACAGGTGATCCTGAGGGAAGTGCAATTGGTTATATAGATCCGACAACCAAAGTTGAAAGGCACATACCGTTAGAAATTAGACTGCCAGGCAAAAAAGAAACTATTTACAACCAAACTTTCGAAGAATTAGGCCTTTATACAGAAACACCTACACTTCCATTTGCAACATTAGGAACACTTGGATGGGCGCATTCTGATGAAACGCTAGATGATGGATCATCACAATTCTTCTTTTTTCTTTATGAAGCCGAACTAAATCCTGCAGGGAAAAACCTTATAGATGGAAGGAATGCAGCCTTTGGATATATAGTGGAAGGGAATGAAATTCTTAATGAATTAGGAGTGGAAGACAAAATTATATCTATCAATGTGATCGATGGTGCGAATAAACTATTAGCACATGGTTAGTATTTCATAGTGAAAGAAATTATTAGTGAAATTGGCGAGAATGAAATTCTTAATCGTCTCAAACAGTTTATGTCAATTGGTCAAATAGATGATGATACTGCCTTAATTGATATTAAAAAAAATCAGCTAATTATTAACACTGATGTTTTTGTAGATAAAGTTCATTTTAGTGATCAAACCACTACTCCAGAAAATATAGGATGGAAAGCAATATCTGCAAATATTTCAGACTTAGTTTCAAGTGGTGTAGAAGAAATTATTGGAATAACAGTTGGATTAATTTGTCCACCTAATACTTCATGGCAATGGATAGAAAGTGTATATATAGGGATGGATGAAGCTTTAAAAGCTTATGGAGGTAATTTACTTGGTGGAGATTGCTCTCAAGGTGAACAAAAAGTATTATCAATTACAGCAATAGGACTTCCTGGCCCAGTAAGAATTCATAGAGGTCATGCCCAACCAGGAGACGTAATAATTGCGTCTGGGAATCACGGGCTCAGTCGACTAGGCCTTGCTCTAATGATGTCTGATGAAAGAGTTCTCGCAAAAAATTTATCTGAATCATTAAAGGCGAAAGCAATTCTTTCGCATCAAAGACCAAAACCACCAACTGAGGCGCTCCAAAAACTGATAGAAACAAAACCAAAAGACATTGAATGGCGAGCGGCAGGCACTGATAGTAGTGATGGATTATATGAAGCAATTAAAAGTATTTGTATTAGTAGTAACTGTCAAGCAACAATCAACTACAAAAACTTACCCAAACATGCAGAATGGCCAAAAGGGTCACATTGGGACAATTGGTGCGTAAATGGCGGGGAAGATTTTGAACTTGTTCTAAGTATCCCTGCCAAATGGGCGCATCAATTATCCCAAAAATTACCAGAAAGCAAAATTATTGGGATTATGAAAGAGGGAATGCCAAGGATAGTTTGGGAAAACAAACCTGAAGTTATAGATATTAAATCGGAATTTAAACATTTTTAAAGCCCTTAGTTATATACCAAGGGCTGTAAAAATGTCATATTTGTTATTTCCAGTTCTTAGAAACTATCTCAGCCAAATCAACTACACGTTGACTATAACCCCATTCATTGTCATACCATGCAAGAACTTTAATTAAATTGTCTCCAATAGACATAGTTAAAGCTTCATCAACAATCGTAGATTCATTTGTTCCTGCATAATCTGTTGAAACCAAAGGAAGATCTCCATATTTAATAATTCCTTTCATCGATCCTTCAGAAGCAGATTTTAAAGCGGCATTCACATCTTCAGCTGATGTAGA
>CACIRS010000039.1 GCA_902589115.1 uncultured Prochlorococcus sp.
TTAAATTACAAAATAATCAAATTAGTGTTCTTGCTTTTAGATCAAGCGTAATCAAAGGATTAGTAATTGGGAAAGGAAAAATAAATTTAATTAGATTTATACAATCATATCCTAATAAAATAATGACTATCAATGTAAAAGAATTATCAAAAATATTATCTAAGGTAGAGTCAGTTAATGAATTGATAAAATTCTTTTCAAATGCACCTTTAGAAAGATTGCAAGAAAGTAGTCCCAAGGACTTAGATTTGACTACAAACACTGCTATTTAAAAGTGTCAATTAGACAAAAACTCTTTCACCGCTTTGGATCTAGGAAAAAAGATCCGAACTGGCCTGGGCTTATTGAAGCGTACAAAGCCTGGCTGCCAGTATCAGAGTCGACTCCAATAATTACTTTAAAAGAGGGAGCAACTCCTTTATTAGAAGCAAAAGCCGTAAGCAAGAGAGTTGGACGCAATATTAAGGTTTTTTTGAAATATGACGGATTAAATCCAACTGGTTCTTTTAAAGATAGAGGGATGACAATGGCTATTAGCAAAGCTAAAGAAGCTGGTTGTAAAGCTGTTATCTGTGCAAGTACTGGTAATACCTCTGCTTCAGCAGCTGCTTATGCACGCAGAGGAGGCATGAGAGCTTTTGTTTTAATACCTGATGGTTATGTCGCACAAGGAAAATTAGCACAAGCACTTATTTATGGAGCTGAGGTTTTAGCAATTAAGGGTAATTTTGATGAAGCACTAGAAATTGTTAACGAAATATCAAATCAATATCCAATTACATTAGTTAATTCTGTAAATCCCTTTAGGCTTGAAGGTCAAAAGACAGCAGCATTTGAAATTATTGATTCTTTAGGAAATGCACCAGACTGGCTTTGTATTCCCATGGGAAATGCGGGCAATATATCTGCATATTGGATGGGATTCCAAGAATATTTTAAAGCAGGAAAGTCTAATAAGTTACCAAAAATGATGGGATTTCAAGCAAGTGGTTCAGCTCCCTTGGTTAATAATACTATTATAAAAAATCCTGAAACCATAGCGACCGCAATAAGAATAGGAAATCCCGTTAACAGAGAAAAAGCTGTGAATGCTAAAAATAAAAGCAATGGTTCTTTTTTAGATGTTACTGATGAAGAAATTATAAAAGCATATAAAATATTAGGCAGTGAAGAAGGTATTTTTTGTGAGCCTGCTAGCGCAGCTTCTGTAGCAGGTTTACTAAAAACAAAACAAGATATTCCTTCTAATTCAAAAGTAGTTTGTGTACTTACAGGGAATGGATTAAAAGATCCAGACTGTGCATTGAAAAACAATGAAGCTCTGTTTCATTCCAACCTTGAACCAAACATGAAAACAATTGCACAAGTAATGGGATTCTGAAAAACCAATTTAATTTCTGGTCAAGGAAAAACTCTTTTTCAACGCCTAAAAACTGTGGAAAACTAAAAAAATCATAGCGTTAGAATCAAATTGATTTCCACAAGCTGTGAGATTCTCGAAAATTATGGAGGGTTTTCCACTTTCTTTTAATTTTATCCACAAAGGTTAATCTTGAAAAAACTAGTCTTAGCAAGACATTTCCATTGATTTCCACCATTTCCTCAGGCCCTACTACTACTGGTTTATTTCTTTATAAAAGAACTTAAAGAAAGAAAGCAGTAAAAAAGTTTTGATCTTTACACTGTCATTGCATATCTAAGAAAGTTATGAAATCTTAGGTGTCTACAAATGATTTTTCGTGACTTGCCTTAATGAAACTGGTTTGTGCTCAAACGGAATTGAACTCAGCTCTACAGCTTGTAAGTAGAGCCGTTGCATCTCGACCATCTCATCCTGTTTTGGCTAATGTTCTAATTGCAGCTGATGCTGTCACGGGAAAAGTTAGTTTAACTGGATTTGATTTAAATTTAGGAATACAAACTTCTTTTACAGCTGATATTCAAACGAGTGGAGCTATAACTCTTCCTGCAAAATTACTTGGAGAAATAGTCTCTAGGTTCTCAAGTGAATCTCCGATTACTTTAACTAGTGATGCAGAAGGCTTGGAAGTAGAATTGGTTAGCCTTGGTGGGAAATATCAAGTAAGAGGAATGTCTTCTGAAGATTTCCCTGAATTGCCATTAGCCCAAACTGGAACATCTTTACAAATTAATCCTGAAATTTTAATCCAATCTTTGCGATCAACTTTATTTGCTAGCAGTTCTGATGAAGCAAAACAGTTATTAACTGGGGTACATTTATCTTTTAAAAATAATGATCTGGAAGCAGCAGCTACAGATGGTCATAGATTAGCAGTTTTAAATCATTCGAATGCATTATTAAATCCAATTAATTCAGAAGCTGAAAATAACAATATTTTTTCAGTCACTTTACCCTCTAGATCTTTAAGAGAGGTTGAAAGGATGATTGGATATTGGAAAAATAATGAGCCAATAAGTTTGTTTTTTGATCAAGGACAAGTAGTTTTATTATCAACAAATCAAGTAATTACATCTAGAACATTAGATGGAACATATCCAAATTATAGACAGTTAATACCTGATGATTTTAATAAAAAAATAAAATTAAAATGTAAGCCTTTAATTCAAGTTTTAGAACGAGTTGCTGTTTTGGCAGATCAACATAATAATGTTATTAAATTAAGTATTGAAGGAAATTCTGACCAATTAAATATAAATGCAGATGCTCAAGATGTAGGTAGTGGCTCTGAATTTATACCAGCTGCTTTAGAAGGAGATGGTATTCAAATAGCTTTTAATGTTCGTTATTTATTAGATGGTTTAAAAGCAATTAATTCTGACAACATAATTTTACAATGCAATTCTCCAACGACACCAGTAATTCTCTGTCCAGATAATGATACATCAGATTTTACTTATTTAATTATGCCAGTCCAAATTAGAGGGTAAATTGTTTATTCCTTCTGAGTACCTTTTAAGTGACTTATTAAAGCATCGGGTTAGATGCAATAAAGGTATAGATCACGGTATAGGAGTTTTTGCTTGGATGCATCCACCAGTTCATCGGATATTAGGTTGGGCTAGTAAGCCTTCTTCATTAAAGTTAGGCAGAAATATTTGGAGATTAAATCAATTAAAGGGTATTAGTAATTTAGAAGTTTTTGTAAAAGGAAATTGTTCTGAAACAGATCAAGCTACACTTGAACGTCTGCCAACTTTATTATATGCTGATGTTTTAAATAAAAATGGTGATAAGCTAGGAACTATTGCAGATTTTGTTTTTGATCCTATTACGGGAAATATTTTTCATTATTTAGTTTCAAGATCAGATCCAAGAATACCAGGGACTAGTAGATGGAGACTAACGATTGATTTGATAGATGATCAACAACCAGGTTTTATTTTTTCAACTATTAATTCTTTAAATGATTTACCTTTGTCCCGCTCTAGTTTGCGTCAAGATATTCTGTCTAAATCTCAACACTTTAGAGATCAATTACAAGAAATAAGTAATAAAGCTACAGATAGATTAGAAGGATGGTTAGAAGATCCTCCATGGGAAGAAGAGGATAATTCCTTAAATAGATATAGAGAATATGAAACTGATCCACTAGATGATTGGGATGATAATACGAATTATCAATCTATTGGAGATTCTCCTACAAGCTCCTCTAATTTTCAGCAAAAGGATTCCAGATTTTCAAAATTTGCACATGATGAAGATCCATGGGTTTAATTTTGTGCTTTTCTAGGGAACACTGGTTTTAGATTTATTATTCAGCGTGAGTTTTTTCTCCTCTTATAAAGTTGACTATGACATTGCATCAGCTTTGTCTGAAGAAGGTTTGAAACCTAATGATTTTGAAGAAATTTGTGCACGTTTAAATCGTCCTCCTAATCGAACTGAATTAGGAATGTTCGGTGTTATGTGGTCAGAACATTGTTGTTATAGAAATTCTAGACCTTTATTAAAAGCATTTCCTACTACAGGTCCGAGAGTTTTAGTTGGGCCTGGTGAGAATGCAGGTGTTGTTGATTTAGGTGAGGGTCAACGTTTGGTTTTTAAGATTGAAAGTCATAACCACCCATCAGCTTTGGAACCATTTCAAGGAGCAGCTACTGGTGTTGGTGGAATACTTAGAGATATTTTTACTATGGGTGCTAGGCCTATTTGTATTTTAAATGCTTTGAGATTTGGACCTTTAGAAAATGAGAGAAATGTAAGTTTAATTGAGGGAGTCGTTGATGGAATTGCTCATTATGGGAATTGTGTAGGAGTTCCAACTGTTGGTGGAGAAGTATCTTTTGATGAGAGTTATTCAGGTAACCCGTTAGTAAATGCAATGGCTCTTGGTTTGATGGAAACCGATGAAATAGTTTGTTCAGGAGCAGATGGAGTTGGTTTTCCAGTTGTTTATGTGGGAAGTACAACTGGTCGAGATGGAATGGGAGGAGCTAGTTTTGCGAGTGCTGAATTGACAAAATCTTCTTTAGACGATCGACCTGCTGTTCAAGTTGGTGATCCATTTTTAGAAAAGGGTCTTATAGAAGCTTGTTTAGAGGCTTTTAAAAGTGGAGATGTTATCGCGGCACAAGATATGGGAGCTGCTGGTTTGACATGTAGTTCTTCTGAGATGGCAGCTAAAGGAGGTTTAGGCATTGAATTGAACTTAGATTTAGTTCCTGCAAGAGAATCTGGAATGACAGCTTATGAATTCTTATTGTCTGAATCTCAAGAGAGAATGCTTTTTGTAGTTAAACCAGGCAAGGAAAATGAGGTCATGG
>CACIRS010000040.1 GCA_902589115.1 uncultured Prochlorococcus sp.
CCCCTATCACCAGTTACTGCGACAAGAGTTATTTTATTCACTTCTCTATTCTTTAATAAAGGAGCATCTGCCATTTCAAACTTCATACGGGATTGAATATTTTCTAACACTCTTGCTAAACGATCAGCAAAAGGTCTGCTTCTAAGCACTTGTTCCTGGGCACGCCGCACTTTTGCGGCTGCAACCAAACGCATTGCCTCAGTAATTTTTCTGGTGTTTTTAACAGAAACGATTCTGTCGCGAATGTCCTTAAGGTTTGCCATAGATGATTCTTAATGAATACCGATAGGGTCAAACAGAAGCAAGCATCGAGGATTTAACCTCATTAATAGCCTCTTTAAGCATAGTTTCTGCATCTTCATTCATAACTTTTTCAGTCTGAACCTTTTTAATAAAATCTGGTTTGTTTGTTTTCAGGTATTCCCTCAATTCTCTAGCAAATTGAGTAACCTCTTCTTCTGGTATTTCATCAATTAATCCCTTAACTCCTGCATACACAATTGCAACTTGTTCAGCGAGATTTAACGGAGCAAATTGAGGTTGCTTAAGCAACTCTCTTAATCTCTTTCCTCGTCCCAATTGTTTTTGTGTGGCTTCATCCAGATCTGAAGCAAATTGAGAGAATGCAGCCAACTCATCAAATTGAGCCAATTCAAGTTTTAATGTTCCTGCAATTTTCTTAATTGCTTTTGTTTGAGCTGCACCCCCCACTCGACTAACTGAAATACCAACGTTGATAGCAGGACGTAAACCTGAATTAAAAAGGTCCGAACTCAAGAAAATCTGGCCATCAGTAATTGATATAACATTAGTTGGGATATAAGCAGATACGTCTCCAGCTTGAGTTTCAATAATTGGTAGAGCAGTCATAGATCCACTTCCCATTGAATCTGAAAGTTTCGCGGCTCTCTCCAAAAGACGACTATGAAGATAGAAAACATCCCCTGGATAAGCTTCACGTCCAGGTGGACGTCGAAGCAGGAGAGACATCTGACGATAAGCCTGCGCCTGTTTTGTCAGGTCATCATAAATAACCAACGTAGCCTTGCCTTTGTACATAAAGTATTCGGCAATTGCAGCGCCTGTATAAGGAGCCAAATATTGCAATGCGGCTGGATCGGAAGCACTTGCATTAACTATCACGGTGTAATCAAGTGCACCTTTTTCTCTTAAAACTTCAACCACATTTGCAACAGATGCAGATTTCTGGCCAACTGCAACATAAACACAAACAACATCTTCTCCTTTCTGATTAATGATCGTATCTAGAGCAATAGCCGTTTTCCCAGTTTGACGGTCTCCGATTATCAACTCTCTTTGCCCTCTTCCAATAGGTATCATTGCATCGATAGATGTAATACCAGTTTGCATCGGTTCATGAACCGATTTTCTTTTAATAATGCCAGGGGCTATCGATTCGATAAGCCTTGACTCACTAGTAGTAATTTCTCCATTTCCATCTACAGGTTGCCCCAAAGGATTAACCACACGTCCCAAAGTACTTTCCCCTACAGGAACAGAAGCAATTCTGCCTGTAGCTTTCACAGTACTTCCTTCTTGAATACCAAGCCCCTCCCCCATTAATACTGCGCCTACATTGTCGTCCTCAAGATTGAGAGCAATACCTTCTGTCCCATCCTCAAATTCAACCAGCTCACCAGCCATAACCTTCTCGAGGCCATAAATACGGGCAATACCGTCACCAATCTGCAAAACGGTACCTACGTTGCTTACTGAAACTGATTTGTCGTAGTCAGCAATCTGCTGTTTGAGAATCGAACTGATCTCGTCGGGGCGGATGGAAACCATGAGAGGTTGAATTTAGTGAAAAGTGGGGAAGAAATGAAAAGGAAATAGAAGCACTAGCTCACTTTGGCCAGTGCAAGTCCCATTCGACGTACTTGTCCAGCAAGACTTGCATCAATAACCTTAGAACCAACACTGACGATAAATCCTCCTATTAAAGAAGGATCAACCTGAAGATTGAGCTCCAGATTGTTCGTACCAGCTACAGATTGAATCTTCTTTAAGAGATCCGCCTGCTGGGAATCATTAAGAGGCGATGCAGAGGTGACAGTAGCCAAAGCAATGTTTCTTTGTTCTCGGTACAACTCAAGCAATCGCTCAAGAACCGAATCCAAAAAACCAATCCTCTGGCGATCTGCTAGAAGCTTTAAAAAGTTGAGAAAAGATGGAGTCACTTGGTCAGCAAAAAGCTTCTCAATAGCCAACTTCTTTGAATCAACTTCTAGAACTGGTGAAGACATAGCTTCACTTAATTCAGATGAATCCTTCCAAAGTGCCAAAATATCCTTGGCTTGACTAATAACTAGATCGACTTCTTTGTTACTAGAAGCCACTTGGAGAAAGGCATCTGCATAAGGAGTAGTAATCGTATTTAGTAAAGGCATCAAACTAGCTCCATATTCTTAATGGACTGATTCAAAAACTCTGTTCGAGCCTTATCATCAAGTTTTTGAGGAAGATTGGCAATAGCCTTTTCAATGGCTAAGCGAGCAGCTTCTCTCCTTAATTGAGCACTTACTCTAGATGCCTCAGCATTTAAATCTGAAGCTGCACCTTCTTTAATACGTGCCATTTCTTCAACGGTACGTTTCTCCCTTTCAAGGCGTATAGCTTCAGCTCTAGCTTTGCAATCAGTTCTAATCTGAGAAGCTTTTTGCTCAGCTTCAGCAAGTTCTTGTTTTGCTTGATTAAGAGCTTTGTTAGCTTCTGCGAGACGATCTTCAGCTTCATGAAGATCAGTCAAAATCGCAGTTCTTCGTCGCTCAAGTATCCCACCCAAGAAATTAGGAAGGAACTTATACAAACCAAAAATTACAACCGCCAAGTTAATAATGTTGGTCTCGAACAAATTTAAGTTCAGACCAAAACCTTCATTGGCAAAGATGATAGGGAGAGTCATTTTGCTGCCAGTAGTCTTTCAACGATCATGTCGCCAAGCTTGTTTGCATCAGATTGAAGCTGAATAAGAGCTTTCTCTCTCTGAGCATCAATTTCTCGCCTTGCTTCCTCTCTAGAAGCATTAGCCTCTGCGTTCGCAAGTGCTAATGCTTCTCTATAAAGCTGATCAGAATCTTGCTCAGCTTCATTAATTACTTTCTGAGCAGCCAATCGAGCTGCTTTGAGTTGTTCTTTTAAATCCAACTCAAGCTTCTCGGCCTCAGCAAGCTTTTGCTTAGCTTCAGCTCGACTCGTTGTGACATAACCCTCTCTTTCCTCAACAACCTTTCCAACAGGCTTGAAGAAAAGAGCATTAAGGATGAAAGTGAGGAGAACCACCTGAACCGCCATAAGCGGAAGTGTGGCATCGAAGTCAAAAAGACCCCCCTCAGTAGCACCTAACAAGATCAGATTGGTCATGTGGAAAGGGTGCATGAATTAGAAGCAAGCCAAAGAAAGGCATTTTTCACTAAATTGAGAAAAAACTATTTGATAAAGAGCATTTCAAAGTCAAATAAAAATCGGTGAAGATTTGAATTGATTGAATTCTCTAAACAAATGTTTTTGATCAACCAGCGAATGGATTGGCGAAAAGAAGAACCAAAGCGACTACAAGGCCATAGATCGTCAATGATTCCATAAACGCAAATGACAGCAATAAGGTGCCTCGTATCTTGCCTTCTGCTTCAGGCTGGCGGGCTATACCTTCAACTGCACCTTGTGCAGCGCTGCCCTGACCAATACCTGGGCCAATAGCGCCTAAACCTACAGCCAGACCTGCTGCGACAACAGAAGCGGCGGTGACAATGGAATCCATGATTGAACTAAGGATGTGAAGCGCCTAAAGCGCGGAATGGAGGGACCGGGAGTTTATACCTGCGTTGGGACATCTCAAAATTTTTTTTTGAAATGGGCCCAGTCAAAGCTGGACCTAAGCAAGAAATGTACCAACCCATAAGGGGTGGGAAAGAATTAATCAGTGATGCTCTTCTACCGCTTCACCGATGTAATAAGCGGCGAGAGTAGCGAAGATCAAAGCTTGAATGGCACTTGTAAAAAGGCCAAGAAACATTACTGGAACTGGTAAAACAAGAGGCACAAGAAAAACAAGCACCGCTACAACCAATTCATCAGCCAAAATGTTGCCGAACAAACGGAAAGAGAGGGAAAGAGGTTTGGTGAAATCCTCAACAATCTTGAAAGGGAGCATGATAGGTGTCGGATGTACGTAGTACTCGAAGTACCGCAATCCTTTATTGCTCAGGCCCGCATAGAAGTAAGAAAGTGATACTAAAAGGGCCAAAGCAACAGTTGTATTGATATCAGCTG
>CACIRS010000041.1 GCA_902589115.1 uncultured Prochlorococcus sp.
ATAGATTGTTGTTTGCAGAAGGTGGTCCTCGAATTCTTGTTAGTATTGCTTCCGATAAATCTGGTCGATGGCAGTCTTCCCTTAATAAGGTCAATCATGAATCACCAGGTTCAGTTCCAGGAATGTGTTTAGGACAAGTAACTGGAGATTCACAATTATTAATTACTCAAATAGGTAACGAACTTATAAGTCTTGATGTCTCCGATCTGCAGGCTTCTTTTGAGAATGCAATTCCTCGGCGTGTTAGCAATAATCATATTTAATATCCTTAGTACCCTCTGTCAGGCAAAATAGATTGATCAAATGCAGCTGAGAGGTTATTTATTTATATGTGTGGAATTTTCGGGATCGTTTCAAATAATCCAGTAAATCAGCAGATCTATGACAGCCTTCTTTTGTTGCAGCATCGAGGTCAGGACTCAACTGGCATTGCAACTATGGAAGATAGTGTTTTTCATATGCATAAATCAAAAGGACAAGTTCGAGAAGCTTATAGAACTAGAGATATGCGTGCTTTGAATGGCAATATTGGAATTGGACATGTTAGGTATACAACTCGAGGAGCAGCTGATCGCCAAGAAGAAGCACAACCTTTTTATGTCAATGCACCTTACGGGATTATTCTTATTCATAATGGTAATTTAACTAATACTCGTGAGTTAGCTACGGATTTATTTAGTATTGATAGAAGACACACGAATACCTCAAGTGACACGGAAATGTTGCTTAATGTATTGGCAACTGAACTTCAATCTAAAGCCTGTAATAAAGAATTAAATCCTGAAGATATTTTTGAAGCTATAGAATCACTTCATTTAAGAGTACAGGGTTCTTATGCAGCAATTGCTTTAATAGCAGGACATGGATTGCTTGCTTTTCGTGATCCATTTGGAATTAGACCTTTGATTCTAGGAAAATCCAAATCTTTGAAAAATCATAATGATTGGATTTTAGCGAGTGAATCTTTAGTACTTGAAAATAATGATTACGAGATTGTTAGAGATGTTGAACCTGGCGAAGCAATTTTTATACACAAAAGTGGGAAAATTTTCTCTAAACAATGTTCTAAAAACCCCCAACTTTTTCCATGTTCTTTTGAATATGTTTATTTAGCCAGGCCTGATTCAATTATGAATGGAATTTCAGTATATGAGGCTAGATTAAAAATGGGCGAAAAATTAGCTTCAACAATAAGCAAAAGCATTTCTTCGGGTGATATAGATGTTGTAATGCCTATTCCTGATTCTTCAAGGCCTGCTGCTATGCAAGTAGCGAGGTCTTTAGGAATAGAGTATAGAGAAGGTTTTTTTAAAAATCGTTATGTGGGAAGAACTTTTATTATGCCAGGCCAATTAGAAAGAAAGAAATCAGTTCGTCAAAAACTAAATGCAATGTGTTCTGAATTTAAAGGTAAAAATGTTCTTTTAGTTGATGATTCAATAGTTAGAGGAACTACATCAAAAGAGATTATTCAAATGGCAAAAGTAGCCGGGGCAAATAATGTTATTTTTACATCAGCAGCACCACCTGTGCGATATCCTCATGTTTATGGGATAAATATGCCAAGTAGGCGAGAATTAATTGCTCATAATAAATCAATAGAAGCTATTGCTAGAGAATTATCTATTACAAGTTTGGTATATCAAGAAATAGATGATTTAAAATACTCAATTTTATGTAAATCTGACATAAAAGATTTGGATATGTCTTGTTTTACAGGAAATTATGTCACTGGAACGGTTTCTGGAGAATATTTAGAATGGATTGAATCTTCACAAAGTTCTTAATTAAGATTCTAATCGTACTAATTTTACTAGTAACTCATTATCTAATAAACATATTTTATTACTATTTAAAGAATTCAATATTAGATTATTACCATTAACTCTTCCATGTCTTCCATGATTTGTGATTAGCCCAATTGTTTTACTACATTCACAGATTTCTATAACATTATCTTTTTTTAGATCTTCAAACTTTATTCCAATTTCGCCCATGTAGTTCTTTTTAGATAATCTAATTGAATCTATTAGAATCTTTGCTAGTTTTCCTTTTTTTGTTGCTATTATCATTGATTGATTTTCTTCTTTTTTACAACATATAGCGCCTATAATCTCCTCTTTAGGTAGGAGCCTAATAATAAAAGGTCCCTGCGCTAGTTTCCCCATGATTGGCATATTTTCATTGTTTACTTTAAGCTTTAAAAGTCTTCCTATATTAGTTGCAACTACAAGATCTCCATTTGGATAACAAAGCATTGCTGTTTTTAAAATAATTCCTTCTTTGAGTTTTAGTATTGTTGATGCTCTTCCCGAAAGATCAATCACATCTTCGATAGCTAGTCTTTTAAATCTTCCATCGCTACTTAAAAGTCCTAAACTTAATTTTTCTTTTTCGGGTATCTTAATCAAATTAATAACTTTTTCACCCTCTAAACCACCTGGTAAAAATTTTTCTAAATCACCTGGATTTTGCCCTGCAAACTCCCATTTAACTAATGCAATACGACCATATTCGGTTATGGCAAGCAATTTAGGCTTTTCTTCAATTGGGCAAATAATTTGGACAGGAGATACTTCATCTCCTAGATCACATTCTTCATCAATATGCAATCTTCCTAAAACTTTAGGGCTAATTATCTTTACTTGATTATCATTTTGAATTAGTAATTTTCCATCTGAAGGCAATGCCTCAAGAGCTAGTTTTTTTTGTAATTCAGCATTAGGTCTTTGAATAGCATTTCTTTCTGCAACTATTTCATCTCCACCTTCTATTAATTTAGTTTTTCTTTCATTTCCAAATCTTTTTTTCATTATTTTTAATTCTTTGATTAATGTTTCTAATAATTTATTTCTATCTTTTAGTAATAAGTCGAGCTCTTTTTTAGTTTCCTCTAGACTTAATTTTTCTTCTTTTAGACTTTTTTGTTCTAGGCCTGTTAGACGTCTTAGCGGCATAGCCAATACAGCATTTGCTTGATTTTCAGATAGATCAAAATTAACCATTAATTTTGCACTTGCTTCTCCAGCATCTTTAGCACTTTGAATCATTTCTATTATTTCTTTTACTTTTTTCAATGCTTTTAAAAGTCCGTTAACAATTTCAAGCCTGCTATTTGTTTTATCTAGCAAATATTTTGTTCGTCTGAGAATAGTTAATTCTCTATAATCTAAAAATATTTGCAGCATATTACGTAACGATAATTGTTTAGGTTGGCCGTCCACTAAAGCAAGTAATATTGCTCCAAAATTATTCTGTAAAGACGTTCTTCGATATAAATTATTAAGTACTTTTTCAGGGTTTGAATCTCTTCTTAGTTCAACTACTATCCTCATTCCATCTCTATCACTTTCGTCACGAATATCTGCTATGCCGCCTATTTTTCCATCATTGACTAGATCTGCTAGTTTTTCAATCCAACCAGCTTTGCTAAGTTGATAGGGCAACTCATTAATAACTATAGCGCTTCTTTTATGCTTACCTTTCCCCGGTTGAATTTCTTCTATATGTGCAACACCTCTCATTGGAATACTTCCTTTGCCTTTCAGATATGTTTCTTTGATACCTGACCCCATTAATATTTCTCCACCAGTTGGGAAATCTGGACCAGGTATTATTTTTAAGATCTTTTCATCTTTTATATCTGG
Organism: uncultured Prochlorococcus sp.; assembly: GCA_902589115.1. Classification (GTDB taxonomy): domain Bacteria; phylum Cyanobacteriota; class Cyanobacteriia; order PCC-6307; family Cyanobiaceae; genus CACIRS01. The sequence continues at coordinate 3,648 of CACIRS010000041.1, forward strand.
TTGTCTAATAAGAGCTATTAATCCATCTACTATTTCATTTAAATTATGCGGTGGAATACTGGTTGCCATACCAACAGCTATACCGGAACAACCATTTAGCAAAAGAAATGGTAGTTGAGCAGGTAGAACAGTTGGCTCTTGTTGTGAACCATCAAAATTAGGCGAAAAATCTACCGTTTCTGCTCCTATTTCATCCAACATTGCTTGGTGTGAAATTGAAGCTAATCGCGTTTCTGTATATCTCATTGCTGCTGGTGGATCATCATCTACTGATCCAAAATTCCCATGTCCATCTAGAACTGGATATCTACTAGAAAAGTTTTGGACCAGTCTTACCAAAGCGTCATAAACAGCTTGGTCACCGTGAGGGTGGTATTTACCTAAGACGTCTCCTACAACTCGAGCGCATTTTCTATAAGGTCTATCAGGGGTTAGTCCCAATTCATACATTGCATACAAAATCCTCCTCTGAACTGGTTTCAGTCCATCTCTGGCATCAGGCAATGCTCTGCCCACGATTACGCTCATTGCGTATTCGAGATAAGAGCGTTGCATCTCTAGATGCAATG
>CACIRS010000042.1 GCA_902589115.1 uncultured Prochlorococcus sp.
AGTGGATAGATATCCAACCCATTTCAAAGGGATCTCTTGAAGTTGCTTTTGAAGGCTTGATATCACTGGATCTTTGCCTTCAGAGTTGGGCGGAATACAACTAATCAGATGAGTAGTACCTTCTAAGATATTTTTTAGTGGAAATAATTGTTCTTCACTATTGAAGGCAAAATCGCTACCTGGATGATTTGAATTCCGTCGACTACATAGCACCTTTGCTCCAAGAGCTTTCGCAGCATTGGCTATGTGGAGCCCACTAAAGCCTGCTCCTAACACCAGAAGCTTGATATTTGAAGAGAAAGGGCTGGACCTCTTGACAACTTCTCTAAGCATGAGTACAAATGTATTAGTTGAGAGCTATGTGATGGTTGATTCTTTTTCTACCTGGTCTGATGAGCCTGAAAATATGGCCTATCGTAGCCATTTTTATTCTGCGATTGCAGCTCCTAATCAAGACTGGAATTTTGGTTTTGTAATAGTTTTGATTTTGATGGCTTGTGCAATGATTCTTGCTCCAGATAGCCCAGAGGAATTGGCGTCTATTTGCGAAAGGCATAATCCAACTATTGCTTGTGAAGTCTGGTAATTTCTAAACAGTTTGGAAAGACCAATCTTTATTCATAGCAGCTAATTTTGAATTTTTTGAGATTTCTTTATCTTTGATGTCATTGGGTTGAGCCCATTGCAATAGTCGCAAAGCTAAACGCAGATCACCATCCATCCAGGCTCTAATAGCCATTGCACGCCTTGGGTCATAAAATTTTTGTTGTCTATACCAATCAAAAGCTTCTTTATCTGATTTATCCCCATTGCAAGAAAGGCATGCGGGCACACAATTTTCAGTAATACTTAAACCACCTAGACTTAGTGGTATGACATGATCGATTGATTCTGAAGTGTTACCGCAGTAAATACAACTTTTACCGGTGTAGCTATGTAGTGATTGCCTCCAGCGACGAACTCTTAATTTAGGGCATAGATCTTCAAGGAAAACCGCATCCCTGTTATGCATTCGAGCATATCGGTTAGAGCTATTTTGCCTTGTTTAAAGATTTAGTCAATGCGCATTAGTTTTTGCTTATCTTTTTAAAAATCTCTTGCAATATAACTTTTTAAAAGGTTGATAAGTTAGGCATATGAATTAAATTGAGATTTTCTAATTTATAATTCGCCATCAAATCAGTTCCCGTTTGTTGTTTAGGTCTGTCATCATCAGGATCTGTTGAAGTTTCTTACCCTTTTGATGCTGTAACGGATGCTCAACTCAGAAAAATTCGGCCAAGAGGAAATTATATAAGTAAGAAACAATCGTGGGAATTTCCTTTAGAAGCAGTTTTCTCTTTAAAACATTTGTTAGGTTCTCGCTTTTACATTAAAGAAGATTTGCAGAATTGGATTCATTTATTAGAAAATCCTATAGCTCCAATCCCTGATTATGCAGATTTAGTTAAATATGCAGATTTTGATCTTCCTTTAAATGATGGTAGAAAGTTGTTGACTCATCAATTAGTTGGCGCAAATTGGTTATTGGGTAGGAAGTCAGCTTTACTTGCTGATGAAATGGGCTTAGGAAAAACAGTTACATCTTTATTAGCAGCTCGTGCAATAGCTCGTTCTATTAAAGTTCAAATTCTCGTGATAGCGCCAGCAAGTCTGCATTCTCATTGGCGAAAAGAAGCTGATGCTTTAGATTTAAAAATTGATTTGCAAAGTTGGTCACTATTGCCAAAAGAATTGAATTCTTCTGGAACACTATTAATTGTTGATGAGGCTCATTACGCTCAAAATTTAAATACAAAGCGGACTCTCTCTCTTTTAAGACTTTCACGTCATCCAAGGCTTTTAGCTATTTGGCTAATAACAGGTACGCCAATTAAGAATGGACATGCTAAAAATTTATATCCTTTACTAAAGATTCTTAATCATCCTTTTGCTTTGGATAAGATTACATATGCAAAAAGATTTTGCTTTAACTCCTATTTTCTAAATAAAAATTATGCAATTAATAATTCCAATATTTCTTTGAAGATTGATCAAATAAGATCTAATTTGAAACCTTATATATTGCATCGAAAAAAAGCTAGTTTTTTAGAATTACCTCCAAAAATCGAAAAGCTTCATCCAGTCTCTCTTAGCCCTAATGAATCTAAAGGATTTAATTATAGATTGGCTCTTGAGATTGATAATTATCGTCAAAGAGTTTCGGCAGGCAAAGTTCATTCTGATGCAGAGATGTTAGTTATACTTAATTCCCTTAGACAAATTTCATGTGAATTTAAGTTGCCTTTAGCTTCTCGATTGATAAATCAAATACTTGCTAAATCTGAACCTGTGATCTTATTTAGTAGTTTTTTAAAACCATTAACTTTTCTTAGAAATCATATAGGAGGATCATTGTTAACTGGTAAACAATCTTATTTACAAAGGCAAGAAATTGTAAATGACTTTCAAGAAGGAAAAATCCCTCTATTATTAACTACATATGCATCTGGTGGGTTTGGTTTCACACTTCATCGCTCCCGAAATGTTATTTTATTGGATAGGCCTTGGACTCCAGGAGAAGTAAGGCAAGCCGAAGATAGGTGTCATCGATTAGGAATGTCTGGCACACTTTTTAGCCACTGGATTCAACTAGGATTTGTTGATGATTTGATTGATGGTTATTTATCAGATAAAGCTGCCTTAATTAATATTTTTTTTGGCTCAAGTAGTCTGAGAATAGAACGTCAGTCTTTGCCATCTATGCTACGTCTTTGCATGCAAGAATTTTGACGATTTTTAATTTCATTGGAGATCAAAGGGTCTATAATTGGCTTATTATTTAATAGTTCCAATGCTTTCTGGTTGTCTTTGCAGGCCAGGTCAAGCTCCCCCATTAAAGTGTAAATCAATGATCTGTCATTCCATACTTCAGGATATTTTGGATAGCTTTCTATAACTTCATTGCACTTTTCAAGTGATTCATTTAAAGAATCAGTATTTATTTTTTCAAGGCAGGCTTGTGAAGATATAGTTGAATTTGTTTGAGTGAATCTGCCTTCTTTGTATGAGCATCCAATCAATAAAAAGTAAATCATTACTATAAATGCTCTGTTTGGATTATTGATATTTTTAATAATTATACCTATCCTTAGTATTTGTTGTTGTATTTTTATCAGATGCTTCTTGAAGTTCATTTAAATTTGGTTTACTAAATAGGTCTCCAATATACGTACCGCATCCTTCATAATTGCTTGGATTATCAACCACTGCTTCAACAATCATTACTGCAGCATGTTTTGGTGATGTCTTAAAAAGACTATTAGCTTGCCGTTTAATGACTTCATAAGATGCTTTCCAGCTGACATCATGTGAATTACCACTTTCTCTCATGAAGCAGTAGATCTGAGCTCCTTTTTCGCCTACCATCTGAGGTCCTGCAAGGCTTGGTGAGCCAAACAAACTCGATGATGCAAT
>CACIRS010000043.1 GCA_902589115.1 uncultured Prochlorococcus sp.
TTCTATGCTACTTATTATCATAGCCAAAGTCTTTGATTATAGCGGATTAAAATATATTTAATTCTTTTATATTTATGAGCTCATAACGAAAAAAATTGTTTTCTCTACATTCTATTAGAAATAAATAAATCAACTTTTATGTAGTAATCTGATATGGATGAAGATTGTAAAATTATCTAAAGCAATTTAAATTATTTAATAATCATATAAAGGGAATCTTTGACATAGGTTTATAACCTTATTGTGACAATTGGTTTTGATAGATTCATCTTCTGGATTTAATAATCTATCTGCAATGATATCTGCAACTTCACAAAATGCTTCCGCATTAAAACCTCGAGTTGTTAGTGCTGATGTGCCTAGCCTAAGACCGCTAGTGACAAATGGAGATTCAGGATCAAAAGGAACTGTATTTTTATTTGCTGTAATATTTACTTCACTAATTAGTTGGTCAGCTTTTTTCCCTGTCATGTTGATACTGCGAAGGTCTAGCAGCACAATATGATTATCTGTGCCATTACTAATTACAGATATCCCTCGGTTTTGTATTCTTTCAGCCAGTGCTTTTGCATTACAGATAATTTGATTGCAGTAATTCACAAATTCAGGACGCATTGCTTCCCCAAAAGCCACAGCTTTAGCCGCGATTACATGTTCGAGTGGTCCCCCTTGAGTGCCAGGAAAAACTGCCTTATCAAATTTCTTGCCTAATTCTGCATTTTTGCAAAGAATTAATCCTCCTCTAGGACCTCGAAGTGTTTTATGGGTTGTAGATGTAACTACATCACATATAGATACTGGATTTGGGTGAGCTTTGGCTGCTACCAAGCCAGCGATATGAGCTATATCTGCAAGTAGATATGCCCCTACTTCATCAGCGATTTTGCGAAATGCAGAGAAATCAATTTGCCTTGGATATGCTGAATATCCACAAATAATTAGTTTGGGCCGATGTTTGAGAGCTAGTTCCCTAATGGCCTCCATATCCAACTGATGGGAAATTTTATTTACGCCATATTGAACAACTTTGAACCATTTGCCACTGACATTTACTGGAGAGCCATGTGTGAGATGACCACCATGAGAAAGATCCATCCCCATGATTGTGTCTCCAGGTTCAAGAAGGGCAAGAAAAACGGCGAAATTTGCTTGTGCTCCACTATGAGCTTGAACATTTGCCCATTCAGCATCAAATAGTTTTTTTGCTCGATTAATGGCAAGTTCTTCTATTTCATCTATATGCTCGCAGCCTCCGTAATAGCGCTTGTTGGGTAGGCCTTCGGCGTATTTATTAGTTAGCACGGACCCTTGAGCTTCCATTACTGCTTTAGAAGCAAAATTTTCACTAGCTATTAGCTCTAAATGTGTTGATTGTCGGTGTTGTTCCTTTTTGATGATTGCAGATATCGAGAGATCAGAGTCTTCTAAACTTGTGTTAATTGTCATTAATGGGAGCTCCAATACTTGATTCTTGTTACCAGAAGCCTTTGTGATATTAGGCAAAAAATTTCAGTCTGAATGCAGCTGCAACCCGCATATGCAGAAGTAGTGACAGAAAAACTGTCATCGGACGAACTTATGAAAACGCGCCTGGAGAGATTCGAACTCCCGACCCTCTGATCCGTAGTCAGATGCTCTAATCCGCTGAGCTACAGGCGCATGCAGATCTCATGAGACCTTATGAAGGGTCACATAGTCAACTTTTTTTATGCTAGTCGCTTAAGGATCCATCATGCTATGAATCTCTGTTTTCCTTGAATATCTTTTCAAGTGGCTTTATAAAGCTTTGTTGCTTAAGACATTGTCTGATGCATGGGTTTTTGGAGTTTCTTGATTAGATAGCAATTCCTTCTGGATCAATTAACTAGGGATTGCAGATTTTCTAGTTCAAGGAGGAGATGACATATCTAAAAAATTTTCGAATTAGTATGACTTTGACTCCAATTGAATTGAAAGATCTTCAATCTGCGATCGCAGATCGTATATATCTGCAGGTTTCAAGTTGGCATCTATATCTTGGGGATGCTGGATTGGATGAAGAGCTGGCTATTGAGTGCAATGCTTATCTTGATCAAGGCGCCAGCGTTGCTGCTAGACGGGCCCTTGAATCTGTTCAAGTTGCTTTAGGTGGCGGTAATACTCGCTTGCCTCTTGCAAGATTGATTCCTAATGCTCAACTTTTTGATCTTGAAGAGATTTTGGACACCTATTGCAGATAAGGTTGAATTTCTTCAGAGAGCCCAAGTGCTGATTATTGAAGTTACCAATGCGCGTGATGTGGTGCGCAAGCGTATCGGAAGCCTTGGAGAGCGGTTGATTGGGAAAGTTGTAGACGCAGAAGCTCAAGTTGAGAAAGCTTTAATCCAAGAAATGGAAACTGCTTTTCAGGAATTTGGAATAGAAGCAAAAATTGTATCTGTACAGGGACCTGAATTAAAAGGAGATAATCTTGGATTTTCTATTCAGATTAGGGATGAACGTCAAGTTCGTTTAAGAACCGAATGAAGTTTTCCTTTGAAGACTGCAATTAATACTTTTACTTCTTGTATACCAGTTAAATTACATACGAATAAAAAAGTTAGAAGACCAAATGAGCCTGAAAAGATTAATTCGGAAATTATTCCAATTGTATTTTGAGGCCAGATTATAAATGATTTGCAGATCCACAGACTTAACCCTGAAAACAAACCTGCTATCAGGATTTTTATGGTATCAAAAGTCCATTCCTTAAAGGGTAAAATTTTTAGTTCGAATTGCAATTTTATTAATAAGATAATACAAGTTATTAAATTAATAATTGCTGTTGCAAAAACCAGTCCAGGCGCCCCAAAATTGAATGGTAGTTGATTGCCCCATGGACTTGGACCACCAACTAATATCCAATCAAAAAATATATTTAATAAAATCCCAATAACAGATATTTTAAAAGGGGTTTGTCCATTGCCAATTGCATAAAAAATTCTGACCAGTAAATCTCTGCCTAGGTATACTGGCATCCCAAATCCATAAGCAATTAG
>CACIRS010000044.1 GCA_902589115.1 uncultured Prochlorococcus sp.
AGTTTGAATAAAGTTTGAATAGAAATCCCAAAATAATTGCTATAACTAGGCCCTAGCACTTTACATGAGTAGTGCTCAACGTCGATGAAAACTCTTGGCATGACTAGATTGCAACGGTGAAAGCAGGGTTTGCCAAAAGTTTGTCTAACTAGAAAGTGCCATTTTGGAAGTTGAGCAAAACCCTGATGGGTCCTGGTTGGTATCTCGATTTCATTTAGGCAGTAAATCAGTCGATCATTCGCCTTTGGTGTTGATGTGTATGGAAGAGAGTCCCGATGGGGGGACGATCGAAAGCCTTTCCAAGGCTTATTGGTCTAACGGTTTTCATTCAAATTTTTGACGGACCGCAAGTCCGTTTTGAAACCCCAGTGGGGGAATGGGCTCTTGATTCATTAGGTCAAAAATTTGCCCAACTCACCCTTGAAATGTTCTTGATAAGGAGTAGGTAGGACTTGTTTTGAAGGTCTTTTAAAAGAACAGCAGCTTTTATTGAAATGGAATCAGAAGAGGTTTGAAAGAACTAGAGATTCTCTAGAGGAGGGATGGTGATGACCAGCAAGGCACCATTGGCATTGATCAGAGCTGTTGGCTCAGAGCAAGACAACGAAGGCTTCTCGTTGTTGGAGCTGGTAGTTGTAGTTGCTGTGATGGCGGTATTAAGTGCGGTTGCCTTGCCTTCTTTTTCGTGCGTGCTTCCTAAAGCAAAAGCAAATGCCGCATTAGTAGCGATGAAGCAGATTCAAAAAGAATGCATCATCAAAAAAAACTTTGATATGCAAGAAGTCTTTTCTGATAACAATCTGCAGGGGTATCAGATCTCTACCAATAGCTGCCAAGGAACAGGAGGTAATGGAATCATCAGCGCTATCCCAGAAGATACCAACGTCGCCCCCACATTTATTTTGGCGACACAAACTAATGAATTAAGTTATAGCTTTAAAGGCCAAACAGGAACGAATTTTCAACAGTGCTTAGGTTTAATTTGTGACATCACTAATGGTAGTAAAGTTAAAGGGGGAGAAGCCTTTAAAAAAGAGCTTGAGGTGAATCCTTTTGTTTTTAAAGATACTTATATTGAGAGAGGTTGTTCTTCATATGTAATTGTGAAAGGAGAAACATTTGATGAAGCAGAGTCTAATTCAAAAGCAATTGGAGGTAATTTGGTGACAATAAATAATAAATCTGAATATGCTTGGATAAAGGAAAAGATCACCAATAATAGTAGAATGCTAAAGGATTCAGGCTATGATAAAAAAAATCTTTCGCATACGATGTATTTTGTTGGCTTAAATGATGCTTCTAGTGAAGGAGAATATACTTGGACAAGTGGAGAGGATACGGAATTTGGAAATAATACAGACTTAATACATAGGCAAAATTGGAAAGCACAACAACACCATGCTTCTAGTCATGATTATTTTGTTCTTCAATCTAATGATCAAGGATTTACTGAATACACTCAGGATTATCGGCCTGAATTATATTCAGGTACCCATGGTCAATTGACTTGGGTTGATAATAATAGTTCTTTTTATAAGGGCTCGGGTTGGGATGCTCCTCATTTTGGCTTGGCAGAAATTCCTAGATGCAAGAAATAGAATTTGTCTATTTGTTTGTATGAAAATACAGACTTTTATCTATCTATCTATCTATCTATCTATCTATCTATTGCCAAATACATCCCACCCTCCCCCCTCCAGATTAAATATCCGAGGGGTGAAAAAGTTTGACCAAAGTTTGACCAAAGTTTGACAAGAAAGCCAAGAACCTTTGCTGGACAGGGTTCTCGAGAATGAGGAGCTTTTAATCAGTATCTACAGCCCAGTTCAATACTCCATTGAGTCGTCAGAAAGGATCAATTTTTAGCCCTTGAAAGTTGTCGAAGGACAGCAGCGTAATCAGAATTACGGAAAGAGTTACATCCCTTCTTCTTAGAAGATTTATTCATGAGAACAAAAATGTCCCCTAGAAGGGCATTGCTTACTTCGGCAATAATGACGATAGTCCCGACTTTTCTATTCTTTATTGCTTCTGAGAAGGTTTCATTCTATTGGCTTTCAATATCGTCAATACTCATTAATTGGATAGTCATCCGTTGGCTTGATGATCGTCAGTGGTATAGAGAATGGAAGAGAGAGGAATAAGTAACTTCAAGTACAAACTTCAGGATGAGAGGGGATTGAGATCACTAATGATCTAATGGGTTCAAGAAGGCCCCAAACCACATAAGCAATAGAAGTAATTATTCGTGAAAGGTTCTTGGAGGGGGTTGTCTAACCCTGAGATCTCGTCTAAAGCCAGTCGGGGCGAAAGGTCTCGAACCTGCGTCTTAGTGCTTTCAAAGCACTTATAGCTTTTAGAAGAAAGGCCTGATTAATTCTTATAAGGAACAGTTAATTCTTGACCTTTGATTCCAGCAGAAGCGACAAAAACTAGTGCGGCTTCGTTTCCAACACTTTCGCAGTAGTGAACAGTATCTTGAGATGTGGCAAAACTGTCTCCAGGGACTACTTTTAGGGCCTGACCATCAGTAGTTCCACAAGAAAGATTACCTTTTACTAAGTATGCAATTCCAGGCTGTGAGTGGAAATGTAGTGGTGTTTTAAATCCAGGTTGAGCAGTTATGCGTTGAAGCGTCATTTGAGCTGTACCTTTTGGGTACTTATACGGATCTCCATTCCAAGATTCAGTTGCACTTATAAGAGTCTCAATAACAACAGGTTTATTTTTTAAAGAGGCTTCTTTTTTGACGCTGCAGCTAGCAATGGGTAAAGCAATCCCAGTAGTAAGGGCTAAAAGAAAAAAGCGGCGCATAAAAAAAATAAAACTAAGCAATGGTTTTGACTATTTTATTATCCATCCAATCATCGACTTCTGTCTTGAAGGCAAATAATCATGCGCTTTATAAATCCAATTGATGTCTTCAAAAAATGGTTACTCAATAAGTTGCTTCCCTACATTGAGGGGACAAAGAAAAAACAAGAAAAGAAGGAGGACTAAAACATGCGCCGCTTAG
>CACIRS010000045.1 GCA_902589115.1 uncultured Prochlorococcus sp.
AGTTTGAGCTGGCGAACTTCCGAAGCAAAGGAAGTCTGCATGATTCCACCACTATTTATTTGTTTTGTTGTAGATGCTCTGCATCTTAGATTATTTGTAATGAACCAAATTCTTTCTTCCGCAATGCTTCCAGAATATTCAGTATATAAAACTAATGTTCCGTCACAAAGTATCTTGTAGTTTGATAAGGAACTTATAGACTCAAGATATCCTGTACTTTTTAATATAATCCCACTTTGCTCACTATCTGCTATTGGGATTAATACAGCAGAACCTTCACTAACACTATTTTCTTCCCAGTCGCTCTCAGACTTCCAGTCAATTTTAAATGCCTTTCTATTTTTATCATTATATTCTGGATAGGCTTTAATTAATTCACTTACTTCTGGATCATTGTAATTTATTGCTTGTATATCTATTAGGCTCACTATTGACTCAAATTGCTGAAATGCAAGTGAGTGAGCACTTCTCATCGACCGCCATCTCCCAAGGCTTTGAGCAAAAAAGTGCTCAATTTTCATCACTAACTTCTATGTCTTCATCAGGCTCTACATTCTCATTATGTATATTTGCTTTTTGAATCATGCGGACCATAGAGTCAACCATCATAGACATTGCCATAGGTACTTTTTTCCCCGAAGGGGTTTCGGATGATTGATCACCTGGTTTGTTATTCGAATCTGGCCTGCGCAGAGACATGGATTTAAATGGTTTTTAGATAGCTATGAGGTCTTTAGAACTGTTTTTGGCATTGTTCTAGCCAAATTAGCTGACTGTAAGACACCAGGCTAAGTTTTACTACTCTATTAGGTATCTTAATAAATAAAGGAAATATGAAACTCATTTCAAATAAATAAAACAGACTTTTTAATTTATATATTAGCTTTTGTGAGAAGGTACTTCTATTGTTATCTTCACCCCATTAACTAGACTTTGGATTAGTTGACTTTTGCCTCCTATCGTTTCTGGATAAGAACTTCTTTCATCTATAGCATTATCACTGATTGCAAACCCTTTTTGGAGAAGAGCAGCATTATTAAAGCAAGCAGTCTTTAAACCTACAGGACTATTCCAGCTTCGTTCATACGGAACAATATCCTGACCAAAAACTTTGTGATATTCAGGAGAGTCAATAATCTTGTCGATAGAATATCTAAACCCTTCATTATTCATTATCTCAATATGAGTAATAATTTCCTCTTGATTCATTGGTGGTCGGCCTAGTAAATGTTTAAAACTTAGTTCAATGCATCTTTGCTGACTAACTTTTTCAAAATAATTTTTTATGTAAACCTCTGTTTTTGTAAGTGATCTGATGAATTCTCTAATTGGAATGTCGCCGTTCCTTAATCTTCTTTCTAGATCTATTGGCTTTTCGCTTTCCATAAGATTTAAATTGCCAAAAACTTGTTTATAGCAAGCATTAAGAGCTAGTTTTAGATTGTCATCATCATGAGGATTGAATTTATTAAATGTAAATTTATCTTGATATAATCCTGGGAAATCTCCGATTAATGGCTGAAGTTTCATATAGGATTTTTCTCTCTTAAATGAACTCATAATTTGGTTGTTATGAAGTTCTTCAATTAAGTCCGGTTTGCTTAGTGAATTTTTTAAAAATAGGCTAGGTTGACCTGGCATACAGCCACCTTTTGAGTGAAGAATGTATGTAACTCGGTTGCTACCAGCTATTCGTGATTTCCCGTAACTAATAGGAGCATTGAATAAACTTTCAGCTCCAAAATGAAGTGCAGCAACTGGGATTGAGTTCATGATCTGCAAAATGGTTGGCAGTTAGGGTCATATATCCCTAAATTCAAAAATTATTTTAAAAATATATTTATTCCATTTCTAAACTAACAGATTATTTCTAGTTATGATTTGTATGGTTACCTTTTAAAATATTTACTTTGCATCTTCATTCTCTTCAATCTATCCATAGAAGTACTAATTTATTCTAATTAAGAATCTAAATCAGCCATTAATAGAGTTTGCATCTTTGTAGCAGTATCAGTTTTGAATTGTTGAATATTTACCTTCTTGAGAACATATATTGCGAGAACCATTATTACTATTTCCAATAAAAATACAAAGCTAAAAGCAATTAATGGATTATCTGGGCCACTAAAAATCCTACCAATATCTAATAGCCCTCCTCCAAAAACTTTGCCCATAGCTCTAGATAATGCTTGTGCTAACCCCCAAATACCTACAAATGTTCCTGCAACCTCGGGTAAAGTTAAGTCTAACATCAGGGAAAGAGCACTATTTGTTGCTATACCTGCTGCTAAACCAAAGAAAATCATAACCATAAATAATGCATCTTTATTAGTAATAAAGCCACTAAAAATTAAAAGTGCTAAAGAACCAATAATCATCCAACACCCAATTCTTGCGGTTGACAGTTTCCCTAGTTTGGGAGTAACCCAAAGTCCTCCAACTAATAGTCCAACTAGAGTTCCTATACCCCAATAAGCATTAAGTAATGTCGTTTTAGAAATTGGTAATCCAAATACTTCGGCTCCATAACTTTCAAGTATTGGATCTTGAAGGAATAGGCCAAGAGTATACAAAATAAGAAAACTAAAGAATATTAATATCTGCTTACTTGACTTAACCATAGACCAAGCTTTTTTTAACCCAACTTGATTTGAGGATGAATAATCTTTTTTAGACTTGTCCTTTTCTTTAGGTTCAATTCCCCAGCAAGAAATGATAGATAGTCCAAAGACAATACTTGATACCCATAACATAAACTTTTGAAGAGCTGGTTGAAGCAATGCAGGATTAGTTACTCCATCAAGACCTTCAGTTGTTTTCGAAATGGCTATTGCACCAACAACTATTCCAATTGTGAGCATACACCAAATTACACCCACTGCTTTTGGCCTTTCTTTTTC
>CACIRS010000046.1 GCA_902589115.1 uncultured Prochlorococcus sp.
TTAGATAAGCCTTTCGTTACGGTCCTTCGCAAAGGTGGTAAACGTTTAACACCCCAACGCCAGAAAGTACTTGATTTATTTCAGCTCATTGGAGCAGGCAAACACATATGCGCTGAGGAAGTACATCAAAAGCTTGTGGCTAGTAATTCCAGAGTTTCGTTGGCGACTGTTTATAGAACTTTAAAGTTATTAGTAGATATGGGGTTTTTACACGAATTAGAGTTGACAGAAGGCGGACATAGATTTGAATTAGCTAGTCACGACCATCCAGATCACCACCATTTAGTTTGTGTAGGATGCGGACGAACCGAGGAGTTCGAAAGTGATGACGTTTTAAAAGCAGGTAAACAAGCTGCTAAAAAAATAGGATTTAAACTGATAGAATCGACACTAAATGTAAGAGCACTATGCCCTAAATGTCAACAAAAAAGCTAGCATATAATCTATATATTCTTTAATTAGTATTTTATTCATAAATAGTTTATATCACAATATCTATTGAAGTGATCCACTGCAGCTAGAACCGCTACCTGCTGTACATCCAAAACAATGAGAATCTACGTTTATTGGCATATCTAATATTTCTAGTTTATTTTGAAGTAAATCCTTCAGATGTTTCAATTTACAATTTGGCCTTAAACCTAATTGTTGGTTAAAATCACAGTCATATAGGTAACCTTGCCAATTTACACTAAGAAGATTTCTACACATAACCGTATCTAAATTTCTTTTATTGAAGGATTTTTCTAATAAATTTTGATATTCAGTTAATTGACCAGTTGCTCTTAGAAAACCCTCAAATCTGTTTATAGGCATATTTGTTATGGTGAATAATTCTGAAAAGTAAATCCCATATATCGAGCTCATTTTCTTTCTATATATCTCTTCTAATGCTTTTTGATCAGGAGGAAGAGATGGGCCCTGAGGATTATAAACTAAGTTTAGCTTTAACCTTCCATCAGATAATCCATAACCAAGCTTATTTAATCTTTTTAGGGCAATAATGCTCTTTTCAAAAACACCCTTTCCTCTTTGCTTATCAACGTTTTCTTCTTCATAGCAAGGTAGTGAGGCTACAACAGTAACTTCATTTGCTGCTAAAAAGTCCGCTAAGTCTTCTTGGCCTGGTTCAGTTAATATTGTAAGATTGCATCTGTCTATTATTTCGACGCCAATTTCTCTACACGTAATTACTAATTTTCTAAACTCTGGATGAAGTTCTGGAGCTCCACCTGTTAGATCAATTGTTTTGATTTTATAAAGAACTAAAACTTTTTTAATCAAGTCTATTGTTTCGCTACTCATCATTTCAGTTCTGTTTGGCCCAGCGTTAACATGACAGTGAATACAACATTGATTACATTTATATCCCATATTAACTTGTAGTGTCGATAAGATTCCTCTTCTAATAGATGGAAAATTAGTGATCTCGTTTTTATATGTACTATTCAATTAATGGTTTGTAGCTTGCCTAAATTTTAATAGTTTAATTTATCAGATATAGTCTATTGATACATATTATTAACACGATTTGAATGGATTTTGCATATTACTGCTTTTTCTTGAGTCGGCAAACTCTCCAATCCATTCTATATAAGTTTTGTGACCACTAGTAATTATCATGTCGAATTTCAAGGGATCTTCTGGGTCGCTTATTCCTTTTAGGTTTCCTTCCGCCAAATTAGGTCTGTAAACTTCTCCTTCACTACTGTCGACAATTATGACCTTATTTTTTAAGCCGTATGCTTTGCCTAAATCCTGTATCAACGTAAGGAATCCTCTGTCACTTCCCCCTCTTAAATAACTCCCTTCCTCGGTAAGAAATGAAGTCACAGTATCGCCTACTCCAACTATCGTTGGCATGATATTTCTAGCTATCTTTTTTCTGGTAAATTCAACAATATCGTTTATATTCTCAGGAGCATCTTTTGGATTAAAATCTTCTCCAAAGGGGAAGAAATTGTGTTTACAACCTATAAATTTATTCAATAAAATCATTAATCCAACTTCTTTTTTTGCACCATTTAACATGAATTGGACGTCTGTTGTGCCAATATCTTTATCATCAGCGTATTTTACCAACTCTTTGCCATTAGCCTTGCCTAGATTTGGAGCTATGTGTAGATAGAATCTATTGTTAAGACCAACGGAGTTTGCCATTGAAAGGCAATCCTGCATTATATTCAATGAAATTTTCTGTAGCTTTCTTTGTAGCTCAATATTATCTGGATTAATTTTGAATAAACTATTTAAATTAATTGTTGGTGAGAAATCATTATCTAAAATTGCTAGTTCTAACTCTTTATTTAACTCTTCTTCACTAATTGGAACAATGATATTCTGTATTTCTTTGGCTAATTGTATTTTTAAAAGTTTTGGAATCTTTTTAAGGAAATCGATTTCCTTTTTGCTAACACCTATGGTTTTAATAGATCCAAAACTGTTCTGGTATTGAACTCCACCAGCAGCAAGTCCAGGTAAGTATAGACCTTCTTTTATTACCTTGTCCTTATCATTAAAAGCCTTTTCTATTAATCTATTGACTCCCCTTCTCCCTTCATGCTCTCCATTAGTCAATACAGCAAATTCGTAGCTTAATTTTTTTATTGATTGTACATAATTTTTATCTATACTTCTATTTAATGGATTTTTTACAAGAGGAAGGCAAACCCCATCTATATCTTGTATGAAAAGGAGCTCCTCTAACTTTACTAAATCTTTTGAGATCTTTAAAAGATCATTTAATTCTTTATTGTAGCTAGTATTCATCATATCTATATGAAGTAACGTAATTATTATTATATTATATCCTATGGACT
>CACIRS010000047.1 GCA_902589115.1 uncultured Prochlorococcus sp.
TAATTGCAATATCATCCATATGTGGAGTACAATCGCTTAAAGAATTATCTACTAATCAAGAATTACGCAATTTCGGAAGAACACAGAAAAGCCATGTGATTCATGATAGACACGTACATCATTACAGATAAAGTGTTTTTCATTAAGGCTTTTTATAGGCTGTTTTTTCATGATTTGCCACTTTATTATCCGATTTAGCTGTATTTACATATAAAGAACCTTTAATTAATTACGCGAATCTAATTTTTGTATTGCTACTACAAAATAATTATAGAAAATATTACTAATACTAAGATAAATATTAATCATAAGCAGTTAATAATCGAGCCATTAAAGATCTTTAAAATAAATTTATAACACAACTTTTATACAACATGCATTTTTATATAAGATCTATTTTAAAAGTAAATTGACTTAGGATTACTAAACTTGCTAATTAGATTTGACTACTTATTTAATAACAGGTTCCAATAGAGGAATTGGCTTGGAATATTGCCGCCAATTGAAAGCAAGAGGGAATGAAATTATTGCTACATGTCGATCTTCTTCTTCAGAGCTTGAAAAGCTTGACGTCAATATTCAAGCAGGTATAGATGTAACTTCAGAAGAATCTATATCAAATCTTGCCAATAAGCTTAGAGGAACCAATATAGATGTACTAATTCAAAATGCTGGAATAGCCGAATATAATTCATTATCAAACCTTGATAATAATAGTATCCTCAACCAATTTATTGTTAATGCTTTAAGTCCATTGTCTTTTGTAAAAGCATTCATTAGCAACCTTAAGATGGGTTCCAAAATAGTACTTATGACAAGTCGAATGGGGTCAATCGATGATAATACATCTGGAGGATCATATGGATACCGTATGTCAAAATCAGCTTTATGTATGGCAGGTAAATCTTTATCTATTGATTTAAAGCCAAAGGGAATTTCTGTGGCTATTTTGCATCCTGGTTTAGTTAGTACAAGAATGACAGGTTTTACCGAGAGAGGTATTACAACTGAAGAATCTGTTAATGGACTTCTTGCAAGAATAGATTCCTTAAAACTTAGTAATTCAGGCACTTTTTGGCATAGCAATGGAGAGATACTGCCTTGGTAATTAATTCTTTATTTAATAAAGTATATGGCCATGAATATTTTTCCTAAAAGATTCTGAGATATAATGTTTGTAAGTTTTTACTGACTGCTAACGAATCATTAATTTAGTTGAATGAATTATTCATTCAACTAAATTAATGACCAACTGCATTTAATCTAATCCAATCGAAAATCAGGAATATTCCAAATAGAAATCCTATGTACAAAGGGAGCCTAGGATATTTAACTAGCAGATTTATAGAATTCGATTGTAATTTATTTTTTGGAGTCTTTGGGGCTAATCCTGCTTCCTTTCGCCGTTTAGCTTCTCCCATTTTATTCATTATCCTTTTTTTTAAAGCTAAACCAGCCATCTTCTTTCATCCCTCGTCTGATGGCTGTATATAAAGCCCCTAAAAAAAAGGATCCAAAAGCCGAAAATATTGCCAATGTCAACAATGGCGGCCACCCCCCAACCAATGAGCTTTTAGAAGCTGGATCTAATGGGTCCATGGTTTAATTAATAGTAAAGATTATCTCTAGTGGGTGACAAAGAAAAAATACAATTCGCATAACATAAACAAGCTGATAAATTTAGAGAGTTTTGTCCCAGAAGAATGAGAAGACAAAACTATTGGTTTCAACAGCAATAGTTTTAAAAATCATTGCACAGTACCGTGAGTTGCACATGGCATCCAAAGCGTCCCCATTTTGTGGACTCCTAAACATCCTAGTTTTCTAGCTTCAGCTTCAGCTTGAGATCTTGTGGGATATGCATAAATATTCTTGGCTGGAGATGAGTTTTCGATTTTAAGGGGTTGATTTAGAAAAGCACCTTCTGGGCTCCACACTTTGAGGCCCATAGTTGTTATTCCAGCAGAAAATATTCCCATTCCTACAATTGATGCATTAACAACTCCCATTGCTACGACTCCAAGGGAAACTACACCCATTGGAACTATCCCAATAGTAAAAATACCCATCGGAACAACTCCAATGGATATAATCCCTAGAGGAGCTATTCCTATAGCAATAGTTTTAGGTTTACTACCACAATGAGAGGAGGCTTCTGATTGTGATTGGTCAGTGCTATTCATAATGGTGAACTAAGAATTTGTTAGTGATTGTGATGATGTTTTGAGCCGTTATTGCTGTTTTGCTTTTGATGAATTTTATGGCTCTTGCAAGGCATCCACTTATCTCCCATTTTGTGTGCGCCAATACAATTAAAATCTTTCGCCGCCTTTTCCGCTGCTGCTTTTGTAGGAAACAAAGCAGGTATTGCATCCTGTTTTACTGCTGAAGAACATCCTAGAAGAATCGAGGAAACCCCTATAGAAGTCAAAGCAAGAAAAATTTTTTTGTCCCGCATTAGCATTAATGAAATCTTATCTAAGACAAATATATTCCGAAGCAGAACATAGTGCAAATTTCTTAATAGA
>CACIRS010000048.1 GCA_902589115.1 uncultured Prochlorococcus sp.
TAACTGTAAGGAAGAATGATGTACCTGGAGAATACAATTGAAAAAATGATAGTTGTTTGAAAAGTATTATCTAAATTTCCCACTTACATCTATCACTAATGAACCAACGTCTTTTCTTTGCGGCCACCCTAAGGAATAGACTTCCAATAAGTAAAATACTTGGAAAATTCCTAACCCAAAAAGGTTCTGTATTAGAATTAGCCAGTGGAAGTGGAGAGCATGGTGTTTACTTTCAAAATCTATTTCCAAACCTTGTTTGGTTAACAAGTGATCCAAACCCATCCTATAGAGAAAGCATTATTTCTTGGATTAATTACAAAAGACTAAACAATATAATGCCTAAACCTCTAGATCTTGATGTAAGAGCTAGCAACTGGCCAGTTCCAGAAAAGTCTTGTAAAGATTTAATTGCCATAGTTGCAATAAATCTATTGCATGTCTCAGACTGGGGTTGTACAGAAGCTCTTTTTAAGGGAAGTAGAAATATTCTAAAAAAGGATGGCCTATTAATACTTTATGGACCGTTTATCAAAGATAGGAAATATACTAGTGAAAGCAATTCAATATTTGACCTTTCATTAAAGGAACAAAATGCTAATTGGGGATTAAGAGAAATTGAAAAGGTGGATTGCGTAGCTATAAAAAATTCCTTCGTGAAATTGCACTTAATTGATATGCCCGCTAATAACTTCTCAGTGATATATAAAAGGACTTAATCTTATAAACGAAAGCTTGTTACAAACAAAAAAGCGAATACTTATATACTTTTTTTTTACATCATGGAATAAAATCTAATTATGAATCCAGACAAACAACACGCAAAGCTACTAAAGCTTCAAACCAAGGCAGAGAAATGCATCTCCAGATCAGAGGCTCTAAAGCTTATAGAAAAGGCAGATAAGGCTCAAAAACGATTAGAGTCATAAAGAAATATATTTTGCCTTGATCCAGTTCACTCAATATCTGCATCGAAAAAGCTTTAACCATATTTCCTAAGCTTCTAATTCAAGATTTTCGAAACAAGACAAATTCTGCATTACCCTTGTTGCCATGCACAAATAAATTTCATTGGTATTCAAAAGTCAGTTAAGTCAATAGATCTGGACGTTTTTTTTCTCTGCCTAGAGAGTTTAGTAGCCAAAACCAAACAAGATTCTCATTAAGCCTGATGTAGATTTAAGTCTATAAAGACAAAATTGGCCAATCTGATTGCATAATTCCTTGCGCCCTAAATTTATTCAATGCTTTTAGCGTCTATCGGCACTGCCTCCGCTCAAATCTGTGGAATCCTTGGCATGGTTTGTCTTGCTGCTTTCGTTATAGGAGGAAAACAAGACAGTGATGGTCAAGGGGTAAACCAAAGAGCTAAATAAAATTTGGCATAGCTGAGCATTTTGCTCTCTACCAAGCAGGGTTTAAAAGGTAAACAAACCAAATGAACCCTGCTTTGCCAATACATTTGGTTGATCTGTAATTTATTTATGAAAAAATGGAGATCGCCAAAATTTTTAATCAGAATGCACAAAGAAAATCAATCTCAAGCAACTTCTTCTTCGATAGGAAAGAAAGAGATTGTAAAAATTGGGTCATTAGGAGTATACGCTGAAGAGCCTGGTCAAGTTTGGGCTTTAATACTGACCTTCCTAACTATTTTTATTTGGTTTGTTTATATAAATAATGATCTAGGAGATCTAGTATTTAGATCAATCTTTACCGTAATTATATTTACACTTGGAACTATATTCATATATAGGCTTTGGGCATATCTATACAAGAAGTTTTGGAAAAGTATTCAAAGGGAAATAAGCCCTAAGCAATAATCTATGCTCAAACAACTTCTAAGCCCCAAGCAGAATGGAAAGATTCGACCCTGCAATCAACTATGGACCTAATGATGCAGGGGTCACTGGTTTGTCAATAATCCTAGTTGCAGGAGGAACTCTGATTGCGTTGTGGCTCTTTAACTGGTTGTATGGATTATTTGTAAATAGATTACAAAGCAAAGAAGGACAAGATAAAGATAGAAATCAAAAATCCTGAAAAGATTGTAGTAAGTTGGAGCAAGCTATTATCTTAATATTTTGCTTCATTGGTTTGTTGATGCTTTATTGGCTATAGGGTTTGTCTCTTTCTTTGTAATAGCAGCTGTGGAATTTCTTGACAATGAGAAGCCAAATGATTGAATAAAATTTAATTTATAAATCTTTTAATTAAGAAAGGATTAACAATACTTTTACCTAAAAGCATAAAAGATATAAGGTAAAGATATGGAAGAACAAAACCCTGCTTCTAAAGGATCTATTCCAAACAAGTCACAAGAGCAAGATGCCCAAGAGGTATCTGAGTCTAATGCAAAAAAAAGAGAAGATGATCTTAAAGCAAAGATGATTGAATGGAAAGAGAAAGGGAATACTCAACTAGCTGATGCATGTGCAGATGCCTTGGATATAAATAAAAGGCAAGAAAAAAAAGAAAAGCAATCTCTTGAAGAACTCGATTTCACTCAAAAGTTGCAAGT
>CACIRS010000049.1 GCA_902589115.1 uncultured Prochlorococcus sp.
GACTACTCCGCTTCCAGCGAAGAAGTTAAGAGCATCTCTCAGTTCACAGACGTTTATCCAACTGACTGGGCTTTCCAGGCTTTGACCAACTTGGCTGAGCGCCACGGTTGTTCAGCAGCTAGCCCCAGTGGAAGCTTGACTCGCTATGAAGCGGCTGCCCTTCTTAACACTTGCCTTGGCGAAGTTGCTCAAGTCAACGAAGAAGAGCGTCGTTTGATCAATGAGTTCAGTGCTGAGCTTGCTGTAATCAAAGGCCGTGTTGACGGATTGGAAGCTGAGATTGGTGGTTTTGAGGCAGGTATGTTCTCAACTACAACCAAGCTTTCAGGAACAACTACCTTTGTAATAGGTGGAATTGACGGACTTGATGGTTCTGAGTCAGCCACATTCACTTACGACACCAAGATTTCTCTAGATAGCAGCTTCACTGGTGAGGATCTCTTAAAAACAAGAATCCGCTCTGGCAACTTTGGTAGTGGTCCACTATCAGCAACTGGAACCACTCCACTAGAAGTTTCTTCTAGCACCAGTAATGAACTGACTATTGATCGTGCTTACTATCAATTCCCAGTTGGTGAGTCACTAACTGCAACTGTTGGTGCTTTGGTTCGTCAAGACGACATGTTGGGTGTTTGGCCTAGCTCTTATCCAAGCGATTCCGTTTTGGATGTCCTGACTTATGCAGGTGCTAATGCTGCTTATAGCTTGGCTGAGGGTGCTGGTGCAGGTATTACCTATGCCAAAGACAATCTAAGTGCCAGCCTTGTATTAGTTTCCGACGAAGCTACTGACGCTGGTCAAGGTGTTTTAACTGAGCAAGGTTCTGACGACCTCACTGCTCAATTAGCATGGGTTGGCGACAATTTCACACTCGCTGCTGCTTACACAACATCTGATGGTGGTAACACCACAAGCACTGCAGATGCTGAAGACTTCGATGCTTGGGGAGTCAGTGGTCAGTACGATTTCGATAACGGCATTTCACTCAATGCCGGAATGGGCTGGAAAAGTCCTGAGAAGGAAGATGATGCAGCCAACATCGAAGATGAAACCACATGGTCCATCGGACTTGTATGGAGTGACTTCGGTGCTGAAGGCAACAACCTAGGCATTGCATATGGCACTGCTGAAGGTCACAGAGATGACTCTGGTTATGACGACCCAATGGCCTATGAGGTTTACTACTCAATGGCTGTAAGCGACAACATCACCGTTACTCCTGCTTTCTTCAGCGTTGAAAAAGATGGCGCTGATGACGTAACAGGTGGTCTAATCAAGACAACCTTTAACTTCTAGTCAAAATTACAAACTAATTTTGATCTGAATTACAATCAAGCCTCTGTCAAATTTGACAGGGGCTTTTTTTTATTTGTGTTTTCAATCAAAATCAATAATTAAGTGAAAAAGAACTTTAAAAATTAGGATTTTCACACTGTCTTTGTTTTGATAGTTATGCGGTCTGTTTTCCGCGAAATCTCATGGCTATTGCATCCGATATAACAGCTCTAGTTGGTCACACTCCTTTAGTGCGACTAAATCGTTTGCCTAAAGAATTCGATTCCAAAGCAGAAATCGTAGCTAAATTAGAGAGCTTCAATCCAACAGCATCAGTCAAAGATCGTATCGCTGGAGCAATGATTGCTGCTGCTGAAAAAGAAGGAACAATTTCACCAAGCAAGACAGTACTGATTGAACCTACAAGTGGAAATACAGGCATTGCATTGGCAATGGTTGCTGCAGCAAAAGGCTACAGACTCATTCTGACGATGCCAGACACAATGAGTACGGAAAGACGATCAATGCTCAGAGCATTCGGAGCAGAACTGCAACTCACATCAGGTCAAGAAGGTATTCAAGGAGCTATCGATTTAGCAAATGAGTTAGTAGATTCAATACCGAATGCCTACTTGCTGCAGCAATTTGATAACCCTTCCAATCCATATGTTCATGAAAAAACTACAGCAGAAGAGATATGGAAAGATTGTGATGGAAAGCTAGATGTTCTTGTTTCAGGTGTCGGTACAGGAGGAACAATTACAGGGTGTGCAAGAACACTTAAAAAATACAATCCTAATTTGTTAATAGTTGCTGTTGAGCCTGCTGCTAGTGCAGTTTTATCTGGTAATCAGCCAGGGCCTCACAGCATTCAAGGCATTGGTGCAGGGTTTATTCCTAGAGTCCTTGATACCACATTAATTAATCAAATCATCCAAGTTACAGATAAAGAGGCAATGGATATAGGCAGACGCTTAGCGAAAGAAGAAGGGTTACTTTGTGGTGTAAGTAGCGGTGCTGCTGTAGCTGCAGCATTAAAGATTGGTTCAGCAAGAGACATGTCTCAAAAGCGTCTAGTTGTCGTATTACCTAGCTTTGGCGAACGCTATTTGTCAACGCCTAT
>CACIRS010000050.1 GCA_902589115.1 uncultured Prochlorococcus sp.
CGTTTCTCTGCTAGGCAGACTTGCTATGGCTTTGATTTCATCTTGAGACAAGAGCTTGCCTTCAAAGAGGCCTCCTTTTGTCTCTGATTTTTTGGTTTCCTTTTGAAATGTTTGAACTGCTTTAACTGCACTACCAACATCACCTTTAATAAGGATGAATGCATTAGTTCCAGTTAATAAGGAATCAAGCTTTGACCAAGCATTTTTTCCATCAATTGCTTGGCGCATCAAGGTGTTTTTAGCCACCTTGCACACACCATTGCTTTTCCGCAAACGAGTTCGCAGATCAGAAATTTCTTTGATGGATAAGCCCTTGTAATCAAGGACTAATGCCATTTCAGCCTCGTCAAGAAGCTTGACAAGCTCTTCGACGGTCTTTTTTTTGCTCTCCAGCGTGCGGCCCATAGTAATTGGATCGAATCGGGGGAAGAAGCTGGACACACAGCCTTAGGACATTTTTAAAAATGTCATCGAGGCCGCATTCGATCCGATACCAATTAAGGAAAAAAATCGTTGCTTTTGCCTCGGCAGGAACTTATTGGGAACTTTTTTACTTTGCTAAATAGCTTTTCTAAAAGTTTTTGCCTGCTGTCTTTGGCCGGGCGCATGCCCTTTGGCTTTCGCCGCTAATTAAGATACAACACCGATGGTCAAGCTTCCTGTTGTATTTCCTGCAATGCAGTTATGTCCACTTGAACCGAAGGCCCCATAGTGGAACTTAGATAAAGACTTTTCCAGTAACGACCCTTTGCACCACTAGGCTTATTGCGATCTATAGCTTCTTGTAAGGTTTTCAAATTATCTAATAATGCCTCTGCAGAAAAACTAGCTTTGCCAAACCTTACGTGCACTATTCCTGCACGATCGGCACGAAATTCAAGTTTGCCTGCTTTGAATTCTTTGATGGCATTAGTTAAATCAGTAGTTACAGTACCTGCCTTAGGATTTGGCATAAGTCCTCTAGGTCCAAGAACTCTTCCGAGCTTCGCTACTTTTGGTATCATGTCAGGAGTTGCAATAAGGAGATCAAAGTTCATTTCTCCTTTTTGAATTCTCTCTACTAGGTCATCATCTCCTGAGAGTTCAGCTCCAGCTGCCTTTGCTTCAGATACTTTCTCTCCAGTTGTAATTACAGCTATACGAATACTTTGCCCAGTCCCATTAGGGAGAGCAACAGTAGTACGTAATTGCTGATCTGTGTATTTTGGATCAATCCCTAATCGAGCATGTGCTTCGATGGTTTCATCAAACTTTGCAGTTGATGTTTCTTTAACTAATTTGATTGCATCAAGGGGAAGGTAAGCACGGTCTTCAATTTTTCCCGTGAGACTATTGAGTCTTTTAGATAGTTTTGTCATGTGGTTGTATGGGGTGCATTCGACAAAAGTTGTCTCCCCCGTAATTGATTGGAAAATAGAATTGAACTAAACGCTCGATTCGAAAATTAATCGCTAATTGAAACACCCATATTACGGGCAGTACCTTCAATTACTTTCATTGCAGACTCAATGGTATTGCAATTGAGGTCAGGCAATTTCGTTTTTGCGATTTCTTCTAATTGAGCTTTATTAATACTACCGGCTTGGCCTTTCGCTGATTCTCCTGAGCCTTTAGAAATCCCTGCTGCCTTTGTAATTAAAACTGATGCTGGGGGAGTTTTCGTTATGAAAGTAAAACTACGATCTTCAAAAACTGAGATTTCTACAGGAATTACAAATCCTGCTTTGTCTTGAGTACGAGCGTTGTACTCTTTGCAAAAGGCCATGATATTGACCCCATGTTGACCTAAAGCAGGACCAACTGGAGGGGCTGGATTTGCTTTGCCAGCCTGAAGAGCCAGCTTGATCACAGATACGACTTTTTTGGCCATCAGTGGATGAATGAATTTAGAAGACTTTTGGATTCCCTGGACTTAGAGGATACAGGTACGGTGACGGTTTAAACCTACCTCTAAGGCCACTCCAAAGGATCGGCTATGAAGAGTTCAGTTCAGTTCTGTTTATTAATTTGAGAGAATTCAAGTTCAACAGGCGTTTCTCTGCCAAAAATCGAAAGAAGAGCTTTGAGCTTATTTCGTTCCCCAGATACTTCAATAACTTCTCCTTGAAAATCTTTGAAAGGTCCTGAGGTAACAACTATTTGATCGCCCTCGGCAAGATCAAGCTTGACAACAGTCTTTTTCTCAGCCGCTCTTTTAAATATCCTATCCACTTCTTGACGGCTAAGAGGTCGTGGTTTGATATGTCCTCGTGCTTTGCCAGTGG
>CACIRS010000051.1 GCA_902589115.1 uncultured Prochlorococcus sp.
CATTTAACAGATTTTGATGGAAGATTTTCAAGTACTTGTTGTAGCGGGTACTCATGGTAATGAAATTAATGCCCCATGGCTTTTTGAAAAATGGTGGAAGGATCCACAATTATGTAAGAAATATGGCTTAAAAGTTCATAGTGTTATAGGTAATCCAAAAGCATATAAATCTGGAATTAGATATATAGATAGAGATTTAAATAGATCTTTCTCGTTAAACTTTTTGAATTCATCTATTAGTAATCAATATGAAGTAAATCGTGCTAATGAATTATTTAATATGTATGGAATAGGAGGAAACTACCCATGCAAAATTGCATTAGATTTTCATAGTACGACTTCTTCGATGGGTAGTTGTCTTGTCATTTATGGTAGAAGACCGGCTGACTTGGCATTGGCTTCATTAATTCAGTTTAGATTGGGATTGCCAATTTATCTGCATGAATCTGATGAGGCTGAGCATGGCTTTTTGGTAGAACGCTGGCCATGTGGAATAGTTGTAGAAATTGGACCAGTTCCTCAAGGACTATTGCTTTCGGATATTGTTCATAAAAATAAATTAATTATGGAAGTTTGCTTTGAAGAAATTTCAAAAGTCAAATCAGGTATAGCCCATTATCCACATCAAATAGTCATACATAGGCATTTAGGAAGTTTGGATTATCCCAGAGGTGAAAATGGTTCTCAGGATGCATTAATTCATGAAAATATACAAGGAATGGATTGGCGAACTATTAAGAAAGGCAGCCCCTTATTTCATTCTATTCGGGGATTAGATATAAAAAGTACAGAAAATATCATACCTGTTTTTATTAATGAAGCAGCTTATGCAGAAAAAAAAATATCTATGAGTCTAACCAAAAAAGAAATATGGGAAACATCAAACTTGTGGATCTCAAAAATTAATAAATTAATATGTTAGAAGTTATTTAGCCACAAACCCAAATTAATTGTTCTTTAGTACATGGTAAATCACTTTTATTGCCATTGGCCCAATAAATCCTGAGCCGATCATCCTTAGTTCCAATTCTAAATGTGATTGATTTAATTGGACCAGTAGGGACTTCAAGATTCATAAAATCTCTGGAAGTTGCATGAGATTTTATCTTTTTTTCAAGTAATTGAATTCTATCTTCTAGCCCTTGAATTTTTAAATTGGATTGGATATTGGATTCTGAACTGGATTCTTTGGTGACGCATCCAGTAATTGCTATTAATCCTGCTCCCAGCAAAAAGATAAATCGTCTTGACATTTTTGTGTCTGCGATTAGTTGTACATAAGTTTGCTTGATTTAGTTTGGAGTCAAGAGCCTTTCACTCCAATAGACCACAGCTCCTTGAGACTCAAGTTCATTTCTTCTATGTCTTGCAATGGATAAGGGCACTCTCTCTTCAAGATGACGCCCTTCAAATAGCCAACAAATGAGTACCAATTTCTTGCTATGGAATCGGTTACTCCAAATCTTAAAACTTTCTGGTTTTTCTTCGGTTGGTTTTGTTGTGTATTGCCTACACAGTTTCTTCACGGAAAGTCCTTTTTTCCTTTAAACTCCTTTTGACAGGACCATCCTGTCCTTATTTGCTTGTCCCTTTGGGACACTCTTTACGTCCTCATGACCACTCTTCAACAGCGTTCTTCGCTGCTAAAAGGTTGGCCACAGTTCTGCGAGTGGGTTACATCCACCAATAACCGTCTTTATGTCGGTTGGTTTGGTGTATTGATGATCCCTTGCCTTCTATCGGCCACCATTTGTTTCATCATTGCCTTTATTGCGGCACCGCCGGTTGATATCGACGGAATCCGTGAGCCTGTTGCAGGTTCTCTTCTTTATGGCAACAACATCATCTCTGGTGCAGTTGTTCCTTCAAGTAATGCCATTGGAATGCACTTCTACCCAATTTGGGAAGCTGCATCTCTTGATGAATGGCTATACAACGGTGGCCCTTATCAGCTGGTTGTCTTTCATTTCTTGATTGGCATTTGCGGCTGGATGGGACGTCAGTGGGAGCTTTCATACCGTTTAGGTATGCGCCCTTGGATTTGTGTTGCTTACTCAGCACCAGTTTCTGCAGCTTTTGCAGTGTTCCTGATTTATCCATTCGGACAAGGCTCACTGTCTGACGGAATGCCTTTAGGTATTTCAGGTACTTTTAACTTTATGTTTGTGTTCCAGGCTGAGC
>CACIRS010000052.1 GCA_902589115.1 uncultured Prochlorococcus sp.
AATACATTCGACAGTTTCCCAAGTCTTTCACTGTCCAAATTAAATTCTTTTTGAGTAATTCCATCAAGTCCAACACCTCTATGCTTCATAGAAAGTATCTCAGTTTCTAATATTCTTTGTTGAATTGGATCTAAATTATTTGACTTTCTCTTGCTAAGAATAGAAAGCGCCTGGAATAATACTTTGCTTTGCCCTATTTTGTTCCCAATACGAATAATATTTGGCTGTTGTATAGAATATTGTTCCCTTAATTCTGGAGAGTTACAAACGCCATTTAGATGTGTTACTGCACTCCAACTCCATCTGAGTTTCTCTTCAATATCGTATAGAGGAGTTATAACATTGCCCCAATCTAATTGACTGTTGCTTTCAATGGCCGTTGCAAGCTTTCCTTCTAATAGTAAGAATTCATTCTCAACCTGGTCAAGCAGTTTGGGCATGTTTAATTTAATTTCTTTGTCTGTAATCTTTTTAAAATCAGGAATCCCTTTACCTTCTAATAAGGCAATATTCTTTACTGTGTCTTTATCAATATTCATTTATTTAATAAACAGAATGGGGTTAAAAGTGGCAAGTCCATGACTAATAAGATTGCTCGCTAAAGCATTGGTAGAAGCCTCATAAAGGTCTATGGCTATTCTTGGCCAAAATCCTATAACTAAAGTTGGTATTAGAAGAGTTAACCCTATCGTTAATTCTCTAGTATTCATATCATTTACTGTTGCTAATGCTGGTATCCTAGGGCCAAAGAATACTCTTCTACACATTGATAACAAATACACAGGTGTCAACACTAATCCAATTGCCGCAATAAATATTGTTGTAGCTCTGAAAATAGAAGTAAATTCTTGTTGGCTAGTGATTCCAAGAAAAACAGTTATTTCACTTACGAATCCACTCATCCCAGGAAGTGCAAGTGAGGCTAAGGAGCTTGCAAGGAAGAAAGCAAATGTTATGGGCAATATTTTTGCAAGGCCTCCCATATTTGGAATAGAAAGTGTATTAGTCCTTTCATAGAACGAACCAGTTACAAAGAACATTGCAGCTGCAATCAAACCATGGCTGATCATTTGAAGCATTGCTCCACTTATTCCTAAAGCATCTATTGCACCTATACCTAACAAAACAAAACCCATATGGCTAACAGAACTGCATGCTATGCGCCGTTTTACATTGTCTTGGGCAAATGCATTTAAAGCTCCATAGATTATATTTACAATCCCTATAATTATTAGTGCAGGGGCAAGTTGCTGATGGACTTCTGGAAGCATTTGAACGTTAAATCTTAGTAAGGCATAGCCTCCCATCTTCAATAAAACTCCCGCGAGTATCATTGATACTGGTGCATTTGCTTCTCCATGTGCATCTGGTAGCCAGGTATGTAAAGGGAAGATTGGAAGCTTTACTCCAAAGCCAATTAAAAAACCTAAGTAGCATAGAATTCCAAAACTTCCATTAGGAGATCTTTGAGTCAATTCGGTTAAGTTTAAAGTATAAATATCCCCAGATAATGCTAATGCAAGACCACTAATTAGTATAAGTAGAGAGGCTAATGCTGTATATAAAATAAACTTTGTTGCGGCATAAAGTCTTCTTTTACCGCCCCAAATTGCAATAAGCAAATAAACAGGAACAAGTTCTAATTCCCAAGCTAGAAAAAACAGTAAAAAGTCCTGGGATAAAAAGACTAGTGCTTGCGCAGAAGCTTGAACAAGTATTAGTGAGAAATAAAGACGTTGTTTGCTTTTAATATTCCAACTTGCTGCTACAGAAAGTAGCGTTATTAGCCCGCTTAAAAGTACTAAGGGTAAAGATAAGCCATCAACACCTAAAGACCATTCCAGTCCAATAAAAGGCACCCAGCTTATTCGCTCAGTTAGTTGTAATCCTCCTTCTAGGGGATCGAATAGGCGACTAAAGGCCACGATCATTAAAAGGAAATCTGCAATCAACAAGGAAAATGCAAGATTTCTTGGCAGATTGGATCCCGTGTTCTTGTCCGCAGGAAGAAAAGGAAGCACTAAAGCACCTGCTCCTGGGAGGAGAACAATTAGAGATAACCAGGGGAATGATGACTGGTAAGCAGTCGTCAGTGACAGATTGGCGTCCATCACAGAAGTTGAGTTGCGTATGAACCTAACAGTTCCCGGTAGTACCCATGAGTAGATCTACTCA